>JAZNHK010000062.1:0-17661 GCA_045576915.1 Acutalibacteraceae bacterium
GCTCTTTTAGCACCGAGTCTTTTGGATTCGGAATCACGGCCGTTACGAGTTGAACCCATACCTTTTTTATGAGCAAATAACTGGATATTGATTTTAAGCATTCGTTACACCTCCGTAGTTATCGTAACATTTTTGGGATATTGCTTTTTGAGTTCATTGATATGAAGCTCCAAACCAAGCAATATATCTTTTGTTTTTTCTGTGCTTTCTTCGGGTACTTTAAAAGTCATCTCGCCATCTTCCTTAATAGTCACATCCGCCTGAACACCCATTATTTCGATAATCGTGTTAGCAGTCATATATGCAACAGAAGAAATTGCGGCACAAACTATATCGCTACCGTGGGCAGCATAGCCTGCATGACCTTTGAAAGAAAAACCTGAAATCACACCATTTTCAGAATGAAAAAATCTGACGTTAATCATTGATTAAGCGTTGATGGCTGAAATTTCAACCTTTGTATAGGGCTGTCTGTGACCCATTTTGCGCTTTTCATTCTTCTTGGGTTTGTAGGTAGCAACAACGATCTTTTTGCCCTTACCGTTTTTGATAACTTTTGCGCTAACGGAAGCACCGTCAACATAAGGAGCACCAACTTTGATACCGTCGTCTGCACCAACAGCGATAACCTTATCGAAGGTTATAGTGGAATCAGCTTCAACTTCGAGCTTTTCGATGAAGATAACATCGCCGCTCTGAACTTTGTACTGTTTTCCGCCTGTTTCGATGATTGCGTACATAGATATTTACCTGCTTTCTTTCAGTCTCGCTAACAAGGCCACCTAAGGATTTTGGTGTTAATAGACGCACCTATAGCGTCCGCCCTTAATATGCGGCGAAAGCTATTTTAACAGAAGAGTTCTCCTTTGTCAAGAGAAAATCCGCTTTTTTCCAATTCTTTTTTAGATGCCGGATGCCAGATGCCAGTATGTAAAAGTATTGCGAACCCTTATATAATATTTGGAAGCAAAGCTTCCCCTTCATTTTGCACTTTGCACTTCTTTTTTGATATCCTCAGGAATCTCAGCAACAAATATTTTTTCCTCATTTGTTATTGGGTGGGTTATTTTAACCTCATAACAATGAAGAGCCGCCCTGCTGATGTTATCTGTCACTTTCCCCCCATACATCTCGTCACCCACAAGAGTGTGACCAATATGAGCACAGTGAACTCTTATCTGGTGAGTTCTGCCTGTAACTGTTTTAACCTCCAACAATGTTTTATTGTCGAAACTTTTCAATGCTTTCCAATTTGTTATGGCCTCGTCACCCTGCTCACCAATTGCACGGATGGTTTTATTTATATCAGGTCGGTAAATGGGAGCATCAACTGTCCCCTCGCCCTCTAAGACACCTTCTGCCAGAGCGATATATGTTTTATCAAGGTTTCCGTTTAATTTTGATGCCACAAATGCATTTTTCGCAAAAACCATAACACCCGAGGTTACTTTATCAAGTCTGCCAACAGCTCTTGCCACATAATTATCGTTACCTTGATTTTTAAGATACGCGGCAACTGCATTACACAATGTTCCGTTGGGATGGTTTCGTGTCGGGTGAACTGAAACGCCTGACGGCTTGTTTATAATGAGTAAATCGTCATCCTCATAAATTACAGAAAGTTGTGTTTCCCATAAAACAGGTGGCTGTGTTTTTTCAGGAAGATATACAGTAACCGTATCCCCTGCTCTGACTTTATCCACAACCCGACTTTCAATATCATTTATAAAAACCGATTTTTTAGTATGCCTGATAGACTGAATTATTCTGGTAGAAACACCAACCCCTTGTCTCAGAAAGTAGTAAAGCGGTGCATTGTTATATTCTTCGGAAACTAAATATTCAATTTTCCTCAAAACATCACCTCAATGAATATGAAATGTATATACATTCGTCGAAAAATGCAAAATGTTCAAAACTTTGTCAATGTAAAGTCAGTTGCTTTACAGCTTTTTTCTTTTATGGAAAATTAACTCAGAAAATAGGTGTAGTTGTTGACATTTTTGACAGTGTTTTGAACATTGACAAGTTGCGCTCTTTACAGTTTTTGTATTCAACCTAAATTGTAATAAATGTATAAAAACAGTAAAAACTAATAAAATATACAAATTTTACATAAAACACTTATTTAATTGCAAATTCAAAAGCCTTTCTTTCTTTGAATCTTGCAACAAAATCAAACCCAGCTTCCCTTGCCATTTCATAAGCTCTGGGAATACCAAAACCGATTCTTTCTGCATAATGAGAATCAGAGCCTACGCTGACGAGTCTGCCCCCCAATTCTTTATATCTTTTAATAGTATCAATATCAGGTGCAGGTTTGTTTATTGGATATTTAAGACCGCCCATATTGATTTCCAGAGCTTTGTCTTTTTCTGCACAAAGCTTAAGAATTTCATCAATTTTATCTGAATATTTATTTATATCCTCCACATAACCGCAAAGGTTGAAAATATATCTGAAAGGATATGTAATGTGAGCAAGAATTTCAAAATCACCCCATTGAAGCATCTGTAAAATTTCATCAAAATATTCATTCATCAAAGCTTCAATATCCATACCATCAAAGGATTTGAAATAGTAAAAATCCTCTCTGTCACGAAGATTATGAATTGAACCTATAACAACGTCATAATTCTGAGAAGTGATTATTTTTTCTGCAAGTTCAGGGATATAATGAGGCTGTGCAAGTTCAATACCACGAAGAATATCAAGTCTGCCTTCAAACGCTGTTCTTGCTTTGCTGACCTCAAAAAAACTCTGAACAATTCTTCTGTCATATTCATCCTTATAGAAATAATCAACCTCACAATGGTCGGTAAACGCAACACATTCAATACCATTTGCCTCAGCTATTTCTGCCATATACATTGCAGAATGATTGCCATCAGGTGAATTATCAGTATGTGTGTGCAAGTCAATAATTTTAATTTCGCTCATAGTAAAAACCTTCTTTCAAACACTAATAATACCACAAAGAAATATAAAATAACAGAGTTTATTACAAAATATATGGAAATAAATACCTTTCAAAATGATAATTTTTGTGTTAAAATAGGTTTGAAAGGAGTGAGATGTATGAAACTCACTTTAAAAGCCAATTCAAAAATCAATTTACTTTTGGATGTAACAGGAATCAAACAGAATGGATACCATAGTCTTTTCACCATTATGCAATCAATCAGCTTAGGTGACATTATAACTGTTGAAAAAACTGATGGTAACCAGATAACTGTATCTTGTGATACACAAGGCGTTCCAACGGATAAAAGCAATATTGTTTATAAATGTGCGGAAAGTTTTTTCGAGTATGCAAATATTAAAACTGACAGAGGTATTCATATCCATATCGAAAAACATACACCATTCTGTGCAGGTATGGGAGGCGGAAGTGCAGACGGTGCAGCGGTGCTTGTTGCCTTAAATAAAATATTTGATACCAACTATCCTGATAAAATACTTTGTAAAATTGGTGTAAAGGTTGGTGCGGATATACCATTCTGCATTATAGGCGGAACAGCTTTGGCTCTTGACACAGGCTCTATTGTTGCTCCCCTACCCGATTTAGAGGGCTACACCATTGTCGTTGTAAAGCCCAACGACGGCGTTTCTACAAAGGAAGCGTACGCGGCAGTTGATGCAATTGAAAATATGAAGCATCCGAAAAACAAACAAATGCTTGAATTTATTGCGGATGAAGATTTTGAAAATGCCCTTAGACTTTGTAGCAATGTTTTTGAACAAGCGTTTGAAATATCAGGCAGAGTAGACATAAAAGATATTTGCAATAAAAATGGTGCAATCGCATCTTGTATGACCGGCTCGGGCTCTGCAGTATACGGAATTTTCAAAGAGGTAGAAAACGCTCAAAAAGCTACAAACCAACTAAAAGCTACATTTAAAAATATTTATATTTGCACACCTGAAAACAAAGGCGTGGAAATAATTTCCCAAAATTGAATAAAATGACAAAAACCGTCCAAAATCATTTTAGAAATGAAAGGACGGTTTTTATTATGTCAATATTCAAATATAAAGCTATAAATGAAAGAAAGGATAAAATTTTACTATCTGTTGCTGTTATCGGAATTTCTTTATACTTTGCATTTTCCTGCACATTTTTCACCGCCTCTGCCCAAAGTGTGCGAGAAGACGTTGTAAGACTGCACATACTTGCAAACAGTGATTTACAGATTGACCAGGAGGTTAAATTGAAAGTACGTGATGCACTTTTAAACACCAACGCGTCTATTCTTGGAAAAGGCGTTACACCAAAAAATGCAAAAGAGCATTTTGAGAATTCAAAAGAAATCCTTACAAAAACTGCAAAAGAAACTCTTGAAGAAAATGGCTTTAATTATGATGTTGATATCACTTTGCAAAAGGAATATTTCGAAACAAGAAACTACGGCACTCTCACTTTCCCCGCAGGTCAATATACTGCTTTAAAAGTAGTTTTAGGCGACGGAAAGGGGCAGAATTGGTGGTGCGTTATGTTCCCGCCATTATGTGTGCCTACCGCAGATGGAATTGAAACAAACGAAAAAAACGTTGACTATCTTTCCCAAAATGGAGAAAAAATAATTAACGGTGGAGAAAAATATATTGTTAAATTTAAAATATTGGAAATATACGAAGAATTACGAAACAAATTAAAAGGTTAAAGCTTGCGATACTTTTACAAAGGATAGTCTTTACGGGGCAACCCACCACCGCTGACGCGGTCGTCCCACTCCCAATTCGCCAAGGTGAACAGGGATGATAATATCAGCAATGCTTTTACACACTGGCAACTGGTAGCTAAAAGAACTTGTGCCTTACATCACAAGTTCTTTATGTCTGGTCACATGGCATCCCACATTAACTGCAACGGGAAGACCTGCGATATGCGTTGGTGCGGTTTCTATATTAACTGCAAGGGCAGTTATATCACCACCGAAGCCCTGAGCTCCGATGTTCAATTTGTTTATTTCTGTAAGCATTCTGTTTTCAAGGTTCTCATAGAATTCATCGGAATTTCTTTCTGAAACATCTCTACAAAGAGCTTTTTTGGAAAGAAGTGCAACACCTTCAAAATCACTCCCTATACCCACACCGAGAACAACAGGAGGACAGGGGTTTGAATCAGCATCCTTAACAACTGAAACAACAAATCCGACTATATCATCCACAGTTGCTGATGGAGTGAACATTTTTATTTTACTCATATTCTCACTGCCAAAGCCTTTGGGTGCGGCAGTGAGTTTTATTTTATCTCCGGGAACAATGGAAATATGAATCAATGCAGGAGTATTATCGTTGGTATTGCCTCGTCTTATAGGGTCTTTAACAATTGAGCAACGCATTTTGCCATCATAATATGCCTTTCTCACGCCATTATTAACAGCCTCATTAAAATCTCCATCAATAATATGAACATCCTGCCCGATTTCACAAAACAAAACCGCCATACCTGTATCCTGACAAATTGGGATATTAAGTTCCTTTGCAGCATCTAAATTTTTGCAAAGGTCTGAAAATATACTTTTTGCAATCGGATTTGTTTCCTCTTTTTCGCAATTTCGTATTTTGCTTTCCAAGGAGTCAGAAAGTTTTCCATTTGCATGAAGAAAAAGCTGCTCGACCGCATTTTCAATTAAAACTGCACTGATTTCTCTCATTATTTCACATCCAAAATTTTTAAACCGTGCTGAAACTTCAGCACGGTTTATAATATGTAACTTAACCTCTTGAGTTACCGCCACGACGAGGTGTTGAAGCACCACGCTTTGCAACGTTATTCTTTTTCAGGTCACTCATTTTCTCGTCACTTACGCTTTTGAATTTTGCCATCATATCTTCAAAAGACATACTTTCCGGTTCGGAACGCTGTGTACCTGTCCAAACAGGAGGTTGGTTTCTTTTAGGTCTATCGCCGGAAGGACGTTTCGGTCTTGATTCTTCCTCTTGCACGGGCTGAGCCTTTTTTATTGAAAGAGCCACTTTCCCCTTTTCGTTAATATCAATAACTTTAACCTTAACAACATCGCCTTCAGAAAGTTTTTCGTGAATATCTTTAATAAAAGACGAAGAAACTTCTGAAATATGTACCATACCTGTTGTTTTGTCGGGAAGCTCAATAAAAGCTCCGAAATTTGTAATACCTGTAACTTTACCTTCAAGAATCGCGCCGATTTCCACTGCCATAGTTTACCCCTAAATGTTTTTTTGATTATTGTTCGGAACCTGGTGTTATGTCAACGTAAACTCTTTCGTCCGGCATAACATAACCCTTTTTCCTTGCATATTCCTCTGCAAGTTCTTTTTTATCACCATTCTTTATAGCGGATTTAAGCTCCTCGTTTTCGGAAACTTTGCTTTCATAAATACTTTCGAGCTCTGTAAGCTGAGCTGCTTTAGCATTTATTTCGCTCTGGGCTTTGATAAATCTTATGCCCATATAAAGCAAAAGAACAAAACACAAAACAATGACCAAAACACTATGCGGCTTGAGTTGTTTTTTATTTTTCTTTGTTGCCATCTGCTTTTCCGCCTTTCCGTGAGTTTTTTGAACCTGCACATAATATACCTAGTAAATTATACACATACACACGTACTTTTGGCAATACCTTTTTGCGTATTTTTTTGGACTTTTTTTCATTTTTTTTAAAAAACAAATTCATTTTATTAAAAAGTTTTGTAAAAAGTTTTTTCAATTGCCGGAAAGGGAATGTTACGACCTTTAAAACAATGGAAAAAAACTTTTTTAAAACTTTAACAAAATGGTCTGTTAACTTGACAACAACAAGCCCTAAAGCGAAATAATAAAAAACCGCCCCTAATAATTCACCAATAATTATATAGGACCTGACCTCACCTTTGTTTGCCGCAAGAATAAACATATAGCTCAACAGTGCCACAAAGAAAAAATACAATAAATCAAAAACAATTGTAGCCACTTTGCCTTTTGAAAAAGCCAATCTTAATGCTCTGAAAAAATCATACATTATACCTAAAATAAACCCAACGCCTAAAGACGCCAGAAAAATAAGCGTCTGCTCACTTTGGTCAACGGTATACATCAGCGAAACACTCTGGAAAGAAAGCTTCCCGACTTATCAATCACATCTGCATAAGAAATAGAACTGATACGCCCCTCAATACATAACTCCCCTATTTCAAGAGAAAGCTTTGTTATATGTAGCTTTTCGCCTTTTACTGTAAGCTCTCCATATTCTGTCTGGGCAACAATAATTTCCTCATCAAAGCTCCCCACATCCTTTACCCCTGAAACAGAAAGCTTTTTTCTGTCCTCAAGAATACAATTATGTGGTAAAATTCCTGTTCTTTTTTCTTCTGTCATAATAAAACACCTCCGCAATACAATTTATGCATTAAACAGAGGTGTTATGATAATGTTTTAAATATTTCCTTCCCAGGTGTAATTATGAAGCTGACCTTTATTCTGGAGTTCAGGATAACCTAACTGCCTTAAAGCCTCATAAACGCCAATGGCCACAGAATTTGAAAGGTTCAGGCTTCTTGCATCGTCAATCATCGGTATTCTCACACATTCATCAGGATGCTTTAAGAGAAGTTCCTCGGGAAGACCTTTAGTTTCTTTGCCGAAAAAGAGAAATGATTTATCGGTATAAACCGCATCCGAATGGGTCATTCTCGCTTTTGTTGTAAAAAAGAAATATTTGCCATCAGGATTCTTTTCAAAAAAATCGTCAAGATTTTCATAATAGGTTAAATCAAGTAAATACCAATAATCAAGACCTGCTCTTTTTAATTTTTTATCATCAATGGTGAAACCCATAGGCTTTATAATATGAAGCCTTGCACCGGTTGCAGCACAGGTACGAGCAATGTTGCCTGTATTCTGTGGTATTTCAGGTTCAACCAAAACAATATTAAGCTCGCTCATACTTTACCTAATTCCTTTATATAGAAAGGAATACCTCTCTCAAAATCAACGCCATAAGTAATGGGATTTTCCATTGACTGCGTTCTTTTTATGCAGTTGCAAACATATCTTGCTGCAATACCCATAGCATCATAATAAGAAAACCCGTTGAGAACCGCACCACAGAAAGAACTGGCAAAAACATCACCTGTTCCGTGATACATTCCGGGAAGTTTTCTCTGAAAATAATATTGTGCCTTTCTATCCTGACCCATAAATGCTACACCTAATTTATCCTCCTCGAATGTAACACCTGTAAGAACAACATTTTTAGCTCCCATATCGAGAAGCTTATTAAGAAGAGCTTCAATATAAGCTTCTGTATGAATACCTGAAACAAATTCAGTATCAGTCATAAAACATGCTTCTGTTATGTTAGGGAGAATAATATCTGCTTTTGAGCAAAGCTCTGCCATTGCTTTTGCAAATTTTTTATCAAAAATTGCATACATTTTGCCGTGGTCTGCCATACAAGGGTCAGCAATAAAAAGATTATCTTCTCTTTTAAAATCTTCTGCAAATTTTTTCACAATATCAATCTGGTCAAAGGATCCCAAAAAACCTGAATAAATTGCATCAGGCTTTAAATCAATTGATTTCCAATGTGCAGAAATATCAGGCATATCGCAAGTAAGGTCACGATAAGTGTAGCCGGTAAAACCACCGGTGTGAGTTGATAAAACCGCTGTAGGCATACAAATTGTTTCTACTCCTGCGGCAGAAATTATAGGCAACGCAACAGTCAAAGAGCATTTACCGAAACCCGAAATATCATTAATAGCAACAAGGCGTTTCTGATTTTCCATTTTCATTCTTCTTTCTGTACCATTTTACTACGAATATTCTATCACTTCCATTTATTTTTATCAAGTAAAAATGATTACTTTTCCTATCCTCGGGAAAACTTTTAAAAACAAAGGGAGGTGTATTGAAAATGATGGTAACAACAGATAAAGCAATGAAATTTGGCGGTGCTTTAATGGCTATGGGTGTTGCGGCAGCAGTTACTGCAGGTGTTGTAAACTCAAAAAGCGGAACAAAGCGTAAAATGAAAAAACTAGCTAAAAAGAGCGTTAAAACGATGGACGGCATTTTAGACAATGTTCAGTATATGTTTAAATAAATCAAATCCCGAGGGAATTTCTCTCGGGAAAATCCAAAAGGAGAAAACATGAAAAAAATCATTTCATTTTTACTTATTTTTTCAATAGTATGTGCGTTTTGTGGTTGCGGTAAAAACAGCTTGAATTCAACTACTTCATTTTCTTCGGAAGCCACAACAAAAGCCGAAACAGAAAAACAAAATCCAAAAGAAAGCACATCAGAAAGCGAAACTGAAAGTGCACCAAACCCTCAGCCAATGGATACTATAAAATCAAATAAAAAAGTGGTTTACGGCAAAAACACCGGCACTAAAGAAACCTATACAGGATTAGAGCCTTTACCCAAGGTTAGTTTACCCGTTATTGATCCAAATAATTTGAAAGGTATGTCAACCATTCCTCACAATCATAGTTATGGCGTTTCAAAAAATGGAGTTCCCCACGAAATCTCTGTAAACAATCAGAAATTCTATGAAAAATACGGAGCGATCTGCCTTGATACAAGTGGTGAAAAGGTTATATATCTTACCTTTGACTGCGGTTATGAAAACGGTTGCACAGAAAAAATACTTGACACATTAAAAGAAAAGAAAGTGCCTGCTGCTTTTTTTGTAACTCTGCCAAATGTAAAGGACAATCCCGAAATTATTGCAAGAATGATTAACGAAGGGCATATTGTCGGAAACCATTCGGACACTCATCCAAATTTTTCAAAAATTGCCAGAACACAGATGGCAAAGGAAATTGAAACACTTGATAATTACCTGAGAGAGCATTTCGGTTATTCTGCACCCTTTTTCCGATTCCCTGAGGGTGCTTGTTCTGAAAATGCTCTGGAATTGGTGCAAAGCGTAGGCTTCACATCAGTGTTCTGGTCAAGTGCTTATGCAGATTGGGATGTTAACAATCCCAAAGGCAAGCAATATGCTTTTGATACAGTAACATCGCGTTTGCACCCGGGGTGCGTTTTACTTTTACACGCCGTTTCACAAGACAACGCAGATGCATTGCGCGATATAATCGATTATGCAAAAGAGCAAGGATATATTTTTAAATCATTATAACAATGGGGATGTAAAAAAGCGCAGACCGCATAAAACAATATAAGACAAGGGATTGAATAGGTATAAATAACCCATAAAAGCCCATAAAAATATACCAAAATACAGGTAGCAGAAAAAACAATGTTTTATGCTACAAACAAACTTCGCCACTCGACGTACCTTTGTACGCCTTCGGGCAAGCCCCAACAAGGCTAAAGCCTTATTGGGGCTCAGTTTGTTCGTTCTGCATCTTTTTTCCTGTCCCCACAAATGAGGCTGTAAAAAAACGATTAGTTTTTTTACAGCCTCATAAAATTTATTCTGTACGAAGTGCTTCAACAGGATCTTTCTTCGCCGCAATTCTTGAGGGAATGAGCCCTGCTATAAGAGTGAGGGTTACGCTTATAACAACAAGTATTACAGCTGCAACCGGTGGTAAAGCTGCCGCCGCGGGAATATGTGCGGCATATTTTAGCAACAGGTTAATAGGTATTTCAAGCAATAGCGTTGATATAATACCGATTATACCTGCACCAAGACCGATAACCGCCGTTTCCGCATTGAAAACTCTTGCAATATCTTTCTTTGATGCACCGATACTTCTGAGAATACCGATTTCCTTTGTTCTTTCAAGAACGGAAATATAGGTTATAATACCAATCATAACAGATGAAACCACAAGAGAAATTGCAACAAAGCAAACAAGCACATAAGTAACAACATCAATAATTGTTGTTAAACTGCTCATAAGCATACCAATATAGTCTGAAACCTTAATCTGTGCTTCCTCGTGACCATCTGCGGCTACCTGCTCATTATAATATGCAATAAGTTCATTAAGCCTTTCCTTTGCTTCAAAGCTCTTGGGGTAAAAATAAATACTTGAAGGTGCTTCGAAGGTTGAATACCCAAGCTTATCCAAGGTACCCGAAAGAGAGCTTTTTGCAGTCATTGTATCAACATAAGCCTGTTTAATGGCGAGAACCTGCTCTTCATTAAGGAAGCCTTCCATAAGCTTTTTCTGAAGCTCGGTCATATCATCAAAGCCGAACATTGCTCCCATATCCATTAAATTGATTTCCGACATATCCATACCCTCTGCCATAGACATAAATGGTGTATAGTCAAGATAATTGAAATCAATAAGGCCTAAATCAACATCCTTAAGGTCAAAATCATTAACTGTAAGGTGTGAAAATTCAATACCTGTGAGAACATCCTTGGTTTTATCACCAAGCTGTTCCTTAACAACCTCTCTTGTTGCGGTTTCTTCAATAGCGTAATCCATAAGTTCACGCATATAACCGATACCACCTGTACCCAAAGAAAGAGTGTTGTCCTCATCGGGCTTTAAGATACCTACAATTTCAAGCTCTGTGCCTTCGTCAACTAACTTTTTAACGAAATAATCGTTGGCACTATTATCGTTCCAGAGGCCTGTTTTCTTATCTTTAACGAAATAATCCGCGCTTAAAACGAGTTTGAATTTCATATCAAGAATTTCATCATAAGAATATTCGGTAATATCTTCATTTTCTAAAGATTCACCACTTGCAAGAGCCTGCATAATATTCTTTGTGAATTCCTCCTGGTCCTTAAGACCGAGAGCATAAACAACGAGCTCATTTATCATATTGTTACCATCAACAATAAGCACAACCTCGTTGAATTTTTGGGGCATTTTACCTGCAATAACATCATACTGAGCATCCATTAATTTATCGTCACCGATAAGCTCAATCCAAGCATTTACAGGCATCATACTTGTCATTGAGGAGGCCATATCCCCCATACCTTCCATCATGGGCATATTCTCCATCATAGTGCTGGGGTTAACTTTAACCAAACCATTTTCAGTATCCGCACGATAGATATTTAAATCTGTGCTGTATTTATACTGAACATCGTTACATACCTCGTCAAACTCTGCCTGATTATCTTCAATATACTTTTTGAAATTATCAAGGTTATTGGATGTAGATTCGGAAATAAAGGCATTTACCATCTGCATAAGGGATTCGTTAACATAAACCTTACCCTCTTTATCTTCATCCATACCCTCAACCATTTCCGTGGTAATGCCCGTAAAAGAGGTCATTATACTTTCCAAATCGAAAGCCTGTTTTTCTACAGTCATGGGGTACGAAAGAAGCATATCTTCCTGAATTCTGTCAATATAAACCTGAATACCATTTGAAAGAGCGAGAACCAGTGCAATACCAATAATACCTATACTACCAGCAAATGCGGTTAGGAAAGTTCTTGCACTTTTTGTTCGCAAATTGTTTATACTCAAAGAAAATGCCGAAGCAAAGGACATAGATTTTTTACCCTTTTCTTTGGTATTTTCAAGCCTTACCTTTTCATTCACTTTATCATTTTCATCAGGCTCAAACGGGTTAGAGTCGCTTATAACCTCACCATCAAGGCATCTTATGATACGGTTGGAATAATTCTCCGCAAGGTCAGGGTTGTGGGTAACCATAATAATGAGCTTATCTTTTGAAATTTCTTTAAGAAGCTCCATAATCTGAACGCTTGTTTCGGTATCAAGAGCACCTGTAGGTTCATCAGCAAGAAGAATATCCGGGTCATTTATAAGTGCACGAGCTATTGCAACTCGCTGCATCTGACCACCTGACATCTGCGTTGGCTTTTTATGAATCTGATTCTCAAGACCTACTTTTTTAAGAGCCTCGATTGCTCTTTTACGACGTTCTTTTTTAGAAACACCTGAAAGTGTTAAAGCCAATTCCACATTTGAAAGAACAGTCTGGTGCTGAATAAGGTTATAGCTCTGGAAAACAAAACCGATTGAATGGTTACGGTATGTATCCCAATCGCCATCATTGAAATGTTTGGTTGATTTACCGTTTATCTGCAAATCACCGCTTGTGTATCTGTCAAGACCACCGATAATATTAAGAAGAGTTGTTTTACCGCAACCGGAGGGACCAAGTATAGCCACAAATTCGCTTTCGCGGAAATTTATATCAATACCTTTAAGGGCTCTTACCGTAGTATCACCGGTAACATAATCCTTAACTATATTTTTTAAAACTAACATAATTTATTACCTCAATAACAATGTCAATAATAAAGACGTTTTCTGTTACAGAAAAGTATAATGCCGATTACACCTGCCACAAGGGCAAAACCACCAACAATATAAAGGACAGTAAAATCCTTGGTAGGTTCTTTATAAATAATTGTGGGATTATAGTCATCATCAACAACTATTTCAATCTGTGCTCTTTCTTTAAAGAGGAGATTATAAAGCCATTCAATAAGCTCATCCTCCGTCATCTGAGCAAACTGTTCGCCGATAGATGCAGAATATGTTGAAAAAGTATCGTTACCGCTACCCATTGTACCCATAAGTAAATTCTCATTACCTGGAAGCTTGAGTGTTTTAGCAAGAACTCTTAAGAGACTCATCAGAACACCTGTCTGGTCAGCTTCAATATAGGAATACTTAACATAATTGCCATCAAATGTACTTTTGCTTTGCTTTTCGGTTTTTGTTCCGATACCTGCAAGGGAATTAACATCAAATTCAGCAATTTTCATTCCTGAATCATCAAGCATACCGCCCAAAAGCTTATTAAAGTCAAGTTCTTCGGTTAATGCTGAGGTATCAAGCTCCACATCGACAACTGAGCTCATTTTTGAAGTAAGAGCCGTTACGGGAATAAGCAGGTTAGAAATGCATTTTTCGAGAGAGCCACTGTTCATAAAATAAATTATATTAGGTAATATTCTTGTAAGTGTTTTAACAGGATTATCAAAAATATCATCAAGCAAATCAAAAACAGGCTCCGCGATATTATCTAAAAGTGCATCATTACTTGTGTCACTCACATATTGCGTGTAAGTTTTTATTGAACTCTCTTTACATCCGAGTGCTTCAAGAATGGGAATAACACCGGTGTTATAGCCATCTGCACCTTTCAGGGTAATGCTATCCATAAGAAGCATATCTTCTCCTGCCAGAACAACCCTTAACAAAGGATTCAAAGGTCTTAAAACTGCAATAAATGCATTTTGGAAACCTCTTCTGGAACCATTATTAAAGCCCCATGAAACATTGTTAAGATTAACCTTTGACCAGGAATTTGCTTTATTTAAAGCAT
Organism: Acutalibacteraceae bacterium; assembly: GCA_045576915.1. GTDB lineage: Bacteria > Bacillota > Clostridia > Oscillospirales > Acutalibacteraceae > DTU089. Next base: position 14,228 of record JAZNHK010000062.1, read on the forward strand.
TGTATGCTGTAGGATAATCGTTTTCGATAAATCTTGCCACACCTTTGGGTGTTGCATCAATACCCAGCACTGTTAGTAACTCCAGTACACCCTCTTTTTCCAATGCACCATAAATGCCTGATAAAAGGGCGTTTATATTTGAATTTGAATAAACATTTGAAGCGAGAAGAGATTCGATACTTCTGTAGCTTCCGCCCTCTTTAACGAAATCATCCAGTAAGTCATCAATTTCATTGAGAACTTTTTCATAATCTGCCTGAGTCAGATTTGGAGTAAACGCAACAACTGTCCGTGCAATTTCAGGATAAACCATCATTTGCGGTGCACTTAATTTACTTGGTGAGAACAAAAGAATAATTGTGCCTACCAAAGCATCGGTTTCTTTATCAAACAAACCGTTCAACATATCTGTAGGTACGCTTGTTCCGTTAGCTCCCAAGTCTTTCATAAGCTGAGGAAGACTTTGTTTATTGAGTTTAAGAGTATCCACAAGCCAACGCATTATTTCAACATATGCCCTGCCCTTATAGGAAACGAACTCCATTCCGTTATGAGAACCGCAGTTTGAAAGTCTTTTTAAATCAATGGGAGCAAGCTGAAGACCACTTTCTCCTACCATATCAGAAATGCCTGTTGTCAGCATCTCATCGACATCAAACTTCATTGAATCCATATCAAATATTTTTAGGAACACTGCAATTTCCACAAGGGGATTTGAGAATATGGGAGAAAGAAGTGAATCCATACAGGCGTCCATTTCTCCGCTTTCTACGAAATAAGCAAAGGATGGCAAAGCATCTGTCAATGTATTCATTGGTGCATCAAAAGCACGCTCAAGCATTGTAAATAAAGGTAAAAGAATGTTTTTAAGCATATTGCTTCTATCCTGAGTTGCTTGGTCAGTAAACTCAGCCTGGTTCATTAAACCGGTACATTTTAATGAATTGAGCATTGGTACAATTGCATTTTCGTATCCGTTTGCACCATCAACCTTAATAAAACCCGAGATAGTATAAGTTCCCGAACAAAGGAGCATATAAAAAATATCATCAAATGGTGACAAAGCCTTTGCAAATGCTGTTGCAAAGCTTTCTTTATCCTTTACATTCCACGTAACCCCCTGCAGATTAACATCATTCCAATCAGTTGCCTGAAGAAGTGCATTCTGTACCTGAGGATAATCTGACAAGCCGTTTGCAACACCTGAAACGGAAATATCCAAACCAATGGTTCCCATTTCACTTGCGTTTTCAGAAAGCCCCTGATACAAAGAAGCAACAAAATCTGAAAGACTTTCATCACTGAAAATCATAGGTTTGATTGTCTGAGAAAGGCTTCCGCCTGAAAGAGTTGGCACAATGTTATTTAAAAGCTTATCCGTACCTTCCACAGCAAGCAACGCCTCCTCAGCGGTAACGCCTTGGGGGTATTCGGCAGTATATGTGGCAGTAGCAGCCGAGCTTACGCAGGAAAGTACCACCAGAACACACAATATTGAGCAAATAACTCTTTTAAAAGAATTTTTCATTATAATCACTCTAATTTAAATTATTATACAAAAGTTTACATATATATTATTATACTTTAATCTCACTATAAATTATACAACATCTATTGTATTATTTGTTAAGAATTTGTGAACAAAACAGGTGATAAAATGAAAAAACGACTCTTTAAAATTACAATACTTTTCTTTTCTGTTATTATGCTTAACGGTTGTATTTTTGAAACCTCCGGTGATAGTCTTCAGGCCTTTTCACAAAGGATGAATAACCTGAACGAAGAATATAACATTACAGCAGAAGGCTACATAATAAATACAGAAAAATGCACCTTAACAAAATTTTTCAGATTTTCACAAGATGAGGTTATGCTGAATTTCAAATATGACAAAAAACACCGTTTAAACGAAATGAATATAGTTTTTGAAAGCCAAAACATCACTCAAGAAAGTGAAGCTTTCATTTTTATATGCAATTGTATAAAAAGCTTTTGTCATAAAGAAAAAGCTGAGGAAATTTTCGAAAAAATTGATTTTTTCAAGGTGATAAAAGAAATAAAAAAAGAAACAACAAGTGCCGAGACAGATAATATCAAAATAGAAATTGATACTACCGGACTCGGCACAGTAATCACTGTTTATAAGGACATATAATCTTTTAATTTCTCTGCAATCTGTCGCAAAGCGTTACCCCTATGGCTTAAAGAATCTTTTTCTTCAGGGGTGAGCTCAGCAAAGCTTTTTTCACCAACCATAAACAATGGGTCATAACCAAAACCACCATTACCCTTTGGTTCAAAGCCTATATAACCCTTACATTCTCCTCTTGCGGAAATCACATCACCATTTGGGAACACACAACAAACAACAGAAACGAACTTTGCAGTTCTTTCTTCAATGGGAACATCTGTTAATATTTTGAGAAGCTTCTGATTATTTTTTGCATCGTTGCCGTGTTCACCTGCAAAACGAGCAGAATAAACACCGGGTGCTCCAACAATGTAATCAACAGAAAGACCAGAATCATCTGCAACACAAGGCATACCGCTTTCAAGACAACCGCTCTGAGCTTTCAAAAAAGCATTTTCATAAAAGGTTTCTCCTGTTTCATCAACATCAGAAATCTCCAACCCTGCCTGTTCTGCAGTTTTAACATCAATCCCTAAAGGCGAAAGAATACGATAAAGCTCATCGCGTTTTTTCATATTATGAGTAGCGATTAAAAAAACGTTGTTTTCCATTAACCGAACAACCTCCCAAACAAGCCTTTTTTCTTTTTCTTGGGTTCTTCTTTTGTTTCCTCTTTTGGGGCAACGAAAACTGCTGTGGGACCATCATTTTCTTCAATAACAGCAATAGTTTCTGCCTCTATTACTTCAGGCGCATTCTCAACTGCTTCTTCAACAGTTTCTACTTTCTGAGGAACAACTTCTTCAACTGTTTCTTCAATAATTTCTTCAGAAATTTCATCAATAGCTTCCTCTGTTTCTACATCAAACTCAACAATTTCTTCTGCTGCATCTTCAATTGCTTCCTCTTGAACTTCATCAAATTCTTCAGCATTTTCTTCTACGTTCATTTCTGCCATAGCATTGAAAATTTCGCCAACTGCCCTTGCTAATTCTTCACGCTCGTCTGTTTCTTCAGCAGGAACATATTCCTCACGAATTTTTGAAAGGTCGATTTCCTCTTCCTCAAAATCTTCGGGAAGGTCATTGAAAAGACCATCTGCAAAAGCATGTGGGTTAAAGGGTTGTAAATCATCAATACCCTCGCCCACACCGATGAATTTAACAGGAACCTTAAGGTCATTTTTAATTGAAAGGACAACACCACCACGGGCAGTACCATCAAGCTTTGTAAGAATAATACCTGTGATTTCTGCAATTTTTGCAAATTCACGTGCCTGATTAACTGCATTCTGACCGGTTGT
>JAZNHK010000063.1:0-4909 GCA_045576915.1 Acutalibacteraceae bacterium
CTCATTATCCTCCCGGCCCATTCTTCCTTGAACTTTGCGACCATTACGGACTTTAGTGCGTTGGCGAAGCAGATATTGGAACTGACGGTATCTGGGATTTAGGCTGTGAAGGTGGAGAGATCAGCCACAAGTTAAAATGGGCACCCCGATATATGGATAGAGTAAGAAGAATGTATTTCCGTGACCGTACACATCCATCAATTATTATGTGGAGCTTGGGTAACGAATCCTGGGGTTATAAATGCCACGACAAATGCTATGAAATGCTTAAAGAGTTAACAGATATTCCTGTTCATTATGAGGGCGTTTGCCGCACAAAACGTTATCACTATGATGTGTTCTCTGAAATGTATACCCATCAGGATGATATGAAAAAAATCCGCGACAGAAAACGCGGTAAGCAGTATCAGGAAGTACCTTTCTACCTTTGCGAATACTGTCACGCTATGGGTGTTGGACCCGGTGCATTGGAAGAATATATGCAGATATTCTATTCCGACGATATCTTTATTGGTGGTTGTATCTGGGAATGGGCAGACCATTCTGTTCTTCATGATGGTACAGATAAATATAAATACCAGTACACCTATGGTGGAGACCATGGTGAGCTTCTTCACGATGGTTGCTTCTGTGTTGACGGTCTTTTCTATCCTGACCGCACACCTCACACAGGTGCTTACGAAATGAAAAACTGCTACCGACCTTTAAGGGTTCGCAGACTTTCAGGTAATAAGCTTACTATTGTTAACACTAACCGTTTCTTATCATCCTCAAATATTGAGGTTTATTGGGAAGTTCAGGAAAATGGTGTTACTCTTAAATGTGGTAGCTTCAGTACAGATATTGCACCTGAAAAGGATGCAACATATAAGCTTGATTTACCCAAGGTGAATTACGATAAAAACACTTATCTTAACCTTACATACCTTGATGGTGATTTTGAAATTGCAAGTGAACAGTTGACGCTTTCCGAAGCACCGTTCATTCAGCCCTCTCTTGAAATGGGTAAGGTTTCAATTGCTTCCGATGGCGAAAAGCTTACTGTTAAATATGAAAATGGTTCAATTGAATTCTCTGAGGAAACAGGTGAAATGGTTTCCTATAAAGCAAATGGTGTTCAGGTGCTTAATAAAGAGCCCGCATCTCACAGAGGTTTCCTTCTTAACCTTTCAAGAGCTTATGTTGATAATGACCGTTGGATTATTGAGGATTGGGAAAAGCATAACCTTATTGACCCCGAAATTGTTCTCGAAGATATGAGTGCGGAGGTTAAATCAGGTGTGGCATCAGTCAGCCAATATATTACTGTTCACGGCAAAGAGGATGTTCTCTTTAATGCAAACATTCTCTATATTATAGGTGCAAACGGCGTTGTTGATATTGAGGTAGCAATTGCTCCCGATAAAGATAGTAAAGAACAGTTCTATGATGTGGCTGCTCTCGGTCTTACATTTGAGGCAGATAAGAAATTCAATGAGATTGAATATTTCGGCAGAGGCGAAAAAGAAAACTACAATGACTTTAACTCCCATGCACCTATTGGTCTTTATACTGCAAAGGTTGCGGATGAGCATGAACCCTACATTCGTCCTCAGGATAACTCAAACCATTCTGATGTTTCTTACTTAAAGCTTAAGAATGAAAAGGGTGAAGAAATCCTTATTTATTCCGATAAGAGATTTGATTTCAATGTTCATAACTATACTCAGGCTCTTCTTCAGAAAGCAGACCACAGAGAAGATATTTACGACCAGAAAACAACCTTTGTAACTCTTAATGGTTATACAAAGGGTACAGGTACTGGTAGCTGCGGTCCTGCAACTCTTCCTGAATACAGTATTGATGCTTCCAAGGAGCTTGCATTTAACTTTGTTATTGCTCCCGGAAAAGCAGAGAAATAAGGTGCATTATGAAACAAAGATTCGAAAAAATAGATTTTTCTAATCCGCTTTTTAAAAATATTATCTCTCTTCGCCGTGAGGTTTTCTGCGGCGAAGAGGGTGAAAAACCTGCGTTTATAAAAGATAACCGTGATGAAACGGGCTTTCATATTGTTTGTGCGATAGGTGACGAGCTTTTAGGTTGCGGTAGCCTTTATGACAATGGCAACGGCGAATTTGAAATTGCTAAAATTGCAGTAAGTAAGGATTACAGAAAATTCAGAATCGGTAGCAAAATTTTAAATGAATTGAAAAGCGTTGCTATCTGTCAGGGTGCTAGAAGCATCGTTGGTGAAAGTAGAGCAGAAGTTTTAGATTTCTTCACTAAAAATGGCTTTCCTTATGAAAATATAGCATTCGAAAAAGCTGGAAAAAGATATATAAAATATAATCTTAACCTTGTTTTTGAGGGTGCGGAGTGGGTAGAATTCGATGATACCGAAGCAGTTGTTGTCCGTTGCGATTTCAATTTAGAAAAGAAAATCCCTGCAGAGCTTTTTGTTACAGGACTTGGTTACTGTAATGTTTATATCAATGGTAAAAGCATAAGTGATAAGGTGCTTTCACCCGCTTGGACTAACTTTGATTTTATGGACACCGCAAGTATGGCTTACCCCATATTTGATAAAATGACATATAGAATTCTTTATGAAAGAATTGATGTTTCAAAGTTCCTTAAAAAAGGTAAAAACACAATTGTTTTCCATATTGGCGGTGGTTGGTATGCCCAACACGAATGCCCCAATGAAGGGGTTAAGTGCTATGGAAACGGAAAGCTTAAACTTTGCTTTAAACTTGCCCAAGGCGATAAAATTATTGCGAAAAGCGATAGTAATCTTAAATATATTAAATCTTATGTTCAAAGAGCAAGTGTTTACTATGGCGAGGACCAGGATTCAAGAGTTGGCTGCTATGATTTTTCCGATGTTTCATATTCAACTGAAAATTGGAAGAATGTAGATATTGTAAAAGCTCCTGTTTCTGTTTTGAACGAAGCAGATTTTACTCCCGACAGAATTGTCAGAAAACTTAAACCCAAGCGCATCTATAAAAATGGCGATTATGCAATTTATGATGTGGGCGAAAATGTATCGGGATATCCCGTTATAGAATTTATTGAGGATGCTTATATCAGTGAAAGCTGTACAATCCGTTATGCAGAAGAGCTCGATGAGAATGGTGGCCTTGCTTTTCATTCTGCAGGTGGCGAGTTCCGCATGCAGAAGGACACATTTATTTATGATAATAAATGTAAAGTTTTCCATCCTCAATTTACCTGGCACGGTGCAAGATATTTTGATGTTCTCGGCAGAGTTAAGGTTAAGGAATATAGAGTTGTTCATACTGATTTGAAGCCCATTGTTCAATTCAAATCCTCAAATGAAACGCTCCAATGGATTTTTGATTCTTACATAAGAACTCAGAATTCAAATATACACGGTTGTATTCCCTCTGACTGTCCTCACAGAGAAAGACTTGGTTATACAGGCGTCGGTCAGTTAACCGCAAATGTGGTAATGACTTGCTTTGATGCAGAAAGTATGTACCGCAAATGGATAAGAGATATTGCAGACTGCCAGGATATTTTCAATGGTCATGTTCAGCATACTGCACCATTCTATGGTGGCGGTGGCGGTCCCGGTGGCTGGGGCGGTGCAATGGTAATTGTGCCTTACGCTTTCTATAAGCATTACGGCGACAAGGAATTGCTTGAAACATACTACCCCAATATGCTCCGTTATCTTGATTATATGGAAAACCATAGTGAAAAGGGTTTGGTAGTCCGTGAGGAAAAGGGTGGCTGGTGTTTAGGTGACTGGTGTTCACCAAAGGACAGAAACCTTATTCCTGAACCCTTTGTAAACACATATTTCCATCTTAAAACCCTTAAGATGACAATTGAAATTGCAGATGTTATCGGCAAACCCAATAAAGAACTTAAAGCTCGTTATGAGAAAGTGAAAAAAGCGTTTCTTGATAAATACTATGACAAGAAAACCTGCACTTTCTATAAATCAACAGAGGCGGCAGATGCTTATGGCTTTGACCTTGGATTCGGTAACGAAAAAACTCTTAAAGCCATTGTAGATAAATATGAAAAGCTTGGTGAGTTTGATTGCGGTATTTTCGGCACAGATATTCTTATAAGAACTCTTTGCGAAAATGGTCACAAAGAGTTAGCTTTTAAGCTTCTCACAAGCGAAAAAGAAAATACATTCTACAATATGAAAAAGCATGGTGCCACAACTCTTTGGGAAAATTGGGATGGTGCATATTCCCACTCTCACCCCATGTTTGGTGCAGTTGTAGAATATTTGGTGAAATATTTTAACGAAGTATAAACAAGTGACCCCATTCTCATTTACAAAAATGAGAATGGGGTCACAGCCATTTTATCGTACATTTCCACTTTCAATAGCGGATTTTTTTACTGCCTCTGCAATTTCAAAAGCAACGCTTCTGTCAAGGGCGGAGGGGATTATATTTTCTTCATTAAGCTCATTTTCGGGAATGTGGTTTGCAAGGGCATAAGCGGCGGCAAGCTTCATGTCTTCAGTTATTGCTGTTGCTCCGCAGTCCAAAGCACCACGGAAAATTCCGGGGAAAACAAGAACATTGTTAATCTGGTTGGGAAAATCTGAACGACCTGTTCCAACAACTCTTGCTCCTGCTTCCTTTGCCTTATCTGGCATAATTTCTGGGGTGGGGTTTGCCATCGCAAAAACAATTGCATCGGCGTTCATTGATTTAACCATTTCCTGAGAAAGAATGTTGGGTGCAGAAACGCCAACAAAAACATCGGCATTTTTAATTGCAATATCCAAACCACCTGTTAACTTTTCGGGGTTTGTTGTTTTTGCAAGGTTCTGCCTTTCCTTTCCCAAAAATTCGTCGTTTTCGTCAATGATACCGTATCTGTCAACAAGTACCATATTGGTAGCACCTGCGGCAATAAGCATTTTGGAAAT
>JAZNHK010000064.1:0-30184 GCA_045576915.1 Acutalibacteraceae bacterium
GCTTCACCATAACCCACAAAAATTCCGTTAATATATAAATCCAAACAAGGTGTAACACCTAAAAATGTGAGTATATAATCTTTACTTGTATCAGTAATATTGATGATTTTGCGATAAATACCACAGGAGAAATCTTCGGGAAGCTCCGGTGGTTTAACACCCTCTCCCTTAGGAAGACCAAAAGCTCTGGGGTCAAAGCTATAGGGACAGTTAATGTATGCCGGTTCTTCATAACCGGTTCTCTGCCAGGTTGAGGGAACATTTATTTTATCGAACTTAACTTTATTAGTATCAAGGGTGTTAGGAAGTCTTGATTTTTTCTTATAATATTTAAACTCCCACTCACCTGAAAGAACAGTTACAATATCACTATTGTAACGTTCTGTTTTATAATCTGTTTTTTCTGCATCTTTTTTGGTTGAATGCGGGATTGAATAAGCTCTGGGAGCTAATCTGCCCTTTTCAACTGTTTTAAAATTACAATGGTTAATTTTATCTAGAATATACTTCATTTTTAATTCCTCCATTGGAAAAAATGTACAATGCTATATTACCATAGGTTAGCTCTCTTTTCAATTATTTTAAAAAATATATTATAAAAATTGTCGCAAACCTCACCACATTATGTTACAATAGAACAAATTAAACTTAGGAGCTTTAAATGGAATTTCAAGAAGAGACAATAACCGCTTCTGTTGAAGAAATCACTTTCCAAAACGATACCAATGGTTTTACTGTTATGGACGTTTCTGTTGGTGATGATTATTTCACAGTTGTGGGAGTTATGCCCGGTGTAAGTGCCGGTGAAACTGTTACCCTGACGGGTAATTTCACAATTCATCAATCCTTTGGCAGGCAGTTTAAAGCAACTGCCTTTTCTCGATGTATGCCCGAAACAACCGAACAAATTTATAAATATCTTGCATCGGGCGTAATTCGTGGAATAGGTCCCAAAAGAGCTATGGCAATTGTTGAAAAATTCGGTGCTGATACACTTGATGTTCTGGACACTGCCCCCGAAAGACTCTCCGTATTAAAAGGCATTTCTGAAGAACAAGCAAAAAGCATCGGTGAAGAATTCAGAAGGCAATACGCAATGCGAACTGTTATGCTGGGGCTTGAAAAATACGGTTTTTCACCAACAGAGTGTCTTAAAATTTTCAGAAAGCTTGGCATAAACGCCGTTAGTAAGGTTGAAGAAAATCCATACATTCTCTGTGGCTTAGGTATTGGTATAACCTTTGAACGAGCAGAAGCAGTTGAAAGCAAGCTCCCAAAAAAGCCTTTACCGGATTACAGAACTAGTGAGGGAATTTTGCACGTTGTAAGGCACAATTCCACATCAAGAGGTCACACCTGTATACCGAGAGAAAAGCTTTTAAGACCTTGCTCCGATTTACTTTCCGTAACGCAGGATGAAATTGATATTACAATAGATAAACTTATTTCCACCGCACAGCTCAAAACTCACACAATTGATGGCAAGGAATTCGTTTTTTTGCCCTCTGCATACAATGCAGAAAAGAAAATAGCCGACAGAATAGATGTTATTTCAAACTTCCCTCCCATGGGTGCACCACGACTTGCGGATTGGATTGACGAAATTGAAAATATAAATCAAATAAAATACGAAGAGCAACAAAGACTTGCTATTGCTACCGCAGCAAAAAAAGGGTTACTTGTTTTAACCGGTGGACCCGGTACAGGCAAAACCACAACAATAAAAGGTATTATAAGTATTTTTGAACATCAGAATCTTGATATTGCACTTGCCGCACCAACCGGCAGAGCTGCTAAGCGAATGAGCGAGGTTACGGGTATGGAAGCAAAAACCATACATAGACTTCTGGAAGTGGAATGGAATGAGGATGATAAACCATATTTCCGCAGAAATATTGAAAATCCACTTGAATGTGATGCTTTGATTCTTGATGAGCTTTCAATGATCGATATTCACCTTTTTGCAAATCTGCTTGAGGCACTGCCTCTTGGTTGCCGTCTTGTACTTGTTGGCGACAGCGACCAGTTACCGCCCGTTGGTTCAGGTAATGTTCTTCACGACCTTATTTTGTCTGAACGTCTCCCTGTTGTCTGTCTTACTCAGGTTTTCCGTCAGGCCATGGAAAGCAAAATCATAACCAACGCTCATAGAATAGTTAACGGAGAAAATCCCAACCTTGAAAACAACGGAAATGATTTTTTTCATTTAGAAAGACCGAACGCCACTATTTCATCGCAAACTGTTGTTGGGCTTTGCAGCGAACGTTTGCCAAACGCTTACAGTTGGGATGCACTTTCCGATATTCAGGTTATATGCCCATCTAAAAAGGGAGAAACAGGCACACAAAACCTTAACAAACTTTTACAAAGTGCCTTAAATCCGCCACACAAGGATAAGGGCGAGATAACTATTGCAGGTCAGACTTTCCGCACCGGTGATAAGATTATGCAGGTTAAAAACAATTACAATATAGAATGGGAAAGTAAGAGTGAAAAAGGCAGAGGCATATTTAATGGTGATATTGGTATTTTAAAGCATATTGATACCCGAACAGGCACAATTGAGGTTGATTTTGACGGCAGAGAAGCCACTATTCCCGGTGAAAATTTATCAGAACTGGAACTTGCCTATGCGATAACAGTTCATAAAAGTCAGGGAAGCGAATTCAAAGCAGTAGTGCTTCCCGTAATAGGTCTTGTTCCTAACCTTGCATACAGAAATCTTCTGTACACCGCTGTTACAAGAGCCAAGGATATGTTAATCACAGTAGGCTCTGCCGAACAAATAGAATATATGACCTGCAATGATAAAAAAGCAAAACGCTATTCAGCGTTGAAAGCGTTTTTAAGTGAAAAAGAATTCTGACATATTTCAGTCAGAATTCTTTTCTTTATTTTTGTTAGTTACAGCAACCGTCAGGCAGAAAACCTCTGCAGCTCCGCCTATTAAAAGCATTTTTGCACATTCGTTAAGGGTTGCACCCGTTGTTTTTATATCGTCAATAAGAAGAACACGCATATTCTCAACATCAACACCATCTTTAAGCTCAATTGCACCAATAAGGTTACCGCTTCGCTCTGCACCTGAAAGATTATGCTGAGATTGAGTCTGAAAGACTTTATCAAGCAAATCCTCGCATTTAATTTGAGTTATTTCGCAAAAATCTCTGGCGAGAAACTCCGCCTGATTATAGCCCCTTTTCTTAAAATCTTCTTTAGTTGACGGAACAAAAGTACACAAATCAAAATCATAACCCTTGTAATGCTTATTGAAGCATTCTGCCATATCCTCTGCAAAAATTTTTGATAACTTCGTTGCATTGTGGAATTTAAATCTCCATATTGCCCTGCTTGCGGCACCTTCATAATAAAATGGAGCACAAACGCATTTATAAAAATGCTTTTTATGACCGCAATCGCAAACATCAACACTTTTACCGCACAATTTGCAGATCTCGCCATCAATTTTATTCAAGGTATTTTCACAGGTATGGCAAATCTCACGACGGATATCAATAACATTGTTACAATATCTGCACCGTTGAGGGTACAAAAGCTTTATAATAATATTTTTCTTTTTCATTTCCCACTAAACAAATAACGCAAAGGACATCCCTTGCGTTATCTTGAAGTCAAAGCATTTCTTTTCTTAACTCTTCTGCTGATTTAATTGAAAGATATGCAGGTGGAATATCAAATACAGTTTTGCAACCGCTCTGACCTTCTGCATTAAGGCGATACGCCGCTCTTGCAAATGCAACAATAACGCTTGATGTGAACTCCGGATTAGAATCAAGCTTAAGGCTGTATTCAATAACGTGATTGTGCTCAAGTTCTTTGCCTGTTCTACCTGTTCTGATAACAAAACCACCGTGGGGAATGCCCTTATGGTCACGGTCAAGCTCTTCCTGTGAAATAAAGTTTACTGTTGTATCATATTCATCGAAATAGTTTTTCATTGTAACGATTTCGGTCTTGATTCTTTCTAAATCTGCACCCTCTTCGGCAACAACAAAACACTCTCTTGTGTGCTTCTGCCTTGTGGTAAGCTTGGGTTCCGAACCGCTTCTTACTGCATCAAGAGCCTCTTCAACAGGAATTGTATACTGTCTTGCATCAATAACGCCTTCCACTCTTCTTATAGCATCGCTATGGCCCTGACTTACGCCCTTGCCCCAGAATGTATAGTCTGCTCCGTCAGGAAGAATACAACTACCATAAAGGCGGTTAAGAGAGAACATACCGGGATCCCAACCAACAGAAATAACACCGATTTTACCGCCATTTTTTGCCGCTGTATCAACATTAGCAAAATGCTCGGGTATTCTTTTGTGAGTATCAAAGCTGTCAACAACATTGAAATGCTCCGCCATTGCAGGAGTCTGCTCTGGCAAATCTGTTGCACTACCGCCACACATTACAAGAACATCAATATCATCCTTGTGATTTAACACATCATCTGTTTTATAAACCTTTGCACCTGAAATTGTTGAAACTGTTTCAGGATCTCTTCTTGTGAAAACACAAGTTACTTCCATATCTTTGTTTTGTTTTACGGCACATTCAACACCTTTTGCAATATTGCCATAGCCGTAAAGCCCTACTTTTATCATTTGTATCACTCCGTTCAAGTAGTTCTATTTGTAAAAAACATTTATAATTTTATTCCTTTTTATTTTTACAGTCAATACTTAATATGTCATTTTTTCAAGGAAATATCTGTAGTTTCTTTCAATGGGCGTTTTAATACCCTTTCACTTTTCCTTCTATAAAGATATTTATCTGCTGCAGACACAAACTGTGAAACACTCTTGATTTCAGGTGTGTATTTAAAATACCCGATACTCATATGCAAACTATACTCTTTACCTCGTTTTTTGGTTTCCTCTTTTAAAGTATTGTTAATTTCTTTTATAAAATCCTCGGGAAGAAAATCTTTTTTCACTTCCCCGATCACCACAAATTCATCCCCGCCATATCTGCATACAAAAAGATTGGTTTTTCTAACCACTTTTTTCAGAGCATCTGCAACAATTTTAATGGCGGCATCGCCCTCGATATGACCATATTTATCATTGATTTTTTTGAAATAATCCAAATCCATTATAAACAAATACAAATCTTTGTTTATGTTTCGGTTTCTCATTTTGTGGTCAAGAAAACGAACCATTTCAGTTCTGTTATTTAATTTTGTAAGTGGGTCAACGGAAATAAGCTGTTCACGGGAACTTACATACACCTGAAGACTTGCAAAGGTAACACCGGCACTTATCATAGGCGAACCCACAAATATAACTTGCAAAACACCGGTGATTAAAGGAATGATACAAAACGACGCTAATGTTCTGTATTTATTCTTTTTCATATAATTCTCTTTATAAAAAGACCTGATAAACGCCTTTAATGATGTTAAAAGAATATAGAAAAAGCAAATTGCTATATGAACTATATAGAACTTTCCACGTTCGTATACGCCCTCTTGATTTATTAAGAAAATAAAATTATGTTTAAATGAGCCTATTATAAGAGCTACATCAATTAAAAATGGCAATATACTTATTGCCCAACCTTTTTTTGTGCTTATAGTTCGGGATTCTTGCTCACTTTCAGCATATAAATACCACATATATGCAACCACTATTGTAAAAACATGGTAAATACTGTTTGCAATAAACGCCATTGAATCAGAAATTTCCCACAAAGCTGAAAAATCTATAACACCCCATATAAGGTCGCTGATACATAAAATCGAAGAAGAAATTATGAACAAGGAATACACAACCTGAGAAACTCGTTTATCTGAACTTTTCACTATTTGGAAAAGTACCATTGCTAATATAAGGATACAAAAAATATTTAGTGTACAATATAATAAACCTGTCATAATTTCACCTTCTTTTTCACTTGACATTTTTTATTTTTGAAGCAAAACAACCGTTTCCACATGTGCTGTATAGGGAAACATATCAACAGGCTGTATTTTCTTCACTTTATATCCGTTTTTGATTAAATAATACAAATCTCTTTGTTGTGTTTCGGGATTGCATGAAATATACACAATTTTTTCAGGTAAAAGTGAAACTGCACAGGAAAGAAATTTCTTGTCGCTTCCTGCTCTGGGCGGGTCCATAAACAGAACATCACATTTTTCGTTCTGCTCTTTCATAGAAAGCATAAACTCGCCCGCATCAGCACATACGAATCGTATATTTTCAATTCCATTTATTTTAGCATTAACCTTTGCATCTCTTATAGCCTCGGGATTCAGTTCGCAACCAATTACTTCACCTGCACTCTTTGAAGCAACAATACCAATTGTGCCAATTCCACAATAGGCATCTATAACTTTTTCGGTTCCGTTAAGATTCGCAAATTCTATTGCTTTACCGTATAAAATTTCGGTTTGAACAGGATTTATCTGGTAAAAAGATTTGGGTGAAATTCTGAATCTGCAACCGCACAGAACATCTTCTATATACCCTTTGCCAAACAGAATCGTTTCTTTCTCGCCCAAAACCATACTTGTAAATTTATTATTTATGTTCTGAACTATTGTTGTAATTTCCGGATGACGTTTTAAAAGTTCTTTTACAAAATTATTTTTAGATGGAAAAACTGATGTCCCCGTCACGAGAACAACCATTATCTCCCCTGTAGAAAAACCTCTTTTAACAAGAACATGACGAAGAAAACCGTTGTTTTTTCTTTCATCAAATACCGTAAGTTTGAAATCCTTAATAAGCTTTCTTATAGTTATGATAATCTCATCCGCTTTTTTATCTTCAATTAAGCAAGATTCCGTTTTAACAATATTATGTGTACTTGATTGGTATACACCGGAAATTATTTCTCCGCTACGTGTTCTGCCGAATGCAGCCTGAACCTTATTTCTGTAATGAAAAGGAATTTGCATACCAATTATCTCATTAACTCTATGAAAAGAGCCCAAAAGCTTAACAACCTTTGATTGTTTGAACTTCAGCTGTTCAGGATAAGTCATATTCATTAACTGGCAACCGCCACATTTTCTTGAAACAGGACATATTCTTGTTTGAGCAGTTTTATTATTTGTCATTTATTGTTTCCTTTTCTTTTCTTACTTTTTCATTAGTGTTCATACTATCTTTATATACAAAGAATCTGCAGAACAAGAATTCTGTGACCATATTAGTGCTCATTGTAACGCCTAATATCAGATACTCCGCAAACTCCCAAGTCGTTTTTTGTGCAACAAACTCACCCAAGATGGTTGAAACAGGGGTAAACACACAGTAAAAAGCGAGCACCTTTAACATTGCAATAGGAATATTTGTTGCAGATTTGAAAGTGAATTTCCTGTTAAATGTAAAATTCCAAAGAACGGAAAAAATCAAAGCAACAAGATAACTTGCTCCATACTCAGAATTAAAAAACCATTGTAATATTGCATTATTACTGTCTGTCTGAGGCAATAGTTCATTTAAAAGGGTGAAGGAAACAACCTGTATTATTCCTGCGGAAGCAGAAAAAGCTGCAAATTTTAACGCTTGTAAAGCATTATCTTTTTTAGTCATTCTTTCACTCATAAATATCCCCCTCCACTAAATGCACTAACATATGATAAGTATACCATATATTTATCACTGTTTCAATTACAATTCCATTACAAAAAGAAAAAGACCCTGCCCAAAGGCAAGGTCTTAAATATTCTTTAGAAATCAATACCGGCAGCCATTGCAAGAATGTCTTTGGCATCGCTTGTTGTGATATCGCCATCTTCATCGATATCTCCGATAATAAGGTGGTCTTCATCAACCTTTTTCTGACCGGCAGCAACTTTAAGAGCAAGTCTGGCATCTTCAGTTGTGATAGCTCCGCTATCATCAAGGTCACCTATAATACCATCGATATGGATGGGAGTAACTTTTCTCTTATAAGTGTTGTAGAGAGAGAACTGAGGATAGTTTTCTACATCTGTGTGAACAGTGTACTGCTCATCTGCTCCGAGAAGCCAAACAACGATATCTGTTGTACCTTCGTCAACGCTATAAGCATTGTGCTGTAAATTCTTGTAGAACCAAGTATACTCGGGGAACATACATGTTGAAGCGTCCACCTTGTTATCCCAAGAAACATGGTTGTGACCATCTTTTTCTTTCTGGTTGTAAATTTTACCCCAGTCATCGTGAGCTTTGAGATATCTTGAACAGGTAGCACCGCCACTTGCATATTCAACATCTATAATTGTATCGCTCTGCTCGTATTCGTCACTAATCGGAATTATCTGGCAGTTGTAACCAACAACGATACCGAATTTCATTCCATCTTCCATTGCAGATTCAATAATTGATTCTGCATTTCTCTGAATTTCATTGTAAGCATCAATCTTTGCTTCCAGGTCGGGATTAATTGCATCGCCGAAGAGAGTTTCTTTACCAGCTAAATAATCCACATCGGGAACAAGACCCCAGAAACCGGGCATACCTGCAATGTTAGGAATAATTGCATCGGAATACAAACGAGGAAGAATTCCATGAACAACTTTGTTGATATCACCGAAATATTCCTTTGAAAGACCGTCATAAGTTGCGATATATGATATTATGAAAGCAGTAATGTGTGTTGTAGCACTAACGTTTGCAAGCTGAACAAGGTAATTTTCAACAGTGAACATATTGAATTCAATGTCCTTTGTTACAATGTTACCTGCGAGACTTGTTCCCTTCCATGCGGGAGAAGCAAACACAAGGTTATTGATGCTTTTTCCGCCAAAAGCACTAAGGTATGCAAGAACAACATTTGCACCCATACTATGTGCAACAACGTTAACCTTTTTAACACCAAGGTCATCTTTAAGATTCTGGATATATTCATCTAACTCTTCAGCAATATCAATGGGTGACTCACGCCAGTCATAGCTGAAGTTGTAAACATTCTCTTCGCCATATTCTTTTGCATAAGCATCTGCAAAAACAGAAAGACCTGCTTTTTCTTCGTCAGTATATTCTGACATAGGCTTTTCGAGCTGGTAGAAACCAATTGTTTCATCCTTCGGTGTACCATCTGAATTATAGCCGATAGGATCAAGATATTCGTTAATAACGGGAATAAACTCATCAGCGAATCTGTCAAAGTTATCCTTGTTGTAGCCGAGCAAGAAGAAATCCTTTAAGAAAGAGCCACCGATTTTTTCAACCATTGCTTCCATTGTGGCATCATCCAAAGAGAATACCTCTTTTTCGTTTTCTTCGCCTACATTAGCGTACAATTTTGTTGAGAAGATACCGCTCACAATAACAAGAGGGTAAACCTTTGCAGCACCAACGGGCATAACAAAAGCTACAACCGCAAGAGTTATTGCTAAGATAACACTAACAATTTTCTTTGTTGCTTTCATATAAATCCTCCTAAACAGATAACGATAGTTGCACTAATGATAATACACTACCATATATACAAACTGATTTTACCATACAATTAACTTAATTGCAATAGTATTAAGAAATTTTTACACATATACTATAACAATTTTGGAGGGTAGATTATTGTTGAAAATGAATAATTTTCAAACTAATCTGACAGATATTTCGCCCGAATAAAGATTTTTTACACTTCCGTCAGAAAACTGAGCTATAAGATTACAATTATCGTCTATTCCGATTGCTTTGGCATTTACAGAATCGCCATTTGAAAGCACGGTAATATCCTTTCCTATAACAAAGCTTCTGCTTCTGTATTCTTCAAGATGTTTTTTTTCTGAAATGCAATTATAAAAATCAAAAAACGAATTTAAAAAATGGGCAACAATTTCATTTCTCAGGCCAGGCTTTTCAGTTTTAAATACGGAACCAGCAATATTTTTGATATCCTCAGGGAAACCGCCTTTCGGCTCATAAACATTGATTCCGATACCAAGAACTGCGAATTCCAGTACACCCTTTACAGAATCAAAGCTTGACTCTGTAAGAATACCGCAAACTTTTTTGTTTTCCACAAAAATATCATTTACCCACTTGATTCCAGTATTTTCAACACCAAGCTTCTCCAACGCTTCACATACACTTACCGCCGCGGCGGTTGTTATTTGTACAGCATCTTCAGGCTTTATATCGGGTTTCAAAAGCACACTCATATAAACCCCTGTGTCGCCAGGTGAAAAGAAACTTCTTCCCATACGCCCTCTTCCGGCAGTTTGCTCCCCTGCTATTAAAACAAGACCTTCGTCAGCACCCTCTTGCGCAAATTGGCGTAAAAGGGTGTTGGTTGATTCTGTTTTTTCAAAAACTTCTACTTTTAGTTTATCTATTATTCTATCATCAAGAATTGAGTACACTTTTTCAGAGCTGATCTTATCTATCATAATTTTTTACCTTTACAGATTAAAAAACAGCGTCTCAAGGACGCTGTTTTTATATTATTTGTTTTTATCAATAAGCAATTGTGTATTCTGTGATAACCTGAATACCAACCTTTGCATTGTTAACTTCACCAAGAATCGGAACCTTTGCATAAGCAATATTAAGAACACAAGGAGCATCGAGGTTAAGTGCTTCAAGATTACCTGTAGCTTTATCGATTGTTGCAACAGATGTAACATTTTCATAGTCGATGCTGATACCATCCAAAGTAAGACCGGGAACAGAACCGATAGCACCTGTAATCTGGCTTTCTTCGATTACACCGGAGATAGCACCAACACCGTCAGCACCTGCTTTGGGGTTAGATGCATTCTTTGCAACGAGAGTAACAATGTATTTGCCACCCTTTTCTTCATAAGAAATCTTCTGAAGACCATTTACAGTAAGAGCATTTGCATCAGGGAGTTTTTCCTTTTCCCAAGGCTCATTCTTTGCTTCAATAGCATCAGGACCTTTAGCCATAAACATACCCATCAAAGTACTTGCTGTACTGGAAAGCTTACCAGCTTCAACGATACCCTTATAGTTAAGTGCACCATCTTTAACACGAATTACAGAAGATGATTTTGTTCTTGCAGCGTTAACAGCCTTTTTATACAAATCAACAACTTCTTTGTCAGAAAGCTTTGCACTTGAGCCCTTGTCATCTGCATCGTTTTTATCAGCGGAAGCATTGTCATCTGCTGTATTGTCATTTGTTGCAGTATTGTTTGATGCACTGTTATCTGTTGCTGTGTTGCTTGTTGCAGTGTTGTCTGAAGCAGTGTTATCAGTTGCTGTATTGTCAGTAGCGGTATTGCCTGTTGAAGAACCGCCCTGAGAATTATTTGTTGACTGATTCTGCTGAACAGGCTGATTTGTCTGGACACTCTGCTGAGCTGCTGAGCCTGCCTGTCTTGAAGCAACAATAAGCATAACAGAAGCCATATTGTTAGCAGTGATGAGGGATAAAGCAACAGTAACTGCCGCTATACCGATAATTATTTTTTTGATAGGTGACATTTTCATCGCAATGCACACTCCATTCCAATTTTAATCTTCTTTATTATAAAGAATGAATTTAAAATTGTCAACAGATTTCCAACAAAACATAAACACTCTTGTTAAAAAATTCTTTTTCGCTATTGTTTATTTTTTACAATTATTGTAGAATACTATGGTATTATAATTAGAAGGTTACATTTATGAGTAAGTTTTTAGAAAAAAATAATATAAAAAACGATATTTTATCCGGTTTGACAGGCGCTATGCTTTTAGGCTCCTATTCAATATGCACCGCTTCTTCTGCAGGTCTTGGTATATGGAATGCCTTTTTTTGCATAGTAATTTGTGCTTTATTTTCTTCGAAAAGCAATAACAAGCTTTTTGCACCTGACGCTTTTCTTCTTATGCCTATACTATATGTAATCGGCGAATGCAGTATTTTCTATTTACCTGTAACTATAATCTTTGGCACAATTATTTATTTTATTCTACAACGATTTATAAAGGATAATTCTGCAACTGGTTGTTTTTCTGCCTGGGCTTCTTTATTACTTGCACTTATTGTAACCGTTATGCTGACAAATCAATATTTTGGAATTGGTGCAACAGGAAGCACAGCCGTTGAAATGCTTCAAAACTATCGTTCACTGGGATTCCACCCTCATTTCAGGGGGCTGCTTTACGGAACAATTACCCTTTTTGCAATGATAACCTACCCTTTCAAATATAAAAAACTCAACAAGGTTATTCCTGCAGAATTTATAACTTTACTTATACCGCTTCTTCTCAACCTTTTCTTAAACCCACAAAAAGAATTGACAACAGTCAATGAAATAGACGTTTTTTCAAACACTGAGTTTATATCTGTTTTCCCTGTAGATTTTCCGCATACACTTACTTATGCTGAAATACCAACCATAATAATTGGCTCTTTATTTATCGGTACTGTTCTTTATTTGCGTTCCACAAAAGAAAAGCCTACTAAAAACGCAATGATAAATTTAACAAACAGCTTTTTCTCTTTTTTACCTGTAAGGCAATTTGATATTGTAAGTTATTCGCCTGTTTCAGCTATTATAACAATAGCTGTAAGCGGAATTGTTATATTCCTTTTCCACAGTATATTATCAAGAATACCTATGCATTGTGTCGGTGCTCTTCTTATTGTTTCTGCCTGGCAACAGGTTCCTTACAAAAATTTAAGGAGGGCTAAACAATGATAAAGGACAAAAAGAAACTCGCCCGTGTTATTGCAACCTGGGTTGTTACCGTCGTTATGCTTTCCGTTTTTATTCTTGATATTGTTGTTGTGGCATTAGCAAACAAATATGTTAACCAAATTCCCATATCAGAAGAAACATTTAATTATACAAACGGAGATGACAGAATTCATTTTCTTAACACTGCAAATTCCGACTGTATTATACTTGAATCCAATGGTAAATTTGCTCTTATTGACTCCGGCGAAGGAAACAACAACCCTCGCAGAAAAACAGAATACAAGGGTTACGAAAAAGAAGTTATCGATTATATAAAAAAGGTTGCTTCTGACAAAAACGGTAATGTGAATTTTGAATTTATTCTTGGTACCCATATACATTATGACCACGCAGGTAACTTTGAAGCTATTTTCAAAGACAAGAAAATCTCTGCAAAAAAAGCCTATTTCAAAGATTTCAATGAAAATATTGCCACAGAAATGGAAACAGAAGACTGGGGAAACAAAGAAACCTACGAAGAGATTTTATCCATCCTCAACAAACGCGAAATACCCGTTATAAACAATCTGCCTAATACCGAATTCTCTTTCGGTGATTTTACTTTGCGTTTTCTCAATACCATAACACCTGAAGAATTATCCAAAAAAGGCGAAAACGCCAGTAGCGTAGGTGTAATACTAAAAAAAGGTGAAAAAACCGCATTTTTAGCGGCAGATTTCACTAAAGATTCGGGATTAGAGCAAATTTATGCTGATGATATAGGTGATGTTGATTTATTGAAAATAGGTCACCACGGTTATTATGGTTCTTCTTCAAAAGACTTTTTAAAAACGTTAAAACCCGAAATTACTATTGTCACAAACAATTTAGGTAAAATTTATCCTAATGTTAAATGGAATCTTACAATGGTTGCAAAAGCGCCAACATTTTCAACCGTCCACAGAAACGGAATCATTGCAACATTTACAGATAAAAACGAAATAATTTTAACTCAAAATATAATGTAAGGTGACAAAAATGTTATTATTCTATCCCGAAGATTTTGGTGCCAAGGGTAACGGTATCGCAAACGATAAAAACGCCATACAATCTGCCATCGACAGTGCTTTTGAAAATGGTGGCGGAACTGTTGTACTTACTTCAGGCAAAACATATTTTTCTGATTCAATTCAAATAAAAAAGAATGTTGAACTCCATCTTCAAAAAGGTTCAAAACTTAAAGCAACAGATAATATTGATGGCTACATTCGCCCTTGCAATATGATATACGACCCTAAAACAGCTTTAATAGGAAACCCTGTAACAGGCAAACCATCTTTTGTTTTCATTTATGGTTTTGAAGCAGATGGTTGCTCTATCACAGGCGATGGTACAATTGATGCCAATGGTCACAGCTTTGTTGAAAGAAAAGACCAATACTATGTAACCGGTAATTTTTACCCGCGTCCAACAGTAATATACATAGAAAAAAGCAATAATATAACTTTTAAAAATTTTACTGTTGTTGATGCTCCATTCTGGACACTTCACCCCGCCGGATGCGACGATGTCCTCATTTCCGAAATACGTATACTTAACGATTTGGACGTTGCAAACTCTGACGGCATTGACCCCGACCACTGCACTAATGTAAGAATCCTTGGTTGCCACATAGAATGTGCTGACGATTGCATCTGCCTAAAAACTTCAAAAGGCAACAGTGAATACGGGCCTTGCGAAAACATAATCATAAGCAACTGCACGCTTATCTCCACCTCTGCCGCTATAAAAATCGGAACAGAGGGTGTGGGCGATTTCAGGAATGTTATTGTTGATAATTGCATAATCACCAAAAGCAACCGTGGTCTTTCTATTCAGATACGCGATGGCGGTAATGTTGAAAACGTTTCATTTTCAAACTGTATTATTGAAACAAGGCGTTTTTGCCCCGATTGGTGGGGAACTGCCGAACCCATTGTAATCACAACCTTTAACCGTGACGAAAACACAAAATCGGGAAAAATTAAAAATATCCGTTTCAATAACATTACTTGTAAAGGTGAAAATGGTGTTCTTGTGCACGGAACTTTTGAAAATGTAATTGAAGATATCACTTTCGAAAATGTCCATATATCAATGAATAAATGGACAAAATGGGAAAGTGGACTTTATGATTTGAGACCCTGCTTACAGTACGGTGTTGAAAAAATTAAAAATGCAGGTTTTTACCTGCGACACGCTAAAAATGTTACAATTGAAAAATCCTCAGTCAAGTGGCTTAATACCTGCGATGCTTACAGCATGAAAAATATTGATGCAGAAAACTGTGAAAACATTGAATTGATAAGATTTATAAAATAACAAAAATGCATAAAAGGAAGCAGATTCCATTTTTGAAATCTGCTTCCTTTTATTATTTTTCAAGAATGTGTGTTTCTAAAATTTTATTGGAATCATTAAAAATTACCTTAATTTTGTCTTTTTCAAAAACAAATCCGCTACCCGCAAAATGTTTCTTTTGCTTGTTAACTTCGGAACCTACCACAACAGGGCAAGGTTGACCAAAAGCATCATTTTTGCAACCTGGCATATCAACAGAAAATCTATGTATATGTCCGCAAATCATAATTTGAGGTTTGATTTTTTCCTTAAGAATTTTACACCAATAGGTAAAAGTATCCTCTTCAATATTAAATGGTTCGGGATATCGCCTTGTGAAAGGATTATGAGCAATTACAATCTTATGATCAACACTACCACAAATATTCCTCTCGGATAATTCTTCAAGAAATGCAGTTTCTCTTTTTCTGAAGCTACTACAAGCTACCATATTGCCATATTCTTTATTAGTATCGGGCTTATCTTCACCGCAATCCAGAACAACGCCCCATATATTTCCAATTTGGAAAGTAAAAAAAGAATTACCGTTTTCACAGGGAGTGTATTCTGCAATCTGCTCTGCATAAATACCTCTTGTGTCATGGTTTCCTCTTGAAAAAATTACAGGTATTTCACCTTTTGTTATACGGGAAACTATTTCATAGATTGTATCAAAATTCTTTATTGCTCCGCTATCCTCGGGAACATCCCCATTAAGTATAAGAAAATCTATCTTTCCCATTTCCACGCGAAATCTCTCCGCACAGGCAACAGGTTGCTCTATCATATTATGAGCATCTGCAATATGATAAGCTATAGCGTTTTCTTCAGGAACCTTTTTAAAAGGAAAACCAATTTCCTCTACCTTATGTGTACGGGAAAAATAAGCTTTTCTTTTAATAATCCTACGATAACAAATAGTGTAAGCCCCTGCAGAATCCAGCAATTGACGAGGAACAATCATTTTATGTATTTTTTTAGCGGAACGTAAAATTCCGTTTGAATCATCATAAAAGCTTTGTTCGCCAACTCTGACCCACATTACAGTTTCGCAGGAAACAGGAACAATTATCTGATAATTTTCACCTACGGCAAAAACCGCAGGTGATGTTTTTAAAACCTTTGACATAAACTCACACCCAAATCAAGAGAAGAGATTAAAAACAGGAAATGCCAGATTCAAAATATTGGGAAATACTATAGCAAATAATATCGAAATAATAAAGGTTACAGAATATCTTTCGAGAATTGCAAAGCCGTAAATCAATCCGAAAAACGGAGCACAAAGAATTTTTACAGATTTTTTTGTTTCGCTATTGTAAAAACAATCTTTGAAAGATAAAACATCTTCGAAAGCCGGCGCACAATTAGCTGCGAAAGAAATTCCAAGCCAAAGGAAAACCCATGAGGTTACATTTTTCATATCACCAATATAAATAACACGATATGAACCGTTTAAAAGGAAACAGCAGGCAAGAATAAAATTCATTAAGAACGGAAAACCACAAAGAAAAAGCAAGTGCTTCTTGTTTTTTACTAGCTCATGCTCCACATGACCGCAAATTTCCGAAGCCTTAAAAACTCTTACATCCTCAACTGGAATACCGCAAATCCTGCAGGCTACCTGTTCCCAGAAAGTTCTCAGAATTGCACCAAATACAGTAAGAACACGTGTTGCTACATATAAATTTGTCATTCAACATCACCTGTCCCTTCCGTAAACATTTCTTTAGCTGTTATTTTGCCTTTAAGGTACTTTTGTGTTTTATCCGAAATACCCATTCCGGCATCTTTCATTATTTTCTTTATTTCTTTAACCCTGTCTTCATTGCCAAGTTCATTTTCAATAACAAGCGAAACCATATAAAGATAGCTGTATTCTTCTTTTTCCAAGCCTTTATCTGCAAATTCCTTTGCACTTTCAAAGTCACCCTTAGCAATATATGCCATAGCCTTAATTCTGTAAAGTTCTGCACTATCACTGATTTCCTTTACGCCCTTACCAGCCCACTCTATAGCACCATCATAATCACCTGTCATACGGGCTATGGAAGAATAAAGAACATAACCATCCTGCAAATCCTTGTTGCTGTTATAAAGTGCCTTAGCAAACATTTCCGCTTTTTCTATATCGCCCTTCTGAAGCTCGGTTATGCCCAATTCGTACGCATAAAGCCACAAATAAGATGGCTCAAGCTCATAAACGATGTTCATATACTTATATGCATCATCATATTTTTTGGCAGTATATGCCACCATATACTGGCAAAACCTTACCATAGTTTCATTTGACTTTACCATTTCTATTGATTTATCCGCACGTGTGATAGAAACCTGCTTATCAATTATTGAACCGATTGCAGTCATAATTTCTTCATACTGCTTATCATCATTTATATCATAATCTGCATATTCTTCACTGTTCATTATGTTATAGAACTCGTTGAAGGTACCTTGCATTGTCAGCACTTCATCATTCAAAGAAGCATAAGAACCATATATAGGCAACCCCAGCTCAAAATCAGAAAGACCTTTTTTTATACGGGAGTTGACATCCGCAAAGGAATACACAACCTCCGGCATTGTATTATACACAAGACGTGCTGTTTTAAGATACAACCTTTTGGGTGTTATGCCGGCAGACTCAAAAGTTGCAATAGCAGTATCATAATTATCCATAGCAGTATAGACTTTATTGTCAGCAAGGTAACTGTCAGCCTGTCTGACTATATCATAAACGCTAAAATCCGCTGCGAAGGAAAAAACAGACACAACCGCAATAAACACCATTGCTGCTAAGGTTATAATGCCGGAAATACTCAATGGATAACTACGCATAGCCTCACGACAAGCTTTACAATATTCATAGTTTTCACCAAAGGTTTTATCTCTTCTGTTTTCGCCACAGCATTGGCAAAGTTCATCTTCAGGTATAACGCCCTGGTCATCTTCATATTGTTGGATTATTATGCCATTCCTGATAAGCTCTTCTTCGGTCATTGACTGAGCCTTTTTCAATTCCTCTTGAAAAGTCTGGGCAAGGCGTTCCAATTCATCGTTAAGAGCTTTATCTGTATAATCCTGCGATTTATCGACAGCATTTGAGAAATTATCCTCGGTTACAGCTATTTTATCTGCAGCCTTAGACATCTCATCCTCAGACAAATTCAATACATTTAAGTTTTTATCTTCTTTCAAGGAAAAAACCTCCTTAAAAATTAGTAGCTTTATTCTATCACTATCAGGATAAAATTTCAAATAAAATTACTAATATATTAAAGAGGTTTACAATTTATTAACTTTTTAAGCTGTTATGCAGACTATTTTCTTTTTCTCACTTTGATTTCTTTGCCGGAAAAATCAAAAATCGAGGCTATTGCAACGCATCCCACAGCTGTTATTATAAGCTCGGGTACCATATATCCTGCATTATATGTAAGTGAGTATTCCCACACAGACTTTGCTCCTTCGCTATAGTCACCCCAGATGGTAACACCACTTATAAAATGGCAAACAAAACGTATTACAGAAACTGCTCCACCACCCAAGGCAAGAGAAATCACGGGATTTTTAATTTTGTTTTTAAACATACCGCCCAAGCCTAAGGCACCGAAAGCAATAATATAGTCAGCAAAAATCAAAATGAGATAAGCAACGATTCCGCTTACATAAGCAAAATTCCCCATACCGAAAAGCATCTGAATCACGCCCATACAAAGGCCTGCAAATGCACCCCATTTAATACCATATCGGTATGATACAAGCACCATTGGCACTTGGCTGAAAATTGTTACGCTTCCACCAAATGGGAATTTGATTACCGCAAACTCTGCGAGAATAGTTGAAAGAGCAAGCATCAAAGCACTTTCAACCAAACGTCTTATTTTTTCTTTTTTTGTAAAAGTATTCATTTTTTATACCTCCGAATAAAAATCTCCCTACGGCGGTAACACTGCCATAGAGAGAAATAAATTCATCGATATTTTTCCTACGGCGGCATTACCCGCATCAGGTTATTAGGGTCAGAAAAGGGTTGTTTTCTTTCTCAGCCGACGTCCGTCAGCTCCCCTGTTTTATTTTCGGCAAAATTTGTAGCTACTTAATTCTGCAACTTCATTATATAACTTTAAAATAAAATGTCAACAAAAATCAAAGATTTTTCGCCCTGAATGGAATGTTTTCTCCACAAAGTCTTTTAGAAATTCTCAAGAACGCACTATTCCCCTTGCAGTCGTAAGGAATATTACCACCATTCACTCCGGCATAAACCTCTTGCGAATCCGGAACAATACCCAGAAGCCTTGCACCAACTGTATCAATTATTTCATCAACATTGATTTTTTTATGAAGCTTTTTATTAAATTTATTAACCACAAGACGAACATCAGAAACACCGTTTCTCCTTGCATTTTCACAAGCATAGGAAGCAGCACGGATACTGATGTTATCTGGCGTTGAAAGAATCACACAGCTCTCACTTGCCCTTGCAGAAAGCAAAAATCCGCTTTCAAGCCCTGCGGGAGAATCAAGGAATATAAAATCAAAATCCTTTTTATATTTTTCGATACATTCACAAAATTTTTCGGCTGTATATTCTTCTGAAAAATCAATGGGTGCAGGAAGTAAAAAGAGATTTCTTTCCGCCTCGATAACTGCTTTTCTGTAATCAACATTATTTTTCACAACGTCGCCCCAGTTATAAACAGTTTTCTCGGAAACATCCAACAAAATATCAAGACTTCTTACGCCGATATCCATATCAACAAGAAGAACCCTTTTATCGTGAAGAGCCAACATTCTGCCAACAATTGCACAAAATGTTGATTTACCTACACCGCCCTTGGCAGATGCAACAGATATAACTTTCATTTTATCATCCTTATGGTATCAATTCGTTTACTGTGCCCTCTGAATCAAAACTTGTTCTCTGACCAAAATAATAATTATATACAGGAACTGCAGCTTGTGAGGTCTGGCTACCTGTAAGGGCATTTTCTGCCACAATTGCAATAGCAATTTCAGGGTCATCGTATGGTGCAAAGGAAATGAAAAAGCCGTTATTACAATCCATTGTTACACCACTTTCAGTTGTTCTTTTAAGCTGTGATGTACCTGTTTTACCTGCAACATCAACTATACAATCCTCAAAATAATAGGAAGAACCACCATAAAGAACAACCTCTCTCATACCTTCTTTTACAATATCAAGAGTTTTCTTGCTTACATTTACGGTATTGAGAATTTCAGGTTCGGTTTCATATATAACCTCAGACATATCCGCTGAAAGAACTGATTTTATTATATATGGTTTATATCTTGTTCCGCCATTTGCAATAGTTGCACAATAGTTTGCTAACTGTAAAGGTGTGAAAAGGTTATCCGACTGACCAATTGCTGCCTGAACCGTATCACCGGGATTCCATACCTGACCAGCAGCTTCCTTATTAGCAACACTTGCAAGAACACCCTCTGCCTCGGGTAGTTCAATACCCGTCTTTTGACCAAGACCAAAAAGACTGCAGTATTTATTCATTTTATCTATCCCAAGCTTTTTGCCCATTTCAAAGAAATAGATGTTACAGGATTTCTGAAGAGCTGTTGTAACATTAAGATATCCGTGTGACTGCAGACATTTAAATGTCTGGTCTTCAAGAATATATGTTCCTCCGCAATAACAGGTTGTACTTGTGGTTGCCGCCTCTTCCTCAAGAGCCGCCACTGCAATTGCAGGTTTCATTGTAGAACCGGGGGCATAAGCACTCTGAATACCTCTGTTCCAAAGAGGGCTTTCGCTATCTGCCGCAAGTTTACTGTAATCTGAAAAATATTTGGTAATATCATAAGTAGGCAAGGAAACATTGGCAAGAACTGCACCTGTTTTGCAATTCATAACTACCATAGCACCCGCTGTACCAAAATAAGAGGAATTTTTATTGTCTATAAGCATTTCCTGCAAAGCCTTTGCCGCAACCTTCTGGAGTTCAGAATCGATTGTAGTAACAACTGTGTTCCCCTGCTGAGGTTTTGCAAGATAATCTTCTGTAACACTACCATCAGAATTGGTGGTGGTGGTTTTTATGCCATTAACACCTCGCAAATAGCTCTCCATAGTGGCTTCTATACCACTTTTGCCATAACTATCATTAAGAGCATACGCATTATTTTTTAAAACCCTTATCTCTTTTGCAGTAAGTGTATCGTCACTTAATTTTTCCGAAAGCTTTTTAGATTCAAGCTCATACTCTTCAGCACTTATGGAGCCAACCACCCCAAGAATATGAGAAAAGCTTGTTTTATCACTATACTCTCTGTAGCTTACACTTTCTGTACCAACACCGGGATATTTACTGCTGTTTTCCATTACTGCAGATACCACATCAGCAGGTACATCTTCAGCAAAGGTATAAGGTGTAGAAGCAGAGAAATATATATATTTCATACCAAAGCAAACAGATGCAATATTTCTTGCGTCCTCTCTTGAATAGCCTTCAAGACCATATCGCTCAATAAGAGCATCCAGACATTCTTCTGCTGTTGATTTTTCGCCCTTTTCCATTTCAAGCATATTTTCAGAAACCATATACTTGAATTCTTCTTCCTTATCCTTATCAATAGTCAAATTTCCTTTTTTATATTGAAGAGGAAGACGGTCAATCCACTGTATATCATTTTTTTCAAAAAGATTTATCAATGAAAAAATCAACTGATTTCGTTCTTCCTGCTTTTTGGATGACGGGAACTCAGAATATTTGAACACAACAGAATTCCCCTGTCTGTTTATAACAAGGGGATTACCGTTACAGTCAAGGATTTCTCCACGGGATGCTTTAACAGTATTGCTTGAAACTGCAAGACTGTCTGCGGCAGCTTTATATTCCTCCGCATCAATTAACTGTGTTTTAACAAGAGAAAGAACGAGAAAACCAAAAAGCAAACCTATAATAACTGTTCCTATAACTCTTCTTTTTTTTCTTAACTCAATAGACATATTTTTTTACTCTGCAATTCTGTAAGAATTATAAATATTTTTTACTAACACATAACACAACGGTATAAATGCCACAGTAAGGACTAAAGCAGGTAAATAAAAAGTAAAAATCGGACGAACAGGACTTCCCGCACCCCAGAATCTAACTGCAATATAAACAATCTCATATACTGCAACACTTCCTGCACCAAGCACCAAGGATGTTAAAATATTATTTCTCATAAGATGGCTTATAAAAAGACTGCTGACAGCACACAACACCATCAACACAAATGTATTAAATCCATCTACTCCGCTGGAAACATCCCACAAAGCACCTGCAAATGCACCAAACACTGCCGCAGGAACTTCTCTTTCAAACATAGCAATAGCTATGCACAAAGGAATAGCGAGAAATACCCTTGCTCCCGAAATCCCCAAAAATCCGTCAGGGGCATTTTGCAATAAAACGGAAATAGTCAACAGTGCACAATAAATTGCCCACCTGATATATTTAGGCTTATTATCGCCGTAACGCAAAGGTATCACCTCTTTTCCAAATACATAATTTTATATTCTATTCTTCGCCTTGTCCCTCAAAAGATGTAATAACAAAAACATCGGAAATTTTTGAAAGCTGAACAAAGGGCTTTACTTCTGCATAAAATCCGGAGGAAACTTCATCATTGTGAACCTCAGTAACCTCACCCACCAGAAGACCATCGGGGAAAACGCCACCTGCACCTGATGTGCACACTATACCTCCACCCACAACTGATGTTGAAGCATCAAGGCCTGACATTTTACACAAGCCATTTTTATACAAAGACTTATCACCTGAAATATATCCATATTCTCTTGTACCCGATTCAAGAACACCGATATTGACACGAGGGTCAATCAGAGAATACACAACACAGGTTGAAAAATTAACTTTTTTTACTATACCGACAACATACTCACCGTATATTACAGGGTCATCAACCTCTATACCATCCTTGGACCCCACATTAAGTACAAATGAGCCATATGAATCTGCTACATCTCTTGAAATAACAGAACCATAGCTGAATTCATAATCAGGATTTTGTTTTTTTACTCCGTAAAACTCCTCATAGGAATCCACTTTCTTTTTCATCTCATTGTAATCTGCAAGTTTTTTGCGATAAGCTTCCAGTTCTTTTCTGAGCTCTTCATTTTCTTTTTCATAAACCGAAGCGGATTCGAAAGAAACTGAAACCTCACCCAGATTTTCGGAAATCACCGCAGATAATTTTTGCAAAGGAGCAAAAACGGTACCCAAAGCTGAGGTTATGGGTGAAGAAGCGTTATGAGTAAACGCTGCTGTGAGAACACCCAAAAATACAACAATTGCTATAACAACCAGATTTTTAAACCCTTTACTGCGAAAAAATCTTTTCATTCTATTAACCCTTCTTAAATCCTAAAAGATCTTTTTCAAGACAAATTCCCGTACCATTAACAACACAATCAATAGGGTTTTTTGCTACATTAACAGGCATACCGGTTTCAGAAGAGATAAGCTTATCCAAGCCACGGAGAAGTGCTCCGCCACCTGTGAGAGTTATACCTCTTTCAATAATATCTGCTGCAAGCTCGGGAGGAGTTCTGTCAAGAGTATAGCGAATTGAATCAAGAATCTGGTCAACAGGGTCTGCAAGAGCCTGACGGACCTGCTCACTTGTGATTTCAACAGATTTAGGAAGACCATCAATAAGATTACGACCTTTTATTTCCATCGCAGCTTCACCCTCATAAGGATAAGCAGAACCTAATTTGATTTTTATATCTTCCGCTGAACGCTCACCAATAAGAAGGTTAAATGTTCTTTTAACATAAGATATTATAGCTTCATCAAAGGTGTCACCTGCTACTCTTACAGATTTTGATGTAACAATATCACCAAGAGAAATAACTGCAACCTCACTTGTTCCTCCTCCGATATCAACAATCATACTGCCTGTTGCATCAAGAACAGGAAGACCTGGACCTATAGCCGCTGCCATAGGCTCTTCAATAAGGCTTACATATCTTGCACCCGCACTTTTTGCAGCATCGTGAACAGCTCTTCTTTCAACCTCAGTAACTCCTGAAGGAATACAAATCATAACTCGTGCTCTATTGAAGGGCGAACCACTGATGGCTCTTTTAATAAATTCCTTAAGCATATCTGAGGTCATATCAAAATCCGCAATAACACCATCCTTAAGCGGTCTTACTGCTGTAATTGAACCGGGAGTTCTGCCAATCATTTTTTTAGCATCTGCACCCACAGCAACAACTGTTTTGGGATTTGTTCTTTCATCAACTGCCACAACGGAGGGTTCTCTTATAACTATACCCTTACCCTTAACAAAAACAAGTGTATTGGCAGTACCTAAATCAACACCTATATCCTGAGAAAATAACATTATATACAGTCCTTTCGGATTATTTTTTTCTTAATAAATATGTTGCAAAAAACATTATTGCAGAAACAGTAACGATAGTTGCACCTGCTGATGTATCTGCATAAAAGGAAACAAGTAAACCTGAAACACCGCAAATCAATGAAATAGCCACTGAAAAAGCCAGATATTGACGAGAATTTTTTGCAATATTTCTTGCAGCTGCAGCCGGTAAAATCAAAAGTGAGTTTATAAGAAGAATTCCCACCCACTTTATTGACATCATAACCACAACCGCTACAACAATAACAAAAATATTTTCGTAAACAGAAGTTTTTATACCCCTGCTTGCGGCAAGTTCTCGATTAACAGAAATTACAAGAAGCTTATTATAAATAAGGGACCAGACAATCAGCACAC
The DNA here is from genome assembly GCA_045576915.1 of Acutalibacteraceae bacterium. Lineage (GTDB taxonomy): Bacteria > Bacillota > Clostridia > Oscillospirales > Acutalibacteraceae > DTU089. The sequence continues at coordinate 24,755 of JAZNHK010000064.1, forward strand.
CTATCAAAGCAATAAAAAGACCAAGTAATTCTTTTTCGGTTACACTTAAAATATCGCCTACAAGATATGAACTGTATTTCGAAAATCCGCCACCATAAGAAAGCACCAGAAGTCCTAATGCCACCGCAGTAGAAGAAAACACACTTATAACCGTATCGGAAGAAGCTTTCCCTTTATTTTTTACTCTTGTAATAATCAAGGCAAGAAAAACTCCAAAGGCTATAAGAGAAATCATTTCATTTTTTATTCCCAGAAGAACACCAAGTGCAATACCTGTAAACGCACTGTGTCCCAAAGCGTCTGAGAAAAATGCCATTTTATTGTTAACTGCCATTGTTCCCAACACGCCCATAAGCGGTGCAATCATAAGAATTGCAACAAAAGCATTAACCATAAATTTATAATCTGCCCAGGAAAACGGTAAAGCCGAAGCAACAAAATCATAAATAAATTCCATCACTTTGCCCCTCCTTCCCTCAAGCTGTAAAAACTGCTTTTGAATTCAGGAGAATCAAAGACCTCTGTCGCACTACCGCTTTTGAGAACAGATTTATTGATAAGCACTACATTGTCGGCAAAATCTCTTACAATACCCAAATCGTGGGAAACCATTGCAATAGCCATATGGTAATTCTGCTTAAGATTCTGTATAACCTCATAAAACTTTTCGCTACCTGCCGCATCCACACCGGAAACAGGTTCATCAAGCAACAACAGCTCCGGAAGAGGATACAATGCATTTGCAAGCATAACTCTCTGAAGCTCACCACCGGAAAGTGAACCAAGTGTTCTTGATTTCAAATCCTTGCAGCCAACAACATCAAGAGCTTTATCTATCTCTTTTATAAGCTTTTTATTTTTTATAAAGCAAACAGGACTGTTTGTACGCCCAACCAGGAGAAAATCCTCTACGCTAATAGGTGCAGAACGGTCAAAATCCAGATGCTGAGGAACATAACCGATTGTTATATTGTTTATTTTTTCACCATCGTGTGACTCAAAAGAAACTGTTCCCTGATGGTGAATTTCTCCGAGAATTGACTTAACGAGAGTTGTTTTTCCCGCACCATTTACACCGATAAGAGCAGTTAACTCCCCGCAATGCAAGTGAAAAGAAACACCCGAAAGCAAAACTTCGCCGCCTTTTTTTACACCGATATTATCAACTTTTATTTTACAAAGGCCGCAGCCGTTTTCGGAAGCCATTATTTCACCGCCCTTAAAATAGTTTCATAATTCTCTTTCATTATATCTTCATAAGCTGTAAGAGTAACCTCACCGCTTATTACAGGATTTAACGTGTAAATTTTTTTGTTTGTTTCTCTTGCGAGAATTTCTGCCGCAGAACCGGAATAGGTGGGTTCAATAAACAACGCTTTTATATTTTCATTCCTGATTTCCTCACTAAGATGAGCGAGTTCTTTTGCAGACGGCTCACCGCCCTCATCACTTTCAATTGTGTCTGCAATATGGAAGCCCATATCCTCTGCAAGATACTCATAAGCACCATGGAAAGAAATAACAGAAACGTCCTCAAAAGAAGCAATTGTCTTTTTCCTTTTTGCTAAAGCATCAAGTCTTTCCAAGTAAGAAACATAATTCTGTTCAATACTGTTCTCAATCTCGGGAAATGCTTTTATAAGACCGTTTTTTATGTTTTCAACCTGTATTTTTGCATTATCAACAGAAAGCCAGATATGTGAATTTACCATATGATTATGGTCGTGGTGTGACTCCTCGTGATTATGTTCATCATTGCAGATAAGCTCAATTTTCTCCGATGAATCAATAACCTTAAGATTTTCTACACCGTCAAAAGCATCTTGCAAAAAGCTTTCCATACCTGCTCCGTTAATAACAAGCACTTCCGCATCGTTCAGAAGCTTTGCGTCCTTGGCAGTTAAAGTATAGTCGTGCAGGCAACCAACGCTCTGTTCTGCCATACACTTGACCTCTACACCTTCAACTCCATCCAAGAGATTCAATGTGAAAATATATACAGGATAAAAGGATGTTGCAACAATCCTTTCACCTTTTTCAGGTTCAGGTGCATTTCCTGTGCAGCCACTAAAAAACGCCATAGCCATCACAAGAAATACACTTATAACTTTTTTCAAAAATTATCACCTTACCAATTTGAAATAATATGGTAACTCTGAACCATACATACCTGTTTCGACCTTCACATAATATATGCCTTCTTGAAGAGTCATAACACCTGTTGAAACAAGACCCTGGTTAAGAGATGAATCCACGGATTTTACTACATTTCCGTTTTCATCAATAATACTTGCTACCCATGTCAAAGAGCTGTCTGTAACCTTTTCGTGCCAGAGTTCAAGGCTGACATTTCGTTCTTTGGTAATTTCAAACTTGTAGTAATCCTCATCAAAATCAACGTCAGATGAAATAATTGCACCATAATAGTAGGTATTAGCTTCAATTGACTTTGATTGTTCCATAGTGCCATTTGGCTCTGTTTCAAAGTCGCTTCTTTCGGTAAACTCCCAGCGACAAGTATATGTTGTCGAATTATATGACAAGGAATCACCGTCGATTACAATGTAATATTCGCCCGCAGGAAGACCAAGATTAGTCAGATTATATCCTGAGCTGTTCCACGTTGAAATCTTCTTTACTAATTCGTCATATGTTCCGTCTTCCTGTTCTTTAAAAAGACGGATGTTCCAACCATCTTTATCGCCCTCAAGAGTTTCGTGAGTAAAGATAATATCAACAACACCATCTGCAGGAACATTTATTTTATAATAGTCTTTATCAAGGCTGAGCAATTTGTCTGAGAGTGAACCGCTTATTTCTTTACCCTGCATCAATTCAGTTGCTGTTTCAGGTGTGTCATTAAGTTCAAACTCATTGTTACCTGCCTTTTCTGAGCCTAACAAAATGCTGTAGGTTGTAGCAATGGGTGAAACATTTTCTACCTCGATGTGATAAACACCAGCTCTGAGACCTATTTTTCCGGTTTTGATAAGTGTATCAGCGAGTTTAGATGTAAACTCAGTGATAACATCACCTTGTTCATTATAAAGTTTTATATTCCATCCTGCATTAGGCAAACTAAGGTCATCGTGATTAAAAGAAATATCAACACAACTATCCTCAATGAGTTCAAACTCAAACCAATCGTGGTCATAGCCTTCAGACCTTTGTGAGGAGGAGCCATATAAAGCGTGACCCAATCCCAGAGAATTTGCGGTTTCTCTAGTATCATTAAATTCCTTTTCAAATGTCGTTGAAGGAGTAAATGTTGTTGCCAAAGTAAAATCACCGTAAAGAATGTCCATACTAGGCTTAACAACTACGCAATATGTACCCGAAGAAACACCAATTTCTCCCCAACCCGATGTCATATCACTCCAATATGATTCAAAGTATGTTATTTCTTTATAAACGCGGCTTCCGCCTTCTTCTACAATTTTATAAAGAGTAACAACATAGGCTCTTTTTATGTTATCCAACATATTATCATGGTCAAGTCTGACACTTAGAGCACCTTCTTTTTCAACATCAAAAATAAATGCCTCGTAATCATCCTCAGACTCAATTGTACCAATTACAGTTGAATTTTTTGTAATTCGGGTAGGTGTATTCATATTGAACATTCCGTCAGTTACATTATCTGCTGAACCGATAGCACACAGTAAAACTGTTAAAAATGCTACCACAGCTGCAACAACAATAATTTTCACCTTTCGTTTATTCATCTGATAAACTCCTTTTAAGGATTTCTTCTAAATTTTCTACTGATTTTTCATAACAATCAGAAGTATCGGTATCTGCACAAAGAACTGTGCCATCAAGCTCCATATTGAGTATGGTAAATGCACATCTTAGATTTTTTTCCATATCTCTTAAAGCATCCAAACCTTTTCTGCCTGCTGCAACAAGAAGAATACCTTTTCTGTATTTTTTTATAGGCTGAATTTTTCCGTTTTTATAAAAAGTGGTGTAATAAAACTGAAATCTGTCAATAAGTGCTTTAACAGGAGCTGAAAACCCACCATTATAAACAGGACTGGAAAACAGGACTACATCTGCATTTTCAAACTCTTCAAAAAATCCATCCAAATCTCTATGAACGCATTTGCCATTGTTTTCACAATAGTTACAACCATTACAAAAAGCAAAGGAATGAGCAAATGTATCAAAAACCTGCACCTCTGAATTATCGATATTTTTTATTGCCTCTTGCCATATTTTGTTTGTAAAGCTATCTTTTCTGCAAGAGCCTTTTATAACTAATATTTTTTTCTTCATTTTATCAACTCTTGACCACAGTACTTGCAAAACAATCGGCCATCGGCTGTTTCATAAAATATTCTGGGAAGATATTTTTCTTCAGAGGTTATGCAATCAGCTTTCCCACAAAAATCATCGTGGGTAGATTCTTCGAATTCGGGTTGCAACGCTCTGCCCATTCTTGTTTTCGTAACCATTGAAAGTGTAGCAATACAAGAGTCAACATATCTGTTAAAACCATTGAAATATTTTGCTCTTGCATCATCATCAACTGCAACATCCAATTCTTCGCCTCGCGGAAACTGATGGAGGATAGCAAGGTCAGGCTTTGCTGTAAGAAGCAATCTCTCATCCAGAATAAAATTGTGTTTTCTTGCTTCATACATTATCTCGCTATCAAAGGATTCTTTCTTCACCTGTGTCATATAAAGCACGTCAAGTTCGGGAAGAATTTCAAATAAGTTATCGTAAACCGTATAATCCTTTTCACGCTTATCCATAAGATTTACATATTCATCGCCTAAAGGCTTACCATTAACAGAAATAAAATAAAATTCATTACCATTATAAAGATTAAGACACTGGAGAAGATTTTTAACAAGTACATTATTTGTGAAATCACCCAAGAAACCAATCTTCATATTTGAAACATGATTTTTTTCAATCCATACAGAAGCAAAATCAGAAAGTGTTTTTACAGGAAATGCTCTGCCTCCGTCACCTGCATTGATAACAGGAACAGTAGCATAAAGCGATGCCGCTCTTGCTGCACCTTTTTTGCTATGAGAAAGAACAATAGCATCCCCGAAAGCAGACATTTTTGCAACTGAATCCTTAAGTGTTTCCTGAGGATTACATTCAAAATCTACTGATGTACCGCCCATTTTTGCAGTTGCACTGCAGAATGCCGCTTTAGTATCTCTGTCATTCTCAAAAAATGCGTTAATAACAACATTTCTCTCCAAATCCTTTGAATATGCACCACGATTTTGTTTAATATAGCTCATAATATTCAGTGCTTCGCGTAATCCTTCTCTTGAAAAATCAGTAATATCCAAAAAATGATTTGCTGCCATAATTCACACTTCTTTCTATATTTTAGTGGCACCTATCCATTATCCGTATAATTATAGCATACATTTATATAAAAACAAATACTTTATTTAAAAT
>JAZNHK010000065.1:0-20196 GCA_045576915.1 Acutalibacteraceae bacterium
GGCATAGAAGAAACTCTTGCAAGATTTTTTCGGTTAAAAAGACGGTTAAGCATTGAGGATTTACCAACATTCGAACGTCCTGTGAAAACTATTTCAGGCAAATCAGATTCAGGAATCTGCTTCAAAGTACCAAATGCCGCTTCAAACTGAACTTTATTATAATTCATTTTCACACCTCTTTGCAATAAACAGTTGTGGAGTTTGCGTCTTTTCGACTGTTTTTTATGTGTCTCGCTTTTGTATTATCGTTTTTCTTGCTTTCTGTTTCAGAATTATCCATTTTTTCCAAGGAAATGCTCAAAACCTCGGCAAGACTTGAAACCGGAATAAACTCAATTGCACTCTTTACGGTTTCATTTACTTTTTCAAGGTCGGGTTCATTTTCAGCAGGAATAAGAACAGTTTTCATACCGTTTTTAAAAGCAGCCGTAGACTTTTCACGAAGACCGCCAATTGCAAGAACCTTACCTCTTAAAGTAATTTCGCCCGTCATAGCAACAGTTTTAACAACGGGTATATCCGTCAAAGCGGAAACCAGTGCAGTTGTCATTGTAACACCGGCAGACGGACCATCTTTGGGTACTGCACCTTCAGGAACATGAATGTGAATATCCTTTGTTTTATAGAAATCACTTTCAACGCCCAATTTCTCATAGTTCCCTCTGATATAGCTTATTGCGGCTTTTGCAGATTCTTTCATAACGTCGCCAAGTGAACCTGTAAGCTCAAGCTTGCCGCTACCCTCTAAAACTGCAACCTCAATCTGCATCATTTCTCCACCAACAGAGGTCCAGGCAAGTCCGTTTGCCGCACCGATCATTTTTTCAAAATCAAGCTTTGAAAGCTTGTATTTGGGTGCACCAAGGAACTCTTCAAGATTAGATGGAGAAACAGTAATTTTCCCATCAAAGCCCTCTGCAAATTTAACCGCAGCTTTTCTTATTATTTTTGTAATTGTTCTGTCAAGGGTACGAACACCGGCTTCTTTTGTGTAACTACTGATAATCTCACGGATTGCAGCATCAGTAAATCTTATCATTCTGGAATTCATACCGAAGTTTTTCACCTGTTTGGGAACAAGGTGTTTTTTTGCAATTGAAAATTTATCCTCTGCTGTATAGCTGTAAAGCTCAATTATCTCCATTCTGTCAAAGAGTGGTCCCGGAATACGTGAAGCGTCATTGGCAGTTGTAATAAAAAGAACCTTACTCAAATCAAAAGGAACATCAATATAATGGTCGTTAAATGTACCATTCTGCTCTCCATCAAGCACCTCTAAAAGTGCAGATGCAGGGTCACCTTTATAATCATTTCCTAATTTATCAATTTCATCAAGCAGAATCAAGGGATTTGCAGTTTCTGCCTGCTCAATAGCAGTTATAATTCTACCGGGCATTGAACCGATATATGTTTTTCTGTGACCACGTATTTCAGCTTCGTCGTGAACGCCACCGAGAGAAATCCTCACATATTTTCTGCCCATTGCTTCTGCCAATGAACGGGCAATTGAAGTTTTACCAACACCGGGAGGACCAACAAGACAAAGAATTTGTGCATTTGCATCAGGAGCAAGCTTTTTAACTGCTATAAGTTCAAGAATCCGCTCTTTTACTTCTTCAAGTCCGTAGTGGTCCTTTTCAAGAGTTTTTCTCGCAGAGGCAACATCAAGGTTATCTTCAGTATAAACACCCCAAGGAAGAGAAGTAACGCGTTCAAGATATGTTCTGGAAACATTGGCTTCAGGGCTTCCGGGTGTTGTTTTTATAAGCCTTTCACATTCATCAAAAAGCTTTTTCTTTGATTTTTCATCTATAGGTAAACCGGAGATTTTTTCTTTGTAGTTTGCAGCTTCACCGACAGGAGAATCATCCTCGCCCAATTCAACTGATGCTGCCTTAATTTGTTCTCGAAGATAATATTCTCTTTGATGTTTATCCATTCTCTCCTGCACTTTATCATTCAATTCCATTTCAAGCTTGAGAATTTCAGTCTCTCTTGTAAGAATTGTGCAAAGAGTTTCGGTTCTTTTAAGAATATCAAGTTCAGAAAGAAGAGCTTGTTTATCTTCCATCTGCAAATGGAAATGCCCTGCCACACCATCAGTTGCAGTTGCAATATCAGATTCTTCTAACACAGCAAGGAAAACCTCAGGAGCAATTCTGGGGCTGGCACTTACATATTCTTCTACACGTTCTTTGAGAAGTCGTAGAGCGGCAACTGTCCTCAGATTCTCTGAATCGGGAACGATCTCAGGTGTTTGCTCAACAACAGCTCTCATTGAAAGGCGGTCTTTGAGAACCTCAGTTATTCTAGCTCTGTAAAGGCCCTCAACAACTATTTCAAAGTTCTTTCCGTCACCGCTTATTTGCTTTATCTCTGCAACAACGCCAATTTCGTAAAGCTCATCAAAGCCCGGACTTTCAACTGTTGCATCTTTTTGTGTTACAAGGAAAATAACTCTGTCTGTTGTGTCAACAGCATTCCTTATTGCTTTTATAGATTTTGGTCTGCCGACCTCAAAGCAAACTGTTTGCTCGGGAAAAACAACCAAATTGCGAAGAGCCATAACAGGTAAAGCTCTTTTTTCATAAATTTCATTTACCATATACAATATGTACCTTATTTTTTAAAATTATAATACACAATGGAGAATAAAGAATTTCCATCCTTATTCTCCATTTAAAACATTTTGAAAATTATACAGATTCGCCTGTACCTTTCGGCTTTTTAACGTATGTGGGCTCCCCTTTTCCATCAATAACATCAGCAGTGATTTTAACCACCTCAATTGTTGGGTCAGAGGGCACAGAGTACATAATGGGCATCAATATTTTTTCCATAATGGCTCGAAGTCCACGTGCACCCGTTTCCTTTTCAATGGTGAGCTCTGCAACTCTTCTTACAGCATCATCTGTAAAATCAAGCATAACCTTATCCATTTTGAAAAGGCTCTGATATTGTTTAAGCAAAGCGTTCTTGGGCTTTGTAATAATACTCACAAGTGCATCTGCATCAAGATTCTGAAGAGATGTAATAACAGGAATACGGCCAACAAGTTCGGGAATAAGGCCGAATTTAACAAGATCCTGAGGTATTGCTTTTGAGAAAAAGTCCATATTCTTAAGCTCGGATTTAGAATGAATTTCTGCACCGAAACCAAGAACAGTTTTGCCTAATCTGTCTTCAATAATTTTTTCCATACCCGCAAATGCACCACCGCAGATAAAGAGAATTTTTGAAGTATCAATCTGTATAAATTCTTGTTGAGGATGTTTTCTGCCACCTTGGGGCGGAACATTAGCAACAGTACCTTCAATAATTTTGAGAAGAGCCTGCTGAACACCCTCGCCGCTTACATCACGTGTGATGGAAGCATTTTCAGATTTTCTTGCAATCTTATCAATTTCGTCAACGTATATAATACCTTGCTCTGCTTTTTCAACATCATAATCGGCTGCCTGAATAAGTCTGAGAAGGATATTTTCAACGTCCTCACCAACATAACCGGCTTCTGTAAGGGTTGTTGCATCTGCAATTGCAAAGGGTACATCAAGAATCTTTGCAAGAGTTGATGCAAGGAGGGTTTTACCAACACCTGTGGGACCAAGAAGAAGAACGTTGCTTTTTGCTATTTCTACATCATCAGGAGAAGAACGGAAAATACGTTTATAATGGTTATAAACAGAAACGCTTAAAACCATTTTTGCCTCATCCTGACCTATAACATAATCGTCAAGAATTGCTTTAATCTCTTTTGGTTTGGGGAGTTTTTTGGTTGCTTTCTTAACTGCTTTTGCTTCAGGTTGGCTCTGTATACCCTCAACAATATCCATACAAAGCTCAACGCAGGAATCACAAATATAAACTCCGGGACCGGAAATCATCTGCCCTACCTGTGCCTGTGGTTTGCCACAGAAGGAGCAACGGATTTTATCATTTGTTCCTTTTTCATCACGTGCCAAAGGATTTTACCTCTTTTCGATAATCTTGTCTGCAATACCGTAGTTAACAGCTTCTTCAGCAGTAAGCCAGTTATCTCTTTCGGTGTCATTATAAACCTCTTCAATACTCTTGCCTGTGTTTTCAGCAAGAATTCTGTTCAAGCGGTCTTTAGTTCTCTTGATGTGGTCAGCAGCAATAAGAATCTCTGTTGCCTGACCCTGTGCACCACCGAGAGGCTGATGAATCATAACCTCTGCATTGGGAAGAATATATCTTTTACCCTTTGTGCCTGAAGAGAGAAGGAATGCACCCATTGAAGCAGCCATACCCATACAAATAGTTGAAACATCACATTTAATGTATTTCATTGTATCGTAGATAGCAAGACCTGCTGTAACACTTCCGCCGGGGCTATTGATGTAAAGGCTGATATCCTTTTCAGGGTCCTGACCTTCAAGATAAAGGAGCTGTGCAACAACGATACTTGCAGTTGCATCATTAACTTCATCAGAAAGAACAATGATTCTATCATTCAAAAGACGGGAGAAAATATCGTATGAGCGTTCTCCACGGTTAGTTTGTTCGATAACATAAGGAATAAGTGCCATAATAAAACCTCCAGAAATATTTGATAATATGAATTATTGGTTAAAATTAACACTTTAATCAAGAAATCCGCCTCAGAAGATACTGAGGCGGCAAAAATATTGATTATTCAGCCTGATCAGCGTCTGCTTTTTTCTTTGCAGGAGCTTTCTTTGCTGCGGTCTTTTTAGCAGGAGCTTTCTTTTCAGCAGTTTCTTCTTCAGCATCAGCTTTCTTCTTAGCGGGTGCTTTCTTCTTTGCACCGGCAACTGCAGTATCTTTTACAAGGTCCATAGCTTTTCTGCAAGCAAGGTCTGCCTTAACATCCTCTGCTGAAACAAGAGTTTTAATCTTTTCGAGAGGCATATTGTATGCATCTGCATATGTTTTGAGCTCTGTTTCGATATCTTCGTCAGATACTTCGATATTTTCAAGCTCAACAACCTTTTCAAGGGCAAGGCGAAGCTTAACCTGTTTTTCTGCACCTTCTTTGTAGCTTTCGCGAAGTGCAGCAACATCCATACCAAGGTACTGGAGATACATATCCATGCTCATACCCTGAGAACGAAGTCTGTAATCAAATTCGTTAATCTGATTGTCGATTTCTTTTTCGATCATAACTGCAGGGATTTCTGCGATAACATTGTCGCAAAGAGTATCCATAACTGCACTTTCAAAAGCACGGTCAGCAGCAGCTTCTTTACGAGCTTTGATTTCTTCTTCAAGGCTCTTCTCATAATCTGCAATTGTATCAAATTCGCTTACATCTTTAACGAATTCATCATCGTATTTGGGAAGCTCTTTCTTCATAATCTTATGAAGCTTGATTTTGAATACAGCGTCTTTACCTGCGAGTTCCTCTGTATATTCTTCAGGGAATGTAACATTTACGTCGAACTCTTCGTCAACCTTGTGACCGATAACCTGCACTTCAAAGCCTGGAATAAAGCTACCTGAACCAAGTTCAAGGTCATAGCTTTCGCCTTTGCCACCTTCAAATGCAACTCCGTCAACAAAGCCTTCAAAGTCGATTGTTGCGATATCGCCCTTCTTTGCAGCTTTGCCTTCAACAGCAACAAGCTTTGCATCTTTTTCAAGAGCTCTGTCAACTTCTTCTTTGATTTCTGATTTTTTAACAGTAACTTTTTCTTTTTCTGCTTTGATGCCCTTGTAAGCTTTGAGCTCAACTTCGGGTTTTACAGTGATTTTGAGCTTAATAACAAAGCCGTTTTCATCAAGAGATACGATTTCATCCTCAAAGGGAGCAGAAACAGGAACAATACCAGCTTCTTTTACTGCTGCTTCAAAGAGCTCGGGATATGCTGCGTCAATTGCATCATACCAGAACACTTCTTTGCCGTAGTAAGTTTCGATAATGTGCTTGGGAGCTTTACCCTTGCGGAAACCGGGTACATTGTATTTACCTCTGTTTTTTGTAAAAGCTTTTGTAACTGCCGCTTTGAAAGCATCGCTTTCCATTGAAATTTCAAGAGCATATACGTTTGTTTCAACTTTTTCGCAAGACTTTAAACTCATTTAAAACATCCTTTCATTTGCGAACTTATATTTTAACTGCAAAATTATACCATAACAATTTGCAAATTTCCACTATTTTTTCAATTATTTTCCAATATATTGTTAAATTTATTGGATTTTTTATGTTTTTTTGAATTTTATTCCTTACTATGAGCCACAAGACGAGGAACGAAGCCTAAATAATCGGCAGAAATCAGGTTAAACTGAATACCTTCATAATCTATTTTAGCATTTTCCGGAGCAACAAAACCATGAAGATGACCGAAATAACAACGCTTCACAGGAAACTCACTCAATACAGAAAGAATTTCTTCACATTGTTGATTGGCACTGATTGGAGGATAATGAAGAAAAGCTACCAGCTCTCCCCCGAGTTTACCAGCCTCCTGAAGTGATGTTCTCAATCGGCCTGCTTCACGAAGGATAACCTTCTTATCCGCCTCAGCAGTATCATCATAAAACCATCCGCGAGACCCTGCAATAGCAAAGCCCTCAACAAGATAGGCGTTATTATGAATGATCTTAATTGTATCAAAGCTATTCTCTCCAAGGAACTTATTCATTTTTGACATTGTGTTCCACCAATAATCATGGTTACCTTTAAGGATGTATTTTGTACCATTGAGAGAATTAAGGAAAGAAAAATCCTTAACCGCCTCATTAAAATTCATCGCCCACGAAATATCACCGGGAATAACAACACTATCCGTAGGAGAAACAACCTTGTTCCAATTGTTTTCAAGTCTTTCAATATAATCCGTCCAGCCACGAAAAATATCCATTGGCTTATCAACGGAAAGTGACAAATGTGTGTCACCAATTACGAACAATGACAAAGTCCGTCACCTCAAATGCCAAGCATATCAAATACAACCTGTGCCATATCATCCTTTGATGTTACTTTATCAAAGCGAACTGCTTTACCCTTAAGAGCAGCAAGCTGTTCAGGTGCTTTAAGAGAAGATATTTCTTCAAGAGCAGCAACTGTTGCAAATTCATCGTCATATTCTTTATTTTCTTTATCAACTGCAGCAAGAACTGCCTTTGAGAATTTAAAGGGAGATGCAGTAGATGCAATAACAACGGGAGTATTGTCCCCTGTTTTTTCTGTGTATGCATTACAAACATTGATTGCAACTGCTGTATGAGTATCTGCAAGATAATCATACTCAGAATATGTTGCACTGATTGTTGCCTTTGTCATTTCATCATCGCAACAACCTGCAGCAAAAAGCTCGTTGATTTTTGCCTTAACATCTTCGCTGACTGCATATTTACCGCAATCCTTGAGAGCACCGAACCATTCATTGATTTTATCAGAATCTCTGCCACAAAGAATATAAAGAAGTCTTTCGAGATTACTTGAAATCAGAATATCCATTGAGGGAGATGTTGTTGTGTAGAAATCACGATTTCTGTCATAAACACCATTATCAATGAAATCAGTAAGAACATTGTTTGCATTTGATGCACAAACGAGCTTGTTAACAGGTAAACCCATTTCCTTTGCAAAATATGCTGCAAGGATATTACCGAAGTTACCTGTAGGAACAACGATATTGATTTTATCGCCGAATTTAACTGCACCACTGTTTACCATATCGCAATAAGCAGAAACATAGTAAACAATCTGGGGAGCAAGTCTACCCCAGTTAATTGAGTTAGCAGAAGAAAAAACAAGATTATTTTCTTCGAATCTTTTAAGAATTTCTTTATTTGTAAAAATAGATTTAACACCTGTCTGTGCATCATCAAAGTTACCATAGATAGCACAAACGCCAACGTTGTTACCGTCCTGTGTTGTCATCTGAAGCTTCTGCATTGGGCTGACGCCATCATTAGGATAGAATACAAGAATTTTTGTACCATCAACATCCTTAAAGCCTTCAAGAGCAGCCTTGCCTGTGTCACCTGAAGTAGCAACGAGAATAACAATCTCTTTATTTTCAAGATTTTTCTTTGCAGAAACTGTAAGTAGATAAGGAAGTATCTGAAGAGCCATATCCTTGAAAGCACAGGTAGGACCTTTGAAAAGCTCGAGAATATTAACATTATCGTGAAGCTTTACAACAGGAGCAACATCCTTTGAAGCGAATTTGCCATCTGCATAAGCACCCTCTACACAATAATCAAGCTCTTCCTTTGAGAAATCAGAAAGATAAAGACCAAGAACCTTTTTAGCTCGTTCTTTGTAATCCGCTGAGCAGAGTGCCTTGAGTTCATCCGCAGAAAGTGCAGGAATCTCAACAGGAATATAAAGACCGCCATCTGGAGAAATACCATCAGTAATTGCTTTTGAGGCAGTAACCTTTACACTATTATCTCTTGTTGATGTATATAACATAAAAACACATCCCTTAATAAAATCTAATTACATAATACTCCAATGTAATTTATAATCACTTGATTTTATCAAAGGGATGCAGAAATGTCAAGCATTATCAAGCATTATCGGTAGTTTTAGGATATGTTTTTTCTCCATTGGCAACAAAATTTGCAAGTTTTTTCAAATAACCTAAAAACCCCAACTCTTCAACACCGTTTTTGGCAGTAATTTTATATTCAGATACCTTGTTTTTTCCCACACTTATTTTTATATTACCGATTGTCTGTTTTTCTGTAACAGGTGCCTGGAGTGTTTCTTCCATTTCAACTGTTATTTTAACGCTGTCTTCTTCACCTTTTTTCACAAGTATAGGAGAAATTTTGGGTTTCTGTGGTGTAACAAACTCTTCCTTGCCACCAATTACCATAACTTTTTTCAAATCCTTTTTACTTATTTCAGGTGTTATGCAAGAATAGTTAGAAAAGCCCCAGTTAAGCATTGACTTTGCAGTATCAAAGCGGTCGTTACTGTTATCGCTACCCATTACAACCGCTACCAGATGGAGTCCATCTCGCTCTGCGGATGCACTTACACAGCAACCTGCTTTTGCGGTTGTACCTGTTTTAAGGCCGGTTGTTCCGCTGAAAAATCTTACAAGCTTATTTGTATTAACAAGCTCGGTTTTGCCGTTACGCAAAGAATCCATCCACACAGTTGTGTAATCTCTTATAAAATCGTGTTTTAAAAGCTCGCAAGACATAATACCAATATCTCTGGCAGTGGTTAAATGCGTTTCAGTTGTGTCATCAAGACCTGTTGCATTTTCAAAATGAGTATTATCCATCCTGAGTTCTTTTGCTCTGGCATTCATCATATCAATAAAGGCGGTTTCGCTACCTGCAACATACTCACCCAAAAGAGTTGCGGCATCATTTGCACTACCTATGGCAGTAGCCCGTAGGAGTTCATCAACGGTCATACTCTCCCCTTCTTCAAGCCATATTTGCGAACCGCCCTTTGATGCAGCATTAGCAGAACAAGTAACCTTATCGGCAAGTGTAATTTTCTTTGCACTTATGGATTCAGCCACTAAAAGCATTGTCATAATTTTTGTAACAGATGCAGGAAAAAGCTCGGTATCAGGGTTATATTCCAAAAGAACCTGACCACTTGTTACCTCCATTAAAATCGCTGATTTCGCCTTGATTTCAACAGGTAAAGACTCAAGCTGTTTTTTATCATCCCCTGTTATAATCGTTTTTGCAACCTGAACATCCTCATTTTCTTTTACTATTATTTTACCAGTTGAAAAAGATGTTATCGAAATTGAAAAAACTAAAATAACAGCTAATAAAAAAGAAATAAACCTTTTCATAATTCACACTCCTCTTAGAATGTTTATGAAAAGGTTTATAAATTAGAACAAAAAAGTGGGAGGGTCTGTCCCCTCCCTACAATTGTTATAACTCGGTGCATTTTCGTGCCCCAAAACTTGCTACTTGCCAATTTCAACTTGCCACTTATTCACACACAAGGCATGCCCATCCGCCGTGTTCAATGCGTTCAACCAATTTAAGTCCTGCACTTTGAAGAGCCATAACAACTTCGTCTGCTCTTGTATCAATAATACCTGATGCAATAAATTTTGCACCCGGTTTCATAAAAGCTCTTACCTGCGTACTGAAAAGGATGATTATATCCGCAACAATATTTGCCACAACAACATCATACTGCTTTGTAACCTTATCTGCCAAGTCACCACAAACGAATTTGAGTTCCGGCTCATCAAGACCGTTCATTTTTCCGTTTTCTTTAGCAGTTTTAACTGCAAGCTCATCAATATCAACACCGAAGCCCTCTTTTGCACCTAAAAGCATTGAAGCAATTGCGAGAATACCGCTACCGCAACCGATATCAAGAACTGTATCGCCATTCTTAATTGTTTTATCAAGGGTTTCAAGACAAAGACGTGTTGTATCGTGAGTGCCTGTACCAAAAGCGGCACCGGGTTCAATATTAAGAACCGCTCTGTCACCTGCATCGTAATCGTCAATCCAGATAGGACGGACGAAAAGACGCTCACCAACTGGAGTGGGCTTGAAAAAGGCTTTCCATTTATCTGCCCAATCTTCCTCGGAGCAACCATCAGTTTCAATTCTGAAATCAATTTTTTCTGCAGTTAATCTGTCTGAAATAAATGAAACAGCTTCCGCAGGGTTATTACCCTCTTCTATGTAGATATGAACAATACTTTCTGCTCTGTCCTTCTGAAGCAAATCTTCATCAATTAAATCAATATGAGCAATTTCCCAAGCAGCTTCTACAAGATCGCTGTAATCTTCGATATAGATACCATAGGGCACAGCCATAACCGCAATATTGGATGCTCTTTCGGTATCTTCTGTTTTTACATATATTTTAACTTCCGTATAATTCATTTTTATTCTCCATCCATAATGTTTGCCTGAGGTTCAACATCAATTCTGCCGTGGTTATAAAGCTTTCTGTTATCAAGCATCCAGAGTCTGCCTGTAAATTCACCTGCTTTAACACCGCCGACCGCCTCTGCCATTTCATACATATTAGCATCAAAAAGGTCAAGCTGTGAAAGTACCTCCGCCTCAATAAATGAAGGTCTTACCGCTGCACCAAATTCAAGCTTACCGTGATGAGAAATAAGCATATGCTGAAGAAGATATTTCTTTTCGGGTGTAATGCCTAACTCGTCACATTTTCTGCCAACATCCTCGGCACCCATAACGAGATGACCGAGAAGCATCCCTTCCAAAGTATGCCCGTCAACAATACCTGCAGCGTTAACTGAATATTCACGCATTTTTGCAATATCGTGAAGAATTGCACCGGATAAAAGAAGCTCTCTGTCAATACAAGGATAAATACTGCAAATGCACTCTGCCAAGCGAACAATTGAAAGAGTGTGGTACAAAAGACCTCCTGTCATTGCGTGGTGAAGCTTTTCTGCCGCAGGGAAGAAAAGAAGATTCTCCTGATTATCACGAAGCATTGAAAGTACAACTATTTTAAGCTCTTCATCATTAAAATCATTAACAAGTTTAATGATAGAATCAAGCATATCGTTACCGCTGTAATCGGAAGATTTTACATAATCAGCCATGTCAAACTCATTATCCTCCGCTTTACGTATTCTTTGGATAATAAACTGGTCATTACCGTTGTATTGTTGAATTGTACCGCGGATTTTAACAACTGTGTTAACCTCGGGAAACGGATGCACATCCTCCCTGAAATCCCAAAGCTTTGCAATCATTTCTGTTTCCTTATCCCCAAGCTTTATATCAAGATAAAATGTTCCGTTTTTTGCACTTTTTTTATCACAAGCCTTAACAAGAGCAAAGCCTTCAACGAAACCTGCTTTTTCACATTCTGTAAATTTCATATTACACCTCATCAATTAGTTTCTGTATTACATAAGAAGCCATTAAATAACCTGCAACCGGCGGAGTAAAGGAAACAGAGCCCGGAACAGAACCAACTGTTTTTATTGGTTCTTCCTTGGAATAAACAACAGTTAATTTCTTAACGCCTCTGTTTTTCAGTTCTCGCCTCATTACACGTGCCAGAGGACAGACACTCGTTTTATTTATATCTGAAATTTCAAAAAGCTCAGGATGAAGCTTATTTCCTGTCCCCATTGAAGAAATTATCGGAATATCAAGCTCATTTGCCCTTTGAATCAGCTCCAGTTTAGCACTTACGTTATCAATTGCATCAACAATAAAATCAAATTTTGAAATATCTATTTCATTTGCAGTTTCAGGCAAATAAAACAAATCGTATTTTTCAAATTTTATATTTGGGTTAATGCTTAAAGCACGTTTTTCTGCCGCATCAACCTTCTTCTCACCTATATTATCGTTAGTTGCAATAATCTGACGGTTAAGGTTGGTAATATCAACTGTATCTTTGTCAACCACCGCAACAGCTCCCACGCCACCTCGTACAATGGCTTCCAGAACTGCCCCGCCAACACCGCCTACGCCAAAAACAATAACCGAGCAGTTATTTAATTTTTCCATTCGTTCCTCGCCTAAAATACGGCTTGAACGAGAAAATCTTTCGTCCATTTTAAACTCCTTAATATTTATACAACAATTATAATATATAAGAAAATCTTGTCAACAATTAAATTGGAGGCGAGACTTTTGAAAAAAAGAATTTTTTCTGCAGTACTTATTATAATACTTTCATTTGTTGGGCTTTGTGGTCGCATTTATAACATATCAACAAATGCAGATTTTGTTTCTGCACAACCTCATATAAGAGTGCGTGAATTAGGAAACAAACGCGGAACTATATATGACAGAAACGGTAAAAAGCTTGTAAATGAAAAATCAAAAACAATTGCTTGTGCCAGACCTACGGCAGAAAATGCCGTAATCATAAGCAAATTAAAGGGCAAAAAATATGCAAAGGAAACTGTATTAAAGGGTTATTTTACGAGCTTTATTTTTGAAGATAAAACAATCCTGACGGAAAACGATAATTTAAAAACCTTCGACATTTTTGAAAGATATACAGACAACCTTGCATTGCACATTTTAGGCTACACCGATGCAGATAACAAAGGCGTTACAGGTATTGAAAAATACTACAACAAGGAAATAGAAAAATACAACGGTTCATTATCCGTTGCCTATTCTGCAGATGCGCTTGGCAGAATGTTGATCAGCGAAAACATCGAAACCCGTGACAACAACTATTATACCCAAGGTGGGATTATGCTTACACTTGACAAAGATTTTCAGTTGATTGTTGAAAAAGCTTTAAAAAACGGAAGCATTGATAAAGGTGCCGCAATTGTGCTTGATGTAAAAACTTCCGCAATACTTGCTTGTGCATCAACACCTATTTTTGAAAGAAACAATATTGAACAATTTTTAAATGCAACAGATTCCCCTTTTTTAAACAGAGCCTTTGAATGTTATCCTGTAGGTTCTGTTTTCAAGCCCGTTACTGCAGCCGCAGCACTTGAAAACGGAATCGGATTAAGTAATTTCAATTGTAAGGGTTACATTGAAAAAAGCGGTAATATATTCAAATGCAACAAATTAGAAGGTCACGGAAGCATCGACTTCAACAACGCAATTGCATTCTCCTGCAACCCGTATTTCATTGAAGCAGGCACCGGAACGGGAGCAAAAAAGCTTTTGAATACCGCAAAAAATTTAGGCTTCGGCAAAACTATAGATTTAGGAAACGGATTTACTTTACCATCAGGAACCCTCCCCGATTTAAAAGAATTAAACAGCGAAGCCGCCATAGGAAATTTTGCTTTTGGTCAAGGAAAATTAACCGCTTCACCGTTACAAATCGCAGCTTGCTTTGCCACCATTGCAAATGAAGGAAAATATAACACGCCCTACATTTATAAAGGCGAAATCAACACAAACGGAAGCCTTACACCAAGCATCCAAAACAATGAAAAAAGGATTTTATCAAAGAAAACCTGCAATACAATAAAAAAAGCTATGATGGAAACAACATTTTCGGGAACAGGAAAAGCAGCTTATACCTTTCTGTTCAATTCCTGCACCAAAACTGCCACTGCTCAGAGTGGTCAATATAATGAGGACGGAACAGAAATAAAATACTGTTGGTTTGTGGGATTTTTTCCTGCAGAAAATCCTCGATACGTTATCTGTATATTAAAAGAAAACGGAAGCTCCGGTGGAATAGATGGAGCACCCGTTTTCAAAGAAATCAGTGAAAAAATTTATATTTGTGATAAAAATTATTGAATACCAAGAACTCTTTGTGCACCTAAAAGCACACCGATTTTTGCACTATGGAAATTAAGACCGCCCTGAAGCCATACTGCAAATGGTTCTCTTAAAGGTGCATCCGCAGAAAGCTCAATTGAAGAACCATTGGTAAATGCACCGGCAGCCATAATAACATCACTATCATAACCCGGCATTGCCCAAGGCTCGGGCACAACATAGCTGTCTACAACAGAGCCACTCTGAAGCCCCTGACAGAAAGCAATAAGCTTCTCTCTGTTGCCAAGCTTTATGCACTGAATTATATCAGCACGAACCTCACTACTTGTAGGAGAAACCCAATAGCCCATCTCTTCAAATACTGCAGCTGTAAATACCGCGGTTTTGAGAGCTTCACCGGTTACATGAGGTGCGTGGAAAAGCCCCATAAAAATATCTCTTGTGTTACCGAGTGTTGCACCAACCTCTTTACCTATACCGGGAGTTGTAAGACGGTATGAACAAAGCTCAACAAGCTCCTTTTTACCCGCTATGTAACCACCGCATTTTGCAATACCTCCACCGGGATTCTTTATAAGCGAGCCCGCAAAAACATCAACACCAATTTCAGCAGGTGTTTCATACTCGGTAAATTCACCATAGCAGTTATCAAGCATTGTAATTGCTTTGCTGTTGGATTTTACAACATCTGTAATTTCTTTGATTTCCATTGATGTTAAGGTAGGTCTTAAAGAATAACCTCTTGAACGCTGAATATAAACCGCTTTATATTTTTTTTCGTTGAGTTTGTTTTTCAATTCATCAAGGTCAACTGTACCATCTTCCTTGAGTTCAACAATTTCAAAGCCTATTCCGAAATCCTTTAAAGAGCCCATACCCTCACCCGATAAACCGATAACGGAATGGATTGTATCGTAGGGCACACCTGTGGCACAAAGAACAGTATCACCGGGACGGAGTACACCAAAAAGCATAACGCTTAAGGTGTGAGTACCACTGGCAAAGCTATGACGGATAAGAGCATCCTCCGCACCGAAAATCTGTGCAGTAACTTCATCAAGCACCTCGCGACCTCTGTCGCCATAGCCGTAGCCGGTTGAAGCTGTGAAATGGGATTCACTTACGCCATTGTCAATAAAAGCCTTCAACACTCTTTGTTGATTGAATTCTGTAATTTTATCAATTTCCGAAAATTTTTCACCACACTTTAAAAGTGCTTTTTCGGAAATTTGGTTCATTTCATCACTAAAATTAAAAAAAGACATAAATCACTTACACACTCCGAAGTAAATTTTATCTGAAAATTTAAAAGCAAGTTTTTTATAAAAAGACAGGTTTTGCTCTTCGCACCAAAGATATATATCAGAAACATTGTTGTTCAAAAGTTGTTTAACCACCGATTTAACACATTCACTTCCATAACCTTTTTTGCGATATTTATTTGATGTGAACACGCCTGCAATTACTGCAGTGTTTTCAAATACAGCAGGAGAAATTGCTCCGCTGACTATTTTATTATCCGCCTCCAAATATGAAGCATAGGCATTGCCGGAATTTATTTTTTTTGAAAATTCCGGAAACCAATTTTCAAAATTATTTCCACCCTCAAAAACCAAATCATATAACGCTTTGTATTCATTAAGGCTTGATTTTTGATTTATTGATGTACACCCATTTGCAGAAAACATTTCACCATCAAGCTTAAAAAGAAACAACTCTTTTTTCTCTTGCGAAGAAAAAACGCAAGGCTTGTCTGACAAAACCTCAGAAACACCACAAAAAGCGAAAAACTTTTCTAACTCTTCCAATCCCTCAGTTTTAATCAAATGAAGATTAACGCAAGCGTTTTTTAATGAAAAGATACTCTGAACAACACCCTTTTCATTTTTCTGCAAAAATGCACCGTCAATTTCATTTTGTGAAAACACGCAATCTGTGTATAGCAAAGGTAAAAGCGGCGATGATACGCCGCTCAAACACTCAGGGTCGGTTATTTTCTCAATCATATTTCACATCCGCCGTGGCTTCTTACCTTAAGAATATAGCAAGAATTTTCACCGAAAACTTTCTTCATTGCTGAAACATAATTCTCGGTTTCTTCCACGGGAACAAAAGCCTGAATTGTACCCGCAAAGCCACCACCGTGAACACGGTATGCACCTTTGCTCTTGAGAAGCTCTTCTGTAAGGCAAAGTGCAAGAGCAACTGGCTGAGAATAAGGATTTGAAAGAGTATAGCAGTTCTGGTTATACATATACGAAGATTTACCACTTTCAATAATTGTTGCTTTAAAGGACTCAAAATCACCTTTTGCAAGTGCATCTGCAAGTCTTACAACACGCTTGTTTTCATTATAGAAGTGGATTGCTCTTTCAATGGCTCTATCCCCTGTTTTTTTACGGATTTCGCCCATATTTTCAAAAACATCACTTTCAGGAACCTGACGAAGAACATTTTTGCCAAAGAATTCCGCAACAGAATTCATTTCAAGACGGATTGCAGCATAATCGCCTGTAAGGTCTGCGTGATCTCCGCCTGTGTCAACAATGCAAAGATTATAACCATGCTTTGCAATATCGAAATCAACCTTGTTAATAACAGGTTTTTTTGTATCCTCAAAATCTATCTGAACAAAACCACCAACGGAACAAGCAGTCTGGTCCATAAGTCCGCAAGGCTTTTTGAAATAAACATTTTCTGCATACTGAGAAATCTGTGCGATTTCAACTGCACTGATTTTACCATCATTATATAAGTAGTTAAGAATTGTGCCGATAAGAACCTCGTAAGATGCAGAGGAAGAAAGTCCTGAGCCTGAAAGAACACGGGATGTTACACTTGCGTTAAAACCA
Organism: Acutalibacteraceae bacterium; assembly: GCA_045576915.1. Lineage (GTDB taxonomy): Bacteria > Bacillota > Clostridia > Oscillospirales > Acutalibacteraceae > DTU089. The sequence continues at coordinate 17,004 of JAZNHK010000065.1, forward strand.
CCATATTTGTAACCAAGCTGACCGAAACGAGCACAGATACCTCTGATGAGAGCATTTGATTTACCCTCTTCATCATCCTTGATTTCTAAATCTGTGGAATCAACAGTGATGGGTGAATACCCTTCTGAATTAACACAGATAATGCCATCATCACGTGCACTGACTGCTGCAACAGCATCAAGGTTAATTGCCGCAGCAAGAACCATACCATTGTTATGGTCGGTATGGTTACCGCCTACTTCTGTTCTACCGGGAGCAGAGAAAAAGCGTAAATCTGCATTTCCGGAAAAATCTTTTTCAAAATTTTCTGCAAGTTTTACATATCTTTCTTGCTGAAAAGCCGCTTCGTCATTCCCGTAAACAGTAACAAGTCTTTCTAAAAAAGCATCTGTCAAAATATCATTCTTTTTCATTTTTTTCGTCCTTTCGGATAAGTTTAAATAAAGTATCAAGAAGCAGTAATGAAATACCGCTAATTATTAACAAAACAATAATCGGAACAAGGAAAGATGGTGTAAACGGGTCAAAAACATTGCAACCAACAATACTCCACGCAATAAGTCTGGGCAAAAAACCGATAACAGATAACAAAATAAATGGAGCAAACTTCATATCAGTTGCACCATAAGCACGACTGACTGTACCCACAGGGGCAACAGGAACAAAGCGTAAAACAACCAACATCCATTTATTTCCCTTGCCGTGAAAATCCATAAAAGCTGAAAGCGTATCATATCTTAAAAGCAACCTGTGAAAACCACCGCCACCAAACCTTCTGCCCCACAAAAACTTAATGCCGATTAACATACTGTAACCGATAATATTAACCGCAACCGCTATGGGCGGGGAAAACACAAGACCGGTTCCGATAAACAAAACTGAAAACGGTATAAAGCCCGTTAATGTTTTAAGCATAAAAAATGCAAGAATTACCGCAACGGCAGCCAATTTATCGTACTTTGCAATAAACAATTCAATACGCGTAAACCAATTGTTTATTTCGGCAAGTTGCCTTTGGATTTGGGGTGTTGAAACCACAATCATAGCAACAAACAAAACAACCGCACCAACAAAGCAACCCACACACAAACGTCGAAGATTTCTGCTTTTTTTCTCTTCTTTTGTTAAGTTTTTAAAAGACAAAGCCTCACTCCGTTTCTGTTTTTTACACAATAGTTATTTTATAACAATATTCCACTAAGGTCAAGAGAATATAAAATAATCATTGAAAGAAAGGTATATAATGTGTATAATATTTTTGGTGATTATTATGAAAGAAAAACTCAAAGCCGTTATTCTTGACGGACACACAGAAAACCCCGGTGATTTATCCTGGGATTGCATAGGTAATTTAACAGACCTTACAGTTTACGACAGAACCCCTGAAGACCTTGTTGTTGAAAGGGCAAAGGATGCGGATATTCTTATTGTTAACAAAGTCAAATTAACAGAAGAAATCATCGACCAATTACCCAGACTTAAGTTTGTCGGCACTCTTGCAACAGGGTACAATCAGATTGACGGAGTTGCTTTACGTAAAAGGAATATTCCGTTATCAAACATTCCATCATACTCAACAAACGCAGTGGCACAGATGGTATTTGCATATATTCTTGAATCTGTTAACAGAGTCAGTGAATATACCGCTTCTGTTAAAAGTGGCGATTGGGAATCCTGCAAGGACTTTTGCTATTGGAATATGCCTTTATTCGAGCTTGACGGCAAAACGCTTGGTATTATCGGTTTCGGCAAAATCGGAAGAAGAGTTTCGGAAATTGCAAAAGCTTTCGGTATGAACGTGTTGGTTTATACTCCATCAGGGAAAAAAGACGATGCACCCGATGTTGATTTTACTGATATGGATACTGTTCTCAAAAATTCCGACTTTATAACTGTTCATTGTCCTCTTACAGATAAAACTGCAGGTCTTATTAACAATGATTTTATTGAAAAACTAAAAGAAAAAGCTTGTGTTATCAATACTGCCCGTGGTGGAGTTGCGAATGAAGAGGATGTTGCTAACGCTTTGAAATCAGGTAAACTCTCCTGCTATTGTGCGGATGTTTTATCCACAGAGCCACCCAAAAGCGATAACCCGCTTCTTTCTGCCCCCAACTGCTTTATAACACCTCACATTGCCTGGGCGGCATACGAAACAAGGCTACGCCTTATGGGCATCCTTGAAGGAAATGTTAAAGCATTCCTTAACGGAAATCCCACCAATGTTGTTAACTGATAAAATATATTGGAAATTAAACCATTTTTCACGGATTTACTGTTATATTTTTTTGCAATATGCCAAAACTTAAAAATACAAGTTAAAATTATGTCAAAGTTCTTGCATTTATTCTATTTTATGTTAAAATGTTAGAGGTTAAAAATAAACTAACAAAAAATATTTGGAGGTAATTCAAATGTCAGTTAAAGTTGCAATTAACGGTTTCGGTCGTATCGGCCGTCTCGCATTCCGTCAGATGTTCGGTGCTGAAGGCTATGATGTAGTAGCTATCAACGACCTTACAAAGCCCTCTATGCTCGCTCAGCTTCTCAAGTATGACACAGCTCAGGGCGGTTACTGCGGTAGAATCGGCGAAAATCTTCACACTGTTGAAGCAGACGACGAAGCAGGTACAATCACAGTTGACGGCAAAACTCTTAAAATCTACGCAATGGCTAACGCTGCTGAACTTCCCTGGGGTGAAATCGGTGTTGACGTTGTTCTTGAATGCACAGGTTTCTATTGCTCAAAAGAAAAGAGCATGGCTCACATCAACGCTGGTGCAAAGAAAGTTGTTATTTCTGCTCCCGCAGGTAACGACCTCAAGACAATCGTTTTCTCTGTAAACGAAGATACTCTTACAGCTGATGACCAGATCATTTCTGCTGCATCTTGCACAACAAACTGCCTTGCTCCTATGGCAAAAGCTCTTAACGACTATGCACCCATCCAGAGCGGTATCATGAGCACAATCCACGCTTACACCGGTGACCAGATGATCCTTGATGGTCCTCACAGAAAAGGCGATATGAGAAGAGCTCGTGCAGGTGCTGCAAACATCGTTCCCAACTCAACAGGTGCTGCTAAAGCTATCGGTCTTGTTATCCCCGAGCTTAACGGCAAACTCATCGGTTCTGCACAGCGTGTTCCTGTTCCCACAGGTTCTACAACAATCCTTACAGCTGTTGTTAAGGG
>JAZNHK010000066.1:0-26816 GCA_045576915.1 Acutalibacteraceae bacterium
ATAAACTAAAAGTCCGCTACCACCTAAAAAGAAGAAAAGTGCCCAGGCAAGACGCATCAATGTTGGATCCATATTGTGGTATTCTGCAATACCTCCGCAAACACCTGCTATTTTTTTGCCATCCTGTTTTTTATATAATCTTTTTTTATTCATAATATCACTCTTTTCTTTTTGAAATGTTTGTTTTCTACAAAAATTTTAACATTCTGAAAAAGCAAAGTCAATATTACGGGTTTTAATTTAATAAATACTTAACAATCAGAGATTTAAAAGCTTAATAGCATTACCTGAAAAAATCTGTTCTTCTTCCTGTGGAGTGAGTTCAAGAGTTTTAATCATTCCCACATCCCAGCTTGGTGCGTGCCAGGGTGCATCCGAGCCAAAAAGCACTTTCTCCACACCCTTTTTTTCCAGAATACGTTGTGCAGTGATTTTAGGCATTGCACCATAGCCGAAAGCAGTATCAAAATACACAGGTGTATCACAAAGGTATTTTAAAACATCCTCACCCATACCTGCAGAACCCCAATGGGCACAAATCATAGGTGAATCAATCCATTTTGATGCAGTTCTGAGCCTTTCGGGAGTGGCGTGGTAAGGTGGCGGATAACCGAAATCAACACCTGCGTGAAACAAAATAACAAAACCTAATTCAGAAGCCTTTTTATATATAGGCTTCATTTTTTCATCGTCAACAAAAAATTGCTGATACTCGGGATGAAGCTTAATTCCTTTAAGTCCCATTTCCTTAATGCGTTCCAACTCTTCAAGGGCATTTCCGGCATGGGGGTAAACAGACCCGAAAGCAATAATATCTTCACTTTCGCAGGATTTAATATAATCATTAACTGCGGTCTGTTGTTTTTCATTGGTGGCAATTGCCAGTACAACGCTTTTATCAACGCCGTCAGCTTTCATTAAATCTTTAAGTCCTGCTAAAGTGCCGTTTGTCTGAGGAATAAGCCCACCTGAAACAAAGCTTAATTTTTCAATTGTTTTTTCTGCAATTCTTTCGGGAAATACATGAGTATGGAAATCTATTATCATATTAAAAAAATACGCCTCTCGTTTTTAATATTTAATTTATTATACCCTTGCAACGCCTTCCCATTCTTTTGCACAGGGAACTTCAAGAAGTTTTGCAATTGTAACCGCAACATCCTTAATAGATGCCTCGGGTAACTCTTTGCCTTCTTCGAAAGCTTTACCGCAGAATAAAATCGGGATTGTCATATCCTCGGGCATATCTGAACCGTGGCTTCTGTCGTGGCCGCCGTGGTCCGCAAGAAGAATGATTGTATAATCCTCAGAAATGCTGTTCTGCAGCTTTTCAACACAAGAAAGAGCCTTGCTAATACTCTTCATATACTGCTCACTCATCCAACCACAATCGTGACCGCCAACCTCATCGGTTTCCCCAAGATAAAGGAAAAGGAAATCGGGAGCTTCTTCATTTATATATTTAATTGCCGCATCGGTAATTTTAATATCTGTATCGCTTTGCTTATGCTGATTTATGCAAAGAGCGGTATGAAGATGGTCGGGACGGCTTAAATCACGAAGTTCTTCCCATGTATAGAAAAATGCACATTTTTTATCATAATTATCAAACTGGTCAAACATACCTTTTATGGGTCGAACCTGAGGAACATAGCCATTTGTTGTAATGCCATGGCGGTCAGGGTCAACGCTATGGAAAAGTGACATATGGCAAGGAAGAGTAACAGAGGGCATAACCGTCTGTGCTTTAAGGCAATATGTACTTTTTGAAACTAATTTTTGTGCAAATTCGTTACCACAATGCATCATACCGTCAGGACGCATACCATCAACAAGAATAAGAATAACTTTTTCAGGCATAAAAATTCTCCTTTTCGTAACTGCAAGATTTCATACAACTAAATAATATTACAGTTAATCTCAATAATCAAGTAATTTGTTTGCATTTTGAGAGAAGTGGTGATATATTATTTTTAAACTAATTTTTTCTGGTGATTATTATGTTTTTAAATTACTCAAAAGATATTAAAATCAAGTATGATGTTGATGTTTTTGTTGGGGGTGGCGGTCCTGCGGGCATTGCCGCCGCAGTAAGCGCTGCAGAAAACGGCGCCTCAGTTTTCCTTGCGGAAAGCTTCGGTGCATTTGGCGGTGCAGCCGTTCATGCACTGGTTCCTGCATTTATGAAATTCACCGACGGCGAAACTTTTCTGGCTGGAAATTTTGCCAAAAGAGTTTGCAATTACATACAGAAAAATGGTCCTGAAGATTACAAGGACCATTGCCCCAACAGTATCCCCGTTGAGATTTTAAAACTTTGCTATGATGAAATGATTACCGAATCCGGTATAAATTTTGCCTTTTTTACACAAATTTCAGATGTTATAACGGAAAATGGAAAAATAAAATATGCGATTTGCACCGCAAAAGGCGAAATTTTTGCTGTTAAAGCTAAGGTATTTATTGATTGCACCGGCGACGGTGACCTTGCGGCCCTCTCAGGTGCAGAATTCGAAAAAGGGAACAGCTCTGGCGAAATGATGGCGGCTACCCTCTGTGCAATTTGGAATGGCATTGACTGGAACAACGTGACACGCCCCGACAGTCGTTGTCTTGATGAGGCATTTAAAAACAAAGTATTCACAAACGAAGACAGGCATCTTCCGGGAATGTGGCAAATAAGCTCAACTCTCGGTGGCTCAAATGCAGGTCATATTTATGATGTTGATGGTACTGAATATGATTCACTTTCAAAATCAATGGTATTGGGCAGAAAACAACTTCTCGAATACAGAAAATATTACAAAGAATACCTTTCAGGTTATGAAAATGCCGAACTTGTCAACAGCGCTTCATATATAGGAATCCGCGAAACACGGCGTATAACGGGAGATTATGTTCTTAATGTTGAAGATTTTCTCGCCCGTGCAACATTCCCTGATGAAATCGGCAGATACTGCTACCCTGTTGATATTCATTCGGGGAAAAACACAAATGATGGATACGAAGAATACAAAAAGAAATTTTACAGTCTACGCTACGAAAACGGCGAAAGCTATGGTATTCCATATCGCTCTCTTACTGTTAAAGGCTTCCGCAATTTATTGATTGCAGGAAGATGCATTTCCACCGACCGCTCTATGCAATCCTCTGTCCGCGTTATGCCCTGTTGTTTCATAACAGGCCAAGCAGCAGGAACTGCCGCTGCACTTGCCGTTGGTTTAGACGGAAACATTCGAAATATTGACGTTAAAGAATTGCAAAAAATATTAACAGAAAACGGTGCCGTAATCAGAAGTTGAATCAAAAACTTCTGCCACTCACCGCAAAAAAGCTACGAAAAAATCACCTGCCCTTTTCGGCAGGTGATTTTTATTTTATTAAAGGTTGTAATACTTTTCAAATTCAGCAGGTGTGGGAATTTTTGCCATTTCAGCAAGCTCAGCACGTTTTGATTTGATAAAGTTTTTGATAAGCTCTTCGGGGAATACGCCACCTGCAGTAAGGTAATCGTGGTCACTTTCAAGAGCGTTGAGAGCCTCATCAAGAGTTGTGGGTAAGCCCTGAAGCTTTGCCTTTTCCTCTTCAGGAAGATTGAAAAGGTTGAAGTCATAGGGTCCCCAACCGTTTGCGTGAGGATCAATTTTATTTTTAACACCGTCAAGACCTGCCATAAGAATAGCTGCAAAGCAGAAATAGGGGTTGCAAGTAGCATCGGGGTTACGAAGCTCAAAACGACGTTTTTCAGGAGCTTTAGCGTATGCAGGAATACGGATAACTGCACTACGGTTTGAAGTTGCGTAACCAACTGTAACAGGTGCTTCAAAGCCGGGAATCAAGCGTTTGAATGAGTTTGTGCTGGGGTTTGTAAGAGCACAGAGTGAGCTTATATGCTTAAGAAGACCACCCATAAAGTAATGTGCGGTTTCGCTAAGATTTGCATAACCGTTATCGTCAGAGAAAACAGGTTTGCCGTCTTTAAGAAGAAGCATATGCACGTGCATACCGCTACCAGCTTCACCATAAATGGGTTTAGGCATAAATGTAGCAGTTTTGCCGTATTTAAGAGCGGTGTTGCGGATAATGTATTTTATCCACATTGTAGCATCTGCCATTGTTGACATTTTGCCGAGCTGAGGTTCAATTTCAAACTGACCTGATGCGGCAACCTCGGGATGATGGTAGTTGATTTCAATACCTGCATCTGCCATATGCATACACATTTCGCTACGACATTCGTAAGTAACGTCAAAGGGTTTTGCGATGTGATAGTTTTTCTGCTTGGGAACGATAACGCCATCACCTGAAATATCACTATTCAAATAAGACTGCTTAGCATTAACACTTGCGCTTATATTGTCAGGGCTAACATTCCAGCCCACTTGGTCAAAGAGATAGAATTCAAATTCAGGAAGAACGAGCATTGTATCTGCAACGCCACAATCTGCCATATATTTTTCTGCTGCAAGAACTATATTTCTGGGGTACTGAGCCAAGGGTCTGTTCTGAGGGTTATCAATAATCATAGCATTACCTGTCATTGATAATGTAGGAATAGAACAGAAGGGGTCAATAACAGCTGTGTCGGGATCGGGAATGAACACCATATCGCTCTTTTCAACAACTGCATAACCATAGTTTGAAGCATCAAAGCCTATACCGCTTTTCATTGTATCCTCAGAGAAATTTTCCGCAGGGATTGTAACGTGGCGGTATTGACCGTTAATATCAACCATTTTAAAGTCAACCATTTTAATGTCTTTTTCTTTAATAAGGTTGATGATGTTTTCAATTTTTTTCTGCATAAAAAACAACCTTTCCTAATAGGGCGTGACCCCATAAATTTACAAATTTTATATTAACACAAGCCCTTTTCATTGTCAATCAATGGAAAAGGCTTTTTCTTTATTAGCTCTTAATTTATTATCTCTTAATTCCCGACACTTGATACATTTCATCGTCAGAAATTACTATATCAATATCAAAATATGGTTTGAGCATTTCTGCTAAAGCCTCTGCGGTGGGCAGTTCAAGAGATACATTTGATGCTCTTTTTTTATGACGGCTTTGTATTTCTTCTCTGCTCATTGAATGAGCAACAGAAATTCTGCCGTTTTCTTTGAGATACCTAGTAAGATTTTTTATAAGCTTTTCGGGATTTGGAAAATGTGGAAAAGCATTATAAATCATTATAATATCAAAAGACGCGTCAAAATGGTATTCTTCTGCATCACTACAAATCATTTTTGCTTCGGGGAATTTTTGTTTTCCTATTTTCACCATTTGGGGTGAAATATCAATTCCTGTGACAGACTTTACATTCCGTCTTGAATAGAATGGAAATAAAGTTCCTGTTCCGCAGGCGATATCCAGAATATCTTTGCAGGGTTCTACTCCCCCGTTATCTAAGATTTTTTCAATAATTGCATCCTTTGGGATTTGCTCTGCATCCCAACCCTCTGCAAGATTATCGAAAAAATCTATAACATCTTTCTTTTCCATATTTTATTTTCCCATAGAGTTTTTAAAGTGTAACTCTCTCATACCCTCAACCTCATCGCAAATTGCTTTAAGATTACAGGTATCGCAGTCAAAGGTCAGATTATTCATAACTTGATTGAGAGTTTCAGTGATTTCGTTATTCTTTTTTGAAAGACTTTCAAGTTTTGAAAAATCAACCGAGTTTTCTGTTACAAAAACAACCTTAACTCCCTTAACTGCAGGATTTTCCTTATATTTATTTATAAGAAGATTGCCGATTTTCTGAAAACTGACACCATTTTTCACCGCAGTTTTTGAAACGCGAACACTTTCCTTATGAGCTCTCGAAGAAGTTCTTATCATATACCCATCTGGGAAAAAGTGATATTTTGTATATTCAATTTTTCTTATAAGGTTATATGTTTTCTGAGTATCTTCCGCCTCGCAAAATTCAATAAAACAAATACGGGCAAATTTTGAGTTTTCCTTTAAATCCTGCAAATCTTTGCCGATAACAACAACACAATCTGTGATATGAGATGATGTTAAAAGGTTAAAACCCACCCCATCAAGCTCAAAAAGTGTTTCTTTTTGAAGAATTACCTGATTATGCCCCACATCTACCCAAGAATTTTCTTTTTGATAGGAATATTCTGTTTTGGAATGGGGCTCTGTTATTTCAGAAACCTCTTTAATTAAAGAATCAAAAATTTCCATTACAGCTTTTTATCTCTTTTCATATTGTCGTAATGCTTACCCAATAAATCGTAAACCTTGCGTACAAGCTTCATATCAAGGTTAAACCAATAAATTGCAAAGGTAATAAGGAAAAGAGCAACAATTACTGCTAAAACAATTAAAAATATCTCCATTTTACTTTGCTAATCCTTTCTGACGAGCATATTCTGCCGCACCTAAAGCACCCATAAGCTGAGGGTCTGTTGAAAGCTCAACAACCTTGATCTTCAAAACTTTTTCAATTGCTTTTTTAAGTCCGTCATTTTTAGCACAACCGCCTGTAAGAGTGATGCTGTCTGTTGCACCTGCTTTTTTCGCCATAACAAAGCAACGCTTTGCAACTGCAAGCTGAATACCTGCGGCAATTTCATCCATAGGCTTGCCTTCACCAACAAGAGAAATAACTTCGCTTTCTGCAAAAACTGTGCACTGAGCTGTAATCGGAATAGTATTTTTTGCTTCCAATGAAAGCTTTGAAAACTCAGGAAGAGTCATTTCAAAAGCATTTGCCATAGCTTCATAGAATCTGCCTGTGCCTGCAGCACATTTATCATTCATAGCAAAGTTTTTAACTGTACCATCAGTATCAATGGAAATGCCCTTAACATCCTGACCGCCGATATCAATAATCGCCTTAACTTCGGGGTTTGTTACGTGAACACCCATAGCGTGACAGCTTATTTCAGATATGTTTTCATCTGCAAAGGGAACTTTGTTTCTTCCGTAGCCTGTGCCGATAAGGTAACTTAATTCTTCTGCAGAATTTAAGCCGTCAACCTGTGCTATCGCATCGCCCAAAGCAATTTCTGCACTTGCAACGGGATTTATTTTGCTTCTGTTTGTTACATTTGCCACCATTTTGCCGTTTTCATCAAGAATAACGCATTTTGTATATGTAGAACCTACATCGCATCCGCCAAAATATTTCATAGTGTATCTTCTCCTTACCACGCTAAATCGTCTTCAAAATCAAGAAGTGTTTCATCAAGAGGCTCTTCCTGCAAAACTGTCTGCATATATTTATTAACCTGCTCTCTCATATCTCGTCTTGAAATTGTTCTCGGGTCCATAAGGTCCTGCTTAACCCAGATAAAGTTTATATCTCTTTCTCTTGCCTGGTCATCAAATATGCCTGCAAGACCATCCATACCTTTACAAGAAATCTGGTCATACATAATAACAGTATCCGCATTATATTCTTCAACAATTCTCCAGAGCTCATCAACAACATTACGATAACCGCCCTTTGTATGCTTACGCATAATGGAGCGTTGGTAGGTTTTTGCTAAATCTTTAAGGGACTGTTCTTTATCTTCTGTATCAATTTCAAGATAGGAAATCATTGTTTCCATATCCATAACAACATTCATACCCCAGCAGTTTTCAAGCCAGTTTGCAAAGCTTGTATAATAGTTTGCAGGGCAGGACCAAACAACTGCACGATGACGCATTTCCTTTGATACGGGAGTTTTCTTCTCATATGCTTTCATCATTATTTTGTTAACTTTCTCATCAATCTTAAGGAACTTTTCATTTGAACCGCCCGAAAGGTTAAAATAGAAAATTCTGTAAAGCCAGAAGCAAGCACCTGTCATCTGAGGATAGGGAGTTTTATTTATATCCCATTTCTGACGTTCATATTCAAGCTGTTTATTATACTGCTTCATTCTCTTGAAATAAGCATCCCAATCGAATTTCTCACCTGTCTGTTCTTCAATGAATTTGATAAGTGCTTTTAATTCGTCAACCGCATATTCCTGAACATCTTCACCATCATAACGAAGCGGAACGCCAAAACAATGAGTGGGAAGATTAAGTCTTCTGTCAAGGAACGAGGAGTTCATTATTGAACCATCGCAAGGCATATTCGTGCCAATCATACAACAACCCATTTTGGGATAATCGTCCTCAATAGCCACACCTGCCTCCGCACTGGGAAGAGGACAAACATCAGCAGGAACACCGAAGCTTTCGGTAACCTCAAGATAAGGTGGGGTAATTTGCTGGTCAACCATTGAAGAGAGGAAAATGGGTAATGTCTGCAATGGCATAGGAATTAAATTAGGAAATCCTGTAAAAATCTCGTTGGGTACAATTTCATCCATAAGCACAATTCTTTTTGAAAGCTTATTATTTGGATTGATTTTCTCGTCCGCTCTGAAGGAAATGTTTATAAGCTTTGTTGTATGCTTAACAATCATATTGTAATGAAGGTGTGCCATACGAAGCTGAGGTCCACGAAGACCCGCCACGTGTCTGTCAACAAAGGAAGGAGCAGAAAGATAGGAAGCCATCCAACGATATCTCCATAAGCCTTTAACTGTTGATATGGGTGCTTTAAGCACCATTTTTATCATATCTTTCCAGGTGATGAGCCATCTGTAATAATCATACATTGTATCTTTTAAGCCTCGCCATTCTCTGTGCTTAAGTATGGCAGTATGCTCTTTATAAAGCTTACCATAGTTTTTCATTTGTTGCTCATCTCCTTTGCTTTTTGGATTTTCTTAATTTCAAGGCTTTCAACAAAAGCCTGAACTCTCGTACGAAGCTGACCAGATGCAGAAGCGGTATATTGGCGGTCAACTGCAGCAGTTGGCACACCATAATCACCATTCATCACATAAGATGCCAGTGCTCTTTCATAGCCCCAATATTCGCAGAATTTAAGCTGCTCATACATAACACCATCGGCATTATATTCATCCACAAGTTGCTTTACATAATCTCGTCTTTCCTGCACTTTTTCGTGACTCATAAAACGAGGACATTGACTCGTTTTAAGGTAATGAAGACAAATCTGTGTAAGAATATCTTTGTTTTTATCAATAATAATTTCCTGCCTGCCGGGTAAAGCACCGAAGCAATATCTGTCCGCAACAACAAGAGCTCCGCTATCCTCAATAAGAGCAGTAAAATCAGGGTCATCCATTTCTGAACCAACCACAACAATTTTGGCTCTATAATTTTTCTTCTGGTCGGGCTCTCTTGTTTTAAGCTCTTCTGCAGTTTCTCGAAGAGCAGGAAGAATCAAAGATTTGGGACAACAATATGTAATAAGGTTCAAAATGTGATATTCATAACCTGTTATGCGAGGATTTTCTTCTTTTCTGTAATTACCGATTTCGGTCATAATACGGCAAACCTCATTATGCTCTTCAACAGCTTTTAAAAGTGCCTCGTCAGAGGTATCAACACCGTAAACCTCTGTTAATTTATCAAGAATTTTAAGCCTGGTCTGTTTTACATAGTGTTTTACTGTATGTTCTTCAATTTTAAATGGAGCATCAAGAAAAGTAAGGAAAAATTTATCATTGGGAACTAAATCAAGAAGCTCAAAATGCTCTGCAGCTCTGTTCATTTCTGAGCAAGTTTCCGAAGAAAGCAAAGCATTAAGGAAATTGTAACCGCCCTCAATAGCTCTTTCAAGAATTGCCTTTGAATAACCGCAAAGAAAATTGCTCATATAATAAGTTGCAATATCCATTGAGCCTGTTCTGGGAGCACGAAGTCTTACTGAGAAGCAATCGCCACAGTTAAGAAGCACCTCAGGAATATGATAACAGGTATAACCCAAAGCAATTCCGCCATCTTCTTTTGCTTTTTTTACAAGGTCATTATTCGCCTCTTGCAAAAGATTTTCAAATTCGTAAAGATGTTTTAAGTCTTTCATACCCTACTCCTTATTATAAAATTCCCATTTCTGTAAGTGCTTTTCTTGCACCCATAACTACATTTGAATCTTCAGGAAGAGAGATAATATTCTTCCCTTCAATATCGTATATTGCTAAATTACTGTCGTTTTCAATATATGAAAGAACGGGGATGCCGTTTGTGTTTATATGCTCAATAACGCTTTCATCCGGAAGCCTGTTTATAATTGCTCCGATTTTTTTATACATAACAAGCTCATCTGCAACGCTTTTTATTGTAGAAATAACCTGTGTACCTTTCTTTGAAGCATCACTTATGAGAAGAAGATGTGACACCTTTTCCATAACTCTGCGGTTAATTTGCTCTATTCCTGCTTCGCCGTCAATTACAACATAATCAAACTCCTGAGAAAGAATACTGATAACCTCTTTTAAATAGGTGTTGATTTTGCAATAGCAACCTGCACTTTCGGGTCTGCCAACGGCGATAAATGCAAAGCCGTCAGTTTCAACAAGAGCATCGAAAATTTTGTATCTTGCCTCACCCAAAAGCTCAATGGCGGCTTTAACCTCGCCATCCTCAACAGTTTCTACAATTTCTTTTCTTATATCATCAATAGTAGTTTTAACCTCTATACCCAAAGCAGTTGAAAGACCTACCGCAGGGTCTGCATCAATTGCAAGAATTCTTTTATCGGGGTAAGCTTCAACAAGAAGCTTTACAATTGCAGCAGAAATTGAAGTTTTTCCCACTCCGCCCTTTCCTGAAAGAGCGATTATTGCTTTACTTTCCATTTTATCACCTGATAAATAGTATTTATTTTATTATAGCACTTCGCGTTTTTCTTTTCAATGAAAACCAAAAACAATTTGACATATATCTTATAAAAAACTATAATCATTATAATCTCACCGATATAGCTTTGGAGGGTTACTATGGAAAAGCAAAAACCAATTGTCGAGCTTGAATTGTATTTAATCCGCCACGGACAAAGTCAGGGAAATGTTGGCTATGATAAAAAAGATTTAACACCCCAAGAGCAACATGACCCCATTTTAACCGAAAAAGGCGTAAAACAAGCCCAACTTGCAGGAAAGCATTTATCAAACATTGATTTTGACAGAGTATATTCAAGCGGACTTCTCAGGGCGGTAAGAACTGCAACGGAAATTCTTAAAGAACAACCCAAAGAAAAACCTTTATATATCTTCCCTCATTTAGCAGAGGCAGGTTTAAGTGCAGAATATAAAACAACCTTGGAAACAATTCATCAAATAAACGATAAAGCAGTTTTATCTCCCGAGCTGGACCCGGTCACCCCTCTCCTTATCCCCTCAGACAATAAAGACGATGCAGGTCTTTTCAGAAGAGCGAAATTTATTTTAGAGCATCTTAAAGAAAACTTTAACAATGGCGAAAAAATTGCACTTGTGTGTCACGCGGCATTTTTAACATTTATTGTATTTTCCATAATGGGATTTACCGCTGAAACACCTTTTTACGATATAAACTTTGCTAACACTGGCATAACCCGTGTAATTTTTTACAGAAAAGGTACAAACCCTTACGGTGATGTAGTTTTTGATTACATAAATAATACGGAGCATCTTTCTAATATATAAAACTAACCGTCTTGGAAAAATCCAAGACGGTTAATTTTATGCCTTATCTTTTTTCTTTCTGTCGTGTGCTATCATACCAACGATAGTAAATACAAGAAGAACTACATGAGTTATAAGAGCACTGTAAGATTCTGAAAGAATATCATATAAACACCATAAACCAATGTTAATAATTGTCCAGAAACGGTATTTGGCACCACTTGTCTGACCAATGCACATAACAAAGGTAAGAGAAGCAACTATTGCAAGAATAACAAGAGGTTTGAATCCTCCAACCACAAAATTGCAAACAATAAATGCAAGAGCATATATTGCAACTAACCATTTGGGTAAGGGTTTATTTTTAGAATCAAAGAAATAGTTGATTATTGCCTGAATACCGCCGATATAGCAGGAAGCCGCACCATTAAAACCGCTACCGCCAACAAGGTAACTTGTTGCAACAAGCACATTCCCGCAGAAAACAAAGAAAAGAATTTTCTTCATTTTTTCGCCCTTAATTAAAGAGGCAATAATCATTGAAGCCAAACCCGAAAGGCTTAATATGTAAGATAAAATTTCCATAAAACAAATCCTTTAATTATTTAAGAGGTGAAAGAGCAAGGTTTTCATCCGCAATCATAAACTGGGGATATTCCTCGAACATATCAATATTAGGTTGAGCTTCACTCTCTAAAAGAGTAAATGTGAAAGCACTGAAGCCTGTGTTGTAGTCTGCCGCAACGTGAGGAGCATCCTTCACAAACCAAGTATTATCCTTAAACACTGCAGTTGAAGCATCAATAACCTTATCAGCAGAAACATATCTGCTATCTACAGTTGCAAGATATTCCTCTGAAAGTGTTTCGCCCAAGGGTGCAATTGTTGCAAAGTTTGAAGTAAGCTCACTTTCAAGAACATTGTCACCATTAAGATTTGCTCTTTCATATACAGGAACAAGACCTGAGTTGTAGTTGGATACAAAAGAAATTTTTACACCATCATCCATTGCACCTTTAAGAGTTTCTTCTGTACTGAAAACGAATTCTTTCACACCGGAAATTTTTTCAAGGAGAACATGATATTCTTCCTCGTGACCGCTGAAAATATTTTCTACACCACTTTCAAAATCTGCATCAGGACAAAGAGCCCAGAAGCCACAAAAAGCACCAAGACTATCACGGAGCATTAAATCATTGCCTCTGTCAAAGCTTGAAGAAACTATGGAATTGGTGATGCTTGCAATAAAATCAATAACGCCTATTGAATGAAATACACCAATAAAAATCTTAAGGAATATATTATCATCTGTTGCATCATTTATAAATCTAACAAGAACATCGCCATCAAAAACGATTCTGCCATTAAGAGCATCGCCGCATACATAAGTACCGTTTTGTGCACCTGAAAGAAAAACCGCAGATTCAACATTCTGATTTCCGTAATAATAGAAATATGCAGTTGTAACCATACCACCCATAGAAGCACAGATAATGTTTACCTTTTCTTTGCCACTATCTTTTTTTGCGGTTTCAACAAAGCCGTGAAGCTCATCTGCAATTTGTTCAGGAGTTTTTCTCCAGTCGTATGTAAAGAAATATGTGTTTTCTGCACCATATTTTTCAATTGCAGTTTTAACAATACCTTCTTCAGCACCATCGGGAAGATTTGCAACAAATTCAGGATAATTTGCCATTGATTTTGGATATTGTTTCATAGAAACTTCCTGAATAGAATTCCCTTCCTTATCACAAGCAATAGGCTCAAAAATTTCTTTGGCTGCCAAAAATGCGGTATCAATAACAGAATGTCTGTCTTTAAGATTAAGCATTCCGAAAAGACCATCGAACAAAGCAGAAATTATTGTACCTGCACTCACATTAAGTGCTTTTTCGCCATTTTCATAACTAAGACCTGCAAAATCAATACCTCTTACAATAATAACAGGATTACCATCATAAGAGTTTTGTGTTGCAGAAGCACTCTCTGCCGCAAAAGCGGGTACTGTAATTGTAAAAATCATCACAATTGCCAATAAAATTGATACTAGCTTTTTCATATTTTCATTCCTTTCAAAATTTCCTATGTTAATCCTACAATAAAATTACATATTTTGTCAAGAAAATCACTTATTTATACTGATAAACCTTTACATAATCAACTATAAACTTCGCTTCTTCTCTCATCACATTTTCTCTTTCCGACGGAATACCGTTTTCACCCTTCATTTCAACAGAAAGAATAAGATATTCTTCATTCTGACTTACTCCGCCAAAGTCGCTTCTGAAAGTTTCTACTCCGTTTATATAGAAAATGTACTCTTTCTCATTCCATTCAAGTCCGTAAGTATTAAATTCTTCATAAGGGTTGTTGCCCGTTAAAAACTTTTGTGCTCCAAGCATCTGGTGAGCATCACCGTAACCATCAATATGCAAGTTACTTGTTATGCTGTTCGGAAGAAAATCTCCATAGCAATCGCTTTCAAAAATATCAATTTCTGCACCGTCTTTTCCTGAGCCATCCTCGTTATAAACACCTTCGTTCATAAGCCAGAAGGCACTCCATATATCTGTACCTTTTGGCAAAATACAACGGCATTCAAAATAACCGAATTTCTGACTGAAGCCGTTGGGTGAATCTGCATCTGTGTCAATACCTGCACTGTACCAGCCTGCACCCGCTTCACCCATTCCGTCTTCAAGATATTTTACGGGAATAATAAGGTTGCCAGCTTCCGTATATGCAAGATACTGATTCCAGAAGCTGCCCTTTCTCGCTTCCGTTTTTTCGCCATACTGATAGTGACCCGACCATACTGTTCTGTCAAGCTCACTCTCAAAATCATCTTCAAATGTCAGGGCGAATTTATTTATATCCAATTTTTCACCCATAGGTATATGAGGAATAATAATTGCCCCCAGAACAATTGCTGAAATCAAAATAATACTGCAAACTGCGATTATTATCTTTTTCTTCATAAATTTTCCTCCTATTGCCTGTATACGGCTACATTATAGCACCCTACAAACACAAAAACAACTATAGCTTCTTTACTTATTTTAAAATAAGTAGTATAATTATGGAAGTTAAAAACCGAAAGGATTTGATAAAATGAAGTATATTGGATTTGCATTGCTGGCTATTCTTGCAATTTTTGTGCTTTTACTTGTAATTTCTGCAATCAAAGCGGTAAAAATCAAGGCAAAGCCCAACACAAAGGCACCTGCAATCAACCCTACAGAGAAAGAGGCACAGGACTATGCACAAAAGCTTTCTGAAATGGTTAAAGTGCCCACAATCTCTTTAAGAGGAAACACTGACCTTTCCGAGTTCTATAAACTCCATGAGGTTATGAAGAACAATTTCCCCCTTATTTTCTCAAAGCTTGAATGCACCGAAATTGAAGGCAATCTTCTTTTCCGTTGGCCTGGTAAAGACTCCAAAAGAAATGGTCTTTTGCTTATGGGACATCAGGATGTTGTTACCGCTGATGAGCCTAACTGGGAGCGCGACCCCTTCTCAGGCGAAATTGCTGACGGCAATATTCACGGCAGAGGTGCTATGGACTGCAAATCAACTGTATTTTCAGAATTTCAGGCTATTGAAGAATTGCTTGCAGAGGGCTTTGAGCCTCCCTGTGATATATACCTTGCAACTGCAGTTGATGAAGAAATTTCAGGTGATGGTGCTCCCAAGCTTGTTAACTACTTAAAATCCAAAGGCGTTCACCTTGATGTTGCAATGGATGAGGGCGGTGCAATTCTTAAAGACCAACTCCCCACTATGAACGGTTGGTGTGCGGCAATAGGTCTTCTTGAAAAAGGCTATATAGACCTTAAGGTTATTGCTAAAGGTAAGGGCGGTCACTCCTCCACTCCCAGAAGCAATACTCCTATGGCAAGACTTGCAAAGTTTGTTGCAGACGTTGAAAAAGACAAGCCCTTTAAAGCAGAAATTTCAGGTGCAGTTTATGCAATGCTTGATCAGGCAGCTCCATATTTAGGCTTCCCTCTCAGAATGGTTCTTGGCAATATGTGGTTGTTCAAGGGTTTACTTACAAAGGTTCTTCCTATGGTTTCACCTATGTGTAATGCTTTTGTTAGAACAACATTCTGTTGCACAATGGCAGAGGGCTCACAAACACCAAACGTTATTCCTTCAGAGGCTTATGTTGTTTGTAACCTCAGAACTTCTCCTCACCAGAATGTTGAAGAATCCCTTGCAGTTCTTAAAAAATATGCTGATAAATACGACCTTGAATTTGAAATTATTCATGCAAGAAACGCTTCAAACTCCGTGGATTATAATGGCGAAGAATATGGTTATCTTAAAAAATGCCTTAACGAATGTTACCCGGATGCAAGTGTTATCCCCTACCTTATGACAGGCGGAACTGACTGCCGTCATTACGAAGCTGTTGCAGATAACTGCTTGCGTTTCTGTCCCATCAAAATGAGTAACGAACAGCTTGCAGCAATGCACGCAGCTAACGAAAGCATCGGTGTTAAGGAAGTTGCAGATTGCGTAAAATTCTATAAATACTACATAAAAAATCATAAGTAAAAAAATTATGGCTACTTGCTCATTTTTGAACAAGTAGCCATTTTCTTTTATTTATTAACTTCTTTTAAAATACAAACACCATCTCGTGTATATTGCACAACAGTTATTGAAATATTATCCAGGGAGAAGAAGAATTTCCTTGTTTCCAAGCCTAAAGCAGTAGGAATAAGGTATTCAAGCATTCCGTGGTGGCTGAAAACCGCAACTCTGTTGCCGTATGTATAATTTTCTTTTATATATTCAATAACCTTTTGTGCACGAAGATTATTATCTTCAACAGCTTCGCAACCAAATTCATATTTTTCAGTTCCGAAAAGCTTTTCGCACATTTTTGTGTTTTTATAATATTTCTGCAAATATTCTTCACTGCAGCCAAAGTAACCCGGTGTGCAACCACATTCAATAAGTTCGGGGCATATATGAAGAACAGGATTATCCGCTTTTGCCTTGCAAACACCCGTTGCGGTTTTAAATGCTCTGAGGAGTGAGCTTGAAATGAAGCCATCTATCTCCACATCTTTCAGCTTTTCTCCTAATATGTCGCATTGTTTTTCACCAAATTCGGTCAATTCACCATCGCAATTATCGCGATCACCGATATCTGTATAGTTCGTTTCTGCGTGACGAATAAAAATTATTTCTAATATATCTTTATTATTCAGATTCTCCACATTTTTCACCTACTAAATTTTTCTGCTGTTCTTTATAAAATTTCTGAACGTTTATAAATGCACCAATTACGCAGTACAAAGCATAAATTCCGTATATAAGATATGTTGTTTCTTTATAGTCGTTTGCAACCATCTGAATGTTTAAGAACACACCAAGAACACATTGAACAATCCAAAGATATGTATATTCGATGTAAGCCAACATTGTGAGAACGGGTATAACAAACCCAAAAAGAAGCGTACAACTGTCTAAAATTGCATATTCGTAATCCAGGTGCATAAACACCCCTGCAATTATTCCCCAAGCAACAAGAAATGCTATGCTCCATATTATTCTCATTTTTGTTGTCATTTTTCTGAAAACAGCGGTTTTCTTATAAGCATTTTTCTTCCAACGGAAAAATGTCATCAGTTGAATAGGAAAACTGAAAAGAATTGCTGATGCAGCAGAAGCATACACTCCCATATAAATATACGCCGCCGTATAGATGAGTGAATTTATTGAACCTATCAATGGGCCTACCCTGTTTGCCTCTGACTGAAACGCCATAACAAAAAGGGAAACAAATAACGGTATCATCAGGAAAAATTCTTGTTTACATAAAATCCCCGCAACAAGTATGGCAACCCCTGTTGATATAATTATAATTATCTTACCATTCTTCATTTTAACTCTTCCATATATTTTTTATAGTCTTCATAAAACTTTGCAGAATTTTCATGACCTGCAAAAGCTGTAGAATCAGACGGATTCATAAGTCCTAAAAACTGATAACCTAATATTTTTCAACATAATGCTCAACATTTTCAATTTGCTTTTTTATTCTTGCAAAATCTGCAGGAATCAATGCACTGTTATAAACTATGCCCTCAAAATCAAAAAGCTCAATATCCGCCCAAAGCTCCGAACGACCTGCTTTATCGTGAGCAAGCTTTAATTTCTCAAAAATCCGTTTTGTTTTATCAACCTTTGTCTTTCTTACACCAACTTCATCCTGATATGCAACAAAATCCACATCAAGCTCCGCAAGGGTACGTATAAACCTGTCATTTGCACGAACTAAATTCGTTCCATAAGGAGCGATAAGAGTTTTTTTATCAGGTGTCAACTCATGGCAACGGGCAGAGCAAAGATTTACATATTTCATAAAATCCTTTGAATAGTTGAGAATTATGCAGGTTTCATCCGGAAAATACCAACCATAAAAGCTTTTGTGATGGCTATAAAGTGCAGTTTACTCCTCCATAGCCCTGAAAGAACGATCAATAGCCTCTTTACTTTTTATATTATGGTCTGCTTTTCTCCAATCACCATAAAATCCATTACCTAAAAAAACCTTAACACCGCATATATCTGCTTCTGAAAACAATTCTTCAATCGGGTCGGAGCAAGGAATTTGAGCAAAGGGATAAACGGATGATTTAAAATAACATTTTTCATAAAGAGCAGTTGCCATAACAACTATATATTCCATTCCCAATTCGGAAATTTCTCTGACTTTTCTTCGCCAGTCTTCAGCCTTAAATTACTCAAGAGCTGGGTTCCAATATTTACCCTCAGGAGTATTATGATGCCTGAACTCGAAAAAAATTCCGTCAATTTTTCTGCTCACTCTTTCTCCCTCCTACATTTGCAGATTCACAATAATACAAATTCATAGTAACATAATGCAAACGCTTTTTCAATGATTTTAAAAGCAGAAAATACCAAAGAAAGGCTTTTCTCACTTATAAAATTGTGTTATAATGATTTTTAAAATACATTAGATAGTAAAAGGCGGTATTATGGTTAATTTCTTTTCACAATTTATTTTTAAATTTCTCTCTTCAATTCTTAGTTTTACCTTTGCTTTCACAGGCACAGGTGGAGGTTTAGTTCCCGAAGAAGACCTGAAAACTCCCGATGATTTCAATCCCATTCTTCGTTTCATTGCCTGTTCGGATATTCATCTCAATGGCGACGAAACACAACAAGCAGCCAAAAGATTTGCAACTTTATTTAATGATATGTACGAATATGCCGATAGTTGCGAATACAAAAACATTGATGCTTTTGTTATTGCAGGTGATTTCACCGGCGGCGGTGCTGAAAAAGAATATCAGTTATTCAATAAAATCATTGAAAAAAATAAGAGAGAACATACACAAATACTTACAATTCTTGGTAATCACGAATTTATTGATTACCGTGATGTAGATGCAAGTGTAGGATACGACGTTTTCCGTAAATATATTAATGAAAACGTTGATACCGACGTTGTTATCAATGGTTATCACTTTATTGGTGTATCCTATGATGATAACGGAAAATCTTTCAGCGGTAAGATTAAATGGCTTGATGAAAGACTTGCTAAAGCTACTCAGGAAGACCCCAGCAAACCAATTTTTGTATATCAACATCCCCACGCCTTCCTTACTGTTTATGGTAGTGTAAACTGGGGCGATATGGATTTGCGAAATGTTTTGAGCAAATATCCTCAGGTTGTTGACTTTTCAGGTCACTCCCATTATGCCGCAAGTGACCCCAGAAGCATATGGCAAGGTGATTTTACTGCAGTTGGTTGTGGCTCATTATCTGCATTTATGGGCAACCTCAACTATATTGAAGGCGACGAAGATGCTCCCGGTAATTCCGGCGGTGCATGGCTTGTTGAGTGCGATGCTCAAGGAAATGTGAGTATGAAGCTTTACGATATTGAAAACAGAATGTTCTTTAACAATATCGATTATTATTTCACAGATTTAAGTAACTCTTCAAACAGAACACATAGCTGGCAACAACAAAAAGCCCGCGATACTGCACCTCAATTCCTCGACGAAGCTACAATAAATTCTTATATTGATGAAAATGGTAATACAATTATCACTTTCCCCGAAGCAAATGGGTATTATCCCGCAGAGAACTATAAAATAACAGTAACGCAGAATTTAAAAATAGTTTATGAAAAAACAATTATTTCTGAATATGTTAGAGCAACTGACGACGATGTATCTGCAAATATCGGTCAGCTACCACAGGGAGATTATAAAGTAAAAGTTGTGGCTTACAGCCCTTATGCCCAAAAAGGTGGAACATTAACTACCACAATAACATTATAATAAAAACAGGATGTAAAAGCGAATTTTTTTACATCCTGTTTCATTTTCTTTTGACTTTATAAATTTATATGCTCCATTGTTTTATCAACTACTTTTTCAATATCAACTGTTCCCACACCAAAAATAGATGTGTGGATTTTTCCGTTTATGGGCTTTTTCCAACATTCATCAATGCAGTCAATGCCACCACGCATACCCAAAATTGAACCAACCGTTGCACCATTGCAGTCTGTGTCAAATGCCATACTGACAGCAGTGCAGATTGATTTTCCAAAATCACCCTCACCATAAAGGAGTGCCGCCACAACAATCATTGCATTTGAAATTGTGTGGCACCAGCCGTGGTCAGTATACTCATCGTAAGCCGAATGAATATAATTGAAGCATTCTTCAAGAGTAACTCCGTTTTTATAATCATCATAAATTTTCATTGCGGCTTCAAAAAGTCTTGATGTTGAAGGTATCTGTGCAAGACCGCCTAAAATAATATCATCTATGCTATCTGTTATTGCGGCAACAGAAATCATTGCAGAAGCAAACATTTCGCCGTAAATTCCGTTTTTAACGTGGGAAATTCTTGCATCATTATATGCCATATTTGCCGCTTCCTCAGGTTCACCGGGGCAAATATAACCGAAATAGTCGCCCCTTATTTGTGCACCAATCCATTCACGACAAACATTTTTATACATTGCAGATGCGGGTGGTTCAATGCAATTTATAAAGTTAATATATGCAATTCTTTCTGCTGTGAAATAAGAGTGAATTGACTGATAGCGAAGCCATGCATTTGCAACATCCTCAGATTCAAAATCCTTGTGAAACTCTTCAATAATTTTCTGTGCAAGAACAACATAGTTGGTATCATCATCTACGGGCATTCCGTCAACATTATCACCATAAGTCTTGTTTTTAAGGAAAAATTTGTAATGTGAGCAAATCTCATCTGTAATATCTGTTGAAAGAATATATCGGTGCATAGGGTAATTTCCGGTTTCTTTCAAAAGAGAAATAAGCTCATCGCTTCTTATACCCTCAACAGGCTTTCCCAAAAGGCAACCGCAAGCCCTTCCAGTCCAGGCACCCAGAATCTTTTTACGCAAAGATTTCTCATCTGGCATAACACCTTCAACTTCATAAGGTTTTCTTAATGCCTTTATTTCCTTTAATTTATTGGGCTCATTATATTTATAATCGGCTCTTATTTTTGAATTTATAACAGTTTCAAAAATCAAATCGCTCATACGACTTTTCATTTCGCCCGGCTTCATTTTAGCAACAGATTCAAATAAATCCTTGCTTTTTTCTAAATCAAGGCCCTCTTCCATACTTTGCTGATATTCCGCCATTATATCGGAGGGGTATCTGTTAAAGCCATCGACCTGATTATAGTCAATTTTAATTTCTGTATCATAAATTTTTGCGAACATAAAACCACCTCTTATATGCACATTGTAGCACATTGAAAATAACTTTTCAACGATGTTTGCACACAAGAAGTGGTTGTAGTTTTTAATTTCATGCAAAATATTTTATCATATAAAGTATAGCCATATGTACGGGGTAAAAGGCATAAAAGCCATATTGTAAAAATTTGTTTGATACACCTTTTTTACCACCATAAAGCCAGATTGGTATAAGTGAAAATACCGCAAACGCCTGGGTTGGAATTTCTATGTGCTTACCCCAAAATTCAAAGGGAATTACCTGACCTTCAAAGAAAATTATGTTTATTGCTACCATACCCAGAAGCTGTGCCGCCCATGCAAAAGGAAAATCTCTGAAAAGGTAGAACATAACAACAGTAAGCATACCTAAAAAGCCATAATCCACAAAACCTATAACCGATGCAAGTGCTATAAGAGCAAGCCATAATGCTGACAAAGCAACATTTTTGGGGGTATGATTTTTCTTTATATTATCAATAACCTTAATTGCAACAAGACCTAATAAAAGTGTAAACAACACATTCTGATGATATGGGTTAAACCATCTGCTTGAATAAAAAAGGTTAAAAGGAAGCTCTGTTACAAGAGCAAAACCCAAAAGACGCAAGGCGTATTTTTTAAAGTTTTTTGTGTGCACAAAGCCCTCTGCAATCTGAAAAGCAAAAATAGGAAAAGCCATTCTGCCAATATATGTCATCCAGTTGCCAAAGGACATATACGTAGCCCAGATATGGTCACTTAACATTAGAACTACTGCAATACACCGCAACATATTTGAGGTTAGTCCTCCAAAAGGATGTTTTGTAAATGGGCTGTTTTCAGGCAATCTTTTTGTTTTGGTCATACACCACACCAACTTCCGTTTTTCTTTCAATTTGAGTGTAACACAAAAAACGTGCTTAGTAAATAAAAAGATGAAATTGGTTTTGAGATTTCAGATTATTAAAAAATACGCTTTCAATTATTGTTTAAGAAAGCCTTAACAAATTAAGTCAAAGCTCACTTTCCTTTTATATACTTTAAAAATATTCCGCCTTTTACTATCAATAGTAAAAATGCAACAACTACCGCATAAGCTTCTCTTGTTAAGGCAAGGAACAAAATAATCAAAACATTTGTTGTAATTGAAACTGCAGTTAAAACTCTACTTCCTTTTTCCGCCTTTGTTTTTGTCATTATTATTTTCGCAACACCAATAGTAAAAAGCACAACAAACATAGCCCAATATGCAATTAAATTCATTGTTGAGGTCTGATTGTAATTCAATAAGCTTACCGAATAAACAAAACCATCAATTGTGTTTGGATAAAGAGGTAAAACCACAAGAACAAAAGAAAGTAAATCCACAACACCTAATAATAAATCACAGATATTTCTTATGTTTGATGTATTTTCTTTTTCTGCAATATAAATCAACTTTTCTCCCGATAATAAATCATCAATGGAAACATCAAAGAACTTTGATATTTCTTTTAATGATTCTATATTCGGATAACCTCTTCCCGACTCCCATTTTGAAATAGCCGTTCTCGAAACAAATAAAATTTCTGCCAATTCTTCCTGAGTAAGACCTTTATTTTTTCTTAATTCATGAAGTTTTTCATTAAATTCCACTTCTTAACCCCCAAAGTTTATTTTGATTGAGCTTTTGGCAAAACCACAACTTTGTAAAAACAGAATAACCCTGCACTTAAAAGAATTGAGCCGATTATATCTGTTAACCAATGCACACCCGAAACAGTACGCCCAACAACCATAAAAATACAAAAAATTGTGGCAAAAGTACTTATAAGCTTTTTCGTTATTTCATTTTTAAATCTAAGATTTGCCTGGAACACAAGTGTAGGCATAACACTTAACACAAGCAAAGTTGTTGAGGATGGATATGACGCTTCCATAAAACCATTTATAAGTATGGGCCTGTAATTTATTGGTATCATTTCAAATATAAGATAACCAAATATAACTATAACATAATACACACCCAAAACCAAAATATCAAAATCGACTTTTAAAAAACTTTTCCTTTTAATAAGCTGAACAAAACCGACTAATCCAAATACAATACAAATAAATACCGGAACAAGACCTAACCAATCAGTTATATTGTAAAGTTGCATATTGGTACCCGTAACAGAGTGAAACCATTGGTTAATTGTTGCAAAACCCACGTCCATTCCTTTGGGGCCGATAGTCTGAACATCTACAATTTGTATTAACAAAGTCCACATAATAAATAAAAATGTTAACATAACTCCTGTAATCGATAAATTTTTTCTGTTTTTTTTCATAGTATTTTCCTTTCTTTTTAAAAATTTCAAAACAGTACAATTAAAGCATAGCAAAAGAAATTAAAAATAAAAAGAAAATTTCTGTACCACCTGTGATACTTTTCGTATCATAGCTAAATTCACCCAAAATAACAGAAACCCTTGTTCTCACAAGAGTTTCTATGTAGCAGAATTTTTACTTTTTCTAAAAAATTGTGATTATATTATCTATTTATTTCCCCCATATACATACACATTTAATTCAAGCTCACCCATTTTTGAAGGAGTCAATAGCAGGGTTGATTCTTTTTTCCATAAGTCGTGTTGTTCAAAAACCTGTTCACAGGTGGGATATAAATAAAGAACTTTTACAGGTGTACCCCGTTTTTCCAATTCATCCAGAAATTTTGACATTATATTTTCATCAAATGGATTAAACAAATAAAAAATGGTTCCGTCTGACGGAATATTTTTTAAAATATCTCCTGAAATAATTTCTACATTTTTATCCTTTTCAAAATATTTTTTTGCTTTTTCAGCAACCCTTGAATTCAGCTCTACCCCATAAAATTTCTTTATTTGGGTCTTTCTTCGCAGATAGCCTATTATCCTTCCCCATGCACAACCCACATCCACAAATACATCGTTTTCATCATACTCTAATTTCTTCAAAAACTCTCTCAGATACATATAACTTATACTCTGAACCGGGTAAGCACCATCCGCCTCGTAAATGATAGTGCTATTCAAGGACCTTTTAGCTATGAGCATATCATAATAAAGCCCGTAAACCCAATAAGAAAAGTGATATAAATAATCCCCTCGCTCAATAATCTTTCGGGGTGTCATTCTTAAATTGTTTTTCTCTTTTTTTCTTTTACAAAAACTCATAACTTTCATCGGAAAAATATTCATAGCTTTCTCCTGAATATCTTTCTAAAGCATACCTTTCTCTATTTTCAATAAAATCATAGCAATACTCTTTACCTGCACCAAAAATCTGTACAACTTCCTTTATCTCTTCAATTTCTGTTTGATAAATACTGTTATTGATATAGCACATAGAGTTGGTTAAAGGATTTATCTCCACAACATCTATAAAGTTTTCACTTTCTCCAACAAATTCCGCAACATCCAAAACATAATTCTGCGGGAAATTTGCATTTTTTCCAATTTCGTCTACAATTTCATTTGCTCTTCTGATCAGGCTTTTGGGTACACTATGTTTTAAAGAATGAATCATTCTGGAGCTATTTAAAACAGAATTTTTCAACACAAAAAAACGTGCCTCTTTTTTACCAAGAGAATCTTTTTTTATTTCGCAAAACGGGGAAACCATCAAAATTTCTTCTGATTCCTTACATTTTGAGGTTATAAAATCTAACACAGATTTATCACCATCCAATATCCTTTTGGAAGAAACAACTGCATTAAAACCTTTTTTTACTGATTTAATAAAAAGCTTTTCATTGTTTGATACTATATCCATAAGTTCTCTGTTACTATGAATATTTCCAGTATCATCAATGGGAACAAATATAATTTTCCTGACGGTATTGATATATGAGGGCCACTGCTCAATTTTTTCAATACTTTTTGTGTCTTCCAATAACATACCACCTTTAGAAAGAACCAGGGATATAGCAGATTGGGTGTTATCGCAAGTTGCTCTCAAAAAGATTTGTTGACCTGCAACTGAAATCTCATTATTTTGTGCATCCAGGATTTTTTTATTGCTTAAATCACAAAAACAGCATTGCCCTAAACGCTTTGCATAATTTATCTGAATTGATAGCGGGTCTGCCTCATCCAGATTTAATATATCTTCAATTACAAAACAGTAATACATAAATCTCTCTACTTTCAACCATTAAGGTAAAGTGCAGAAAGAAAAACACTTCTTTCTGCACCTTTTCTTTAGCATGTCTTAGGAGGACATTTTTTGCAAGTTGCCAAACAGCTCATGCAAGTTTTCAAGTTTTTGCAATAAGTTTTCTTGGTTGTTTTTGCTTTCTGAATAACCTTCATTGATTTACACCTCCTCATTTTCTTTAAAAAATGTTGTTTCGATATATTTCATAACGGTTTCATCTGAAAAAGCACAAACCGACTTTTTCATGCAAACCTTTTGAAATTTACAACCACCAAAGCACAACGGTAAAAACTTACACTCTTTGCACTTTTCATCACTGAATGGATCAGCTGATAAAAATTTTGTTATCTGATTATAATTAACATTTTCTCTGTCAGTAACATTGAAGCAGCAATATTCGTCCCTGCCAACTTCATCCCAACATTTGTAGAAATTGCCTCTTTCATCTATTACATAACAATTTTCTGTTTCAGATGTGCAGAAGCAATATCTATCGTCCATAACTGAAAAATCATCTTCTGTCCAGCTACCATCATCACAGGTTTTTATTGCAAAGGATTCAAACTCCTCAGCAGACATAAACTGACTGACTTCATTGACCGTATCCTGGTTGATATCTTCAACAGGAGATGCGTACACTCTTATATTATTGTTATCAAGAGCATCTACAAGATTTTTTAAAGCGATAAAATCACGGCTATTTTCTCTGTCAACGTTCATTCTGATAAGCACCGGCAACGGCACATCATCGAAAAATCTGAGATTTTCCATTATTTTATCAAAAGTACCTTTGCCGCCTTTTAACGGACGCCTCACATCATGATGCTCTTTTAAGCCATCTATTGTTATTTGTACCTTTGTTATGCCAAGACTATCAATTTTTTCAACAATTTCCTGAGTTAACAAATAGCCGTTTGTTACCATATCCATCTTCAAACGACAATTCTTTTTTGAACAAATTTCCACTATGGCAGTGGTCATTTTTTCAACGATATCAAAGCATAATAATGGTTCGCCACCATACCATGTTATGTTTATAGCTTCAACACCACTATCAATTTTTTCTTCAATAAATTCTAAAACACCGTTTTGAACAGCTTCGCTCATTACGCCTTTTCTTCTATTTTCATAGCAATAAGGACAAGCAAAATTACAATCCATAGTTGGTGCAATAGTTAAAAACATTATATCATTTTTAAATTTGGTTTTATTGTGAACATATTTCAAAAAGCCTATCTCATCATCATTTTGTCCAACAATTATGTTATAGTCTAAAAAAGTTTCAATATTTTCTTCAGCATAAACATTTTTTTGCAAATCAGCTAATTCATCATCAGATAAAACAACAAGAGCCTTGCTGAACGTGTTATAAACAAGTCGGAGGCCAAGCGGTCTTAGGAAGACAACCCAGTCAGGCA
>JAZNHK010000067.1:0-2576 GCA_045576915.1 Acutalibacteraceae bacterium
AGGGAAGTTATGGTAAGTCCACTTGCGGTACCCAAAATTCTTTGTTCGCTATTCGCTTCACAGAATTTTGACCGCTACGCCAACTCACACTCCCTGCATCCGCCACAGGCGGCGGTCGTGTTCCTTGCCCCCTCCCTATTTCATCAAAGATGAAACAGGGATGATAGTAATTACACTACTTATACAAACTGTTGCCTTTACTGTCGATGGCAACTAATAACGGAAAATCTTTTATTTTTAATTCCTTAACTGATTCACAGCCTAAATCATCAAAGGCAATAACCTTGCATTGTTCAACACATTTTGAATAAAGGGCACCTGCACCGCCAATGGCAGCAAAATACACTGCCTTGTGTTTTTTCATAGCGTCAATTACTGCTTCATTTCTGTTACCCTTGCCAATCATAGCCTTCTGACCTGATGCAATCATCAACGGTGAAAAGCAGTCCATTCTGGATGAGGTTGTGGGTCCTATACTGCCGATGGCAAGCTCATCCTTTGCAGGAGTAGGACCTGCATAATAAACAACTGAACCATCAAGCTCAAAAGGCAATTTCTCACCCTTTGAAATTAACTCTTCAATTCTTTTGTGGGCAGCATCTCGAGCAGTGTACACAGTTCCGGATAAAAGTACCCTGTCGCCCGCTACGAGATTTTCCACCCATTCATTTATATTACCGGTGTTTAAATAATATTCGCCCATCAATAATCCTCGTCACCGATATTGCTTTCAAAAGAAGCTGAATCATCTCTTGCAGATACCGAAAAGTTGTATTCGTTGGGTATATCAATAACCTCTGTACCGATTTCATCACTTAAAACATTTTCTGATATAAGTGCCTGTGCTGTTTTGCTCATATCACCTGTAAGAGCTTTGATTCTGAGTTCAACCTCTTCAACAGATTTTGTGAAGTTACGCGCAATTTCGCCGATACCTGCAGAAAGGTCGTCAATTCTGACGGCTGTGTCACCAATAGCTGCATACACCGCTTTTGTAACAATATTGGCTCTTTCCTTTGCCTGTTCAACCAATTCCTCAGAATGAACACGTGCATCAAGCATCGCAGCACCAACCTGACGCTCCATAGCATTCTTTTTATTGAGTTCCATTTGAAGTCTTTCGTTTTCTCTTTTAAGTAACTCAACTTCACCATTGTCAACAACACTTGCTTCAGCCTTGGAAAGTCTTTCGGTAAGCTCTTTTATTAAAGTATCCTTATCATCTGCAGCACTCTCTAAATCCCTGAGCTTATTTTCAAGCTCGTCAATTGAAGCCTCTTTGCTACCGACAAGAGCTTCATAATCGTTAATTTGTGCAGTAAGATTTGCAACATCAGAACGAAGCTTGCTGATATCTGCAACCTCACTCTGCAAGGAAGCGATCTGAGCATTAAGCTCCGAGGTATTTGCTGAATTTGCTGCCACCTGTTTTTCAAGTGAGCTTTTTTCTGAAAGGATTTTCTCAAAGAAATCCATTACATCATCTTTCTTGAAACCACCAAAAGCAGTTGTTCGGAACATTAAGTCTTTTGCCATAAAAAAACCTCATTCTGAATAATAATGTAAGGTACAGGCCTGCCTGTACCGATTAAATTCATTATAACAGAATAAATCTCATAAAACAACAAATTTTATATTTATTTTTTAATCAATATGTAGTATAATGTAAAAAAAGCCGAAAGGTTGTGAATAACTTGAAAAAATCTGCAAAAGCATTATTAGGTGCAGGTGCTCTTTTCTTTGGTTCGGGTCTTGCTATGAACACCTTCGTTCTTACAAGAGCGTCAAAAAAAGTAAGCGATTTCAGAAAAGAAATTGAAGAAAAGAAAACACCTACTGATAAAACACTCCCGAAAGAGATTTTAAGAGCCGAAGGAGATGCCTGGGTTGACTCCAAAGAATATGACCACATTGTTATAAAGAACAGTAAAAATGAGCCTATTCACGCACTTACAGTTAAAGCAGATGAAGAAAGCGATAAATGGCTTATCTGTATCCACGGATATACAAGCTCTCCAAAGGGTATGGGCTCCTATGCTCTTCACTATCACAAGAGAGGCTACAATATTCTTCTCCCCTGCCTTCGTGGTCACGATATAAGCGAACACCGTTCCATTACAATGGGTTGGCTTGACAGACTTGATATCCTTGATTGGATTGCTTACATATCGAAAACATATAACAACCCTCAGATTGTTCTTCACGGTGTTTCTATGGGTGCGGCTACAGTTATGATGACAACGGGCGAAAGTTTACCCGAAAATGTTAAATGTGCAGTTGCTGACTGTGGCTATTCATCTGTGTGGGATGAATTCAAGAACGAGATGAAAGAAAGCTATCATACACCTGCATTTCCTGTTCTTTATGCAGCAAATATTGTTACAAATGTTGTTTCAGGCTTTGATTTCAAGAAAGCATCCTGTGTTGAACAATTAAAAAAATCCAAAACTCCAACAATTTTCTTGCATGGCGAAAAGGATTTATTTGTTCCTTACAGAATGCTTGACCTTAACTATAACGCAGCAGCTTGCGAAAAAGAAAAGGTTTCCATTCCCGATGCGGAACACGCTGAAGCT
>JAZNHK010000068.1:0-7862 GCA_045576915.1 Acutalibacteraceae bacterium
ATTGATGAAATAACGCTTGCTCTTTTCGGTCAGCATTGCGGTGATAAACACGATGAATACGTAGAAAGGACAGAGAAATATCTGTTAAATAAATCATTAGAATTTATCAAGAAAAACATTAACGTTGTTCTTGATTGGGGCTTCTGGACAAAAGCAGAACGGATGGCTGTAAAAGAATTTTACAAATCCCGTGATATTGAATGTGAGCTTCATTATATTGAAATTGACGATGAAACCTGGGAATACCAATTGAACAAAAGAAACAATGAAATTCTCGAAAACAAAACAAAAGCTTATTTCTTGGAACATAATCGCGCTCTGGAATTTGCTTGTATGTTTGAAAAGCCTGACATGGATGAGGTTGATGTTTTTGTATAACATTTCCCTCTTGCATTGGTATATTTTGTATGTTATCATTATAATCTATAATTTTGAAATACGGGTGCGGAACTCTCACCCTTAACGGAGGTAGAAAATGAATCACGCAGACCTTATTAAACAGATGACTCTTGAAGAAAAAGCAAGCTTTTGTTCCGGTCTTGACTATTGGCACACACCGGGACTTGAAAGACTTGGTATCCCCGTTGTTATGTGGACTGATGGCCCTCACGGTATCAGAAAGCGTGCAGAAAAAATGGACAAAGAGCAGGCAACAAGCCTTAAAGGTGTTCCTGCAATCTGCTATCCCACAGCGGCAACAACCGCTTGCTCCTGGGACCCCGACCTTATTTATGAAATGGGTGTTCTTCTCGGCGAAGAATGTCTTAAAGAGCAGGTTAGTGTTCTTCTTGGACCAGGTACTAATATAAAACGTTCTCCCCTTTGCGGAAGAAACTTTGAATATTTCTCTGAAGACCCTTACCTTGCAGGTGAAATTTCCGCTGCATTTGTTAACGGTGTTCAATCAAAAGGTATCGGCACATCTCTCAAACACTTTGCAGGTAATAACCAGGAAACACGCCGTATGACCTGCGACAGCGTTATTGATGAACGTGCTTTAAGAGAAATTTATCTTACCTCTTTTGAAAAAACAGTTAAACAGGCTCAGCCCTGGACAATAATGAACGCTTACAACCGCCTTAACGGTACATACTGTGCAGAAAACAAATGGCTCCTTACAGATGTTCTTCGTGATGAATGGGGCTTTGAAGGTATGATTGTTACTGACTGGGGTGCAGAAAATGACCGTGTTGCAGGTCTTCTTGCAGGTCAGGAGCTTGAAATGCCCACATCTAACGGTTTAGGTAACGCACAGATCGTTGAAGCTGTTAAAGACGGCAGAATCCCCGAGGAATTCCTTGACAAAATGGTTGATAATGTTCTTACAGTTATCATGAAATCCAAAGATGTTCTCGGTGACTATACATACGATAAAGATGCACATCACCAGAAAGCACGTGAAATTGCAGGTCAGTGTATGGTGCTTCTTAAAAATGAGGCTGATATTCTTCCTCTTAAAAAGAATGCAAATATTGCAGTTATCGGTGAAATGGCTAAAAATCCCCGTTATCAGGGTGCCGGTTCATCACTTGTTAACGCAATCAAGGTTGACTGTGCCTATGACGAAATCATTGCAAAGGGTGCAAAGGTTACTTATGCTCCCGGTTATTCAACTGCAAAGAAAAACAAAATTTCTGACGAGCAGTTTATTGCTGAAGCTGTTGAAGCGGCAAAAGGCAAGGATGCAGTTGTTCTCTTTATCGGTCTTACAGAAGAATTTGAGTCTGAAGGCTTCGACCGTCGTCATTTAGGCATTCCCGCTCTTCACACAAAGCTTGTTGAGGCAGTAAGTGCAGTAAATGAAAATGTTGTTGTTGCTCTCTCAGGCGGTTCAGCTATTGAAATGCCTTGGGCAGATAAAGTTAAAGGTATTCTTAACTGCGTTCTTGGTGGCGAGGCTTCAGGCAGTGCTGCTGCAGATATTCTCTTTGGTGACGTTAACCCCAGCGGTAAACTTGCAGAAACTTATCCTCTCTCACTTTCTGATAACCCCTCTTACAACTACTATCCCGGTTACACAGCTTCCGTTGAATACAAAGAAAGCGTATTCGTTGGTTACAGATACTATGATACCGCAGAGAAAAACGTTCTCTTCCCCTTCGGTTATGGTCTTTCATACACAAACTTTGAATATTCCGACATCAAGCTTTCTGCAGATTCTATCAAAGATACAGACAAAGTAACCGTTTCTTTCAAGATTAAAAATACAGGTTCTGTTGATGGTGCAGAAGTTGCACAGGTTTACGTTTGCGACAATGAAAGCACAATTTTCAGACCCAAACAGGAACTTAAAGGCTTTAAGAAAGTATTCCTTAAAGCAGGTGAAGAAAAAGAAGTTTCAATTGAACTTTGCAAACGTGCTTTTGCTTATTACAACGTAAATATTCACGATTGGCACGTTGAAAGCGGTAAATTCACAATCAATGTTGGTGCATCAAGCCGTGATATCAAGCTTTCAGCCGAGCTTAATGTTGAATCAACAGTTGAAGCAGTAATCCCCGATTACAGAGCAACTGCTGCTAAATATTACAGTGCAGACATTATGAATATCACTGACGAGGAATTTGTTTCTGTTCTTGGCAGAGAGCTTCCTCCCCGTGAAATTAAAGCATACCCCAACCTTACTCTTGTTAACACAATTGAAGATTCTGCCGCAGGTAAAAACGGTGCAAAAATCGTTGGACTTATCAAAAAGCTTGTTGGCGAAGAGAGTATGGCTTCCGGTATTGCGTTACAGTTACCCATCAAGAACCTTATTTCAATGAGCTTCGGTATTTTCAGTCCCAAAATGGCTGACCAGCTCCTTGATATTCTTAATGATAAAAAACCTCTTGTTCGCGGTATTACAGTAATGATTGTTAAAGCAATCCCCTCTGTTATCAAGGGTATTCCGAACCTTATGAAAATCTAAAAAAATTCGCCCTTACGAG
The DNA here is from genome assembly GCA_045576915.1 of Acutalibacteraceae bacterium. Lineage (GTDB taxonomy): Bacteria > Bacillota > Clostridia > Oscillospirales > Acutalibacteraceae > DTU089. The sequence continues at coordinate 2,931 of JAZNHK010000068.1, forward strand.
TTAATCGTAGGGGCGATAAATTTATCTTATTATATCAAATACTAATGGTTCTTCTTTTATAGGGTTTTCTGAAAACTCCAGAGCAGATAAGAACTTTTCTTTTGAAGAATTAAACGACTTTTCGTTGCAGGAATAAAGGATTGCAAGGGTATCACCTTTGCTCACTTTATCTCCTGTTTTTTTATTAAGCACAATTCCTGCACTCATATCAATTGTATCTTCCTTGGTTTCTCTGCCTGCACCTAAAATCACAGATGCTATACCGATGCTTTCCGCATCCATTTTTGAAATATAACCATCATTTTCAGCTTTAATTTCAAAACTATGGGTTGCTTTTGGAAATAGGTCTGTGTTTTCAATCCATTCTCTCTTTCCACCCTGGGAAGAAATCCATTCCTTGAATTTTTCAAAAGCTTTGCCTGAAGAAAGAATTTCTTCCGTTATTTTTTTTGCTTTTTCTATTGGAATATTTTTTGAAAGTGAAACAATTTCAGAAGAAAGCGTAAGGCAAACCTCTTTCAAATCCTCGGGTCCATTGTTTTTGAGAACTTCAATGGCCTCAATAACCTCAAGAGAATTGCCTATATTGTTGCCCAATGGTCTATCCATATTCGTAATAACCGCCGCAGTATTTCTGCCACAATTATTACCGATTTTAACCATAGCTTCTGCTAATTCCTTTGCATCCTCGGGAGTTTTCATAAATGCTCCTGAACCACATTTAACATCAAGAACTATTGTATGTGACCCTGCCGCCAATTTTTTGCTCATAATACTCGAAGCAATAAGCGGAAGGCTGTCAACAGTTGCAGTAACATCACGAAGGGCATAAAGCTTTTTGTCAGCAGGAGTAAGATTTCCTGTCTGACCTACAACCGCAACACCGTTTTTCTCAACCTGACTGAAAAATTCATCAGGTGAAAGAGCGGTATTAAAGCCCTCAATGGATTCTAATTTATCAATAGTACCGCCTGTGTGACCCAAACCGCGACCGCTCATTTTCGCCATAACGCAACCAAGAGAGGAAACAATGGGTGCAACTATCAAAGTTGTTTTATCGCCAACTCCGCCTGTACTGTGCTTATCAACAGTCAAATCACCAAATCGGGATAAATCAACAGTATCACCCGAATGAGCCATAGAGAGTGTTAAATCTGCGGTTTCTCTCTCATCCATCCCCTGAAAGAAAATTGCCATACAAAGAGCTGATGCCTGATAATCGTGAATACTGCCCTCAACATAGCCTTTAATGAAAAAGTCTATTTCTTCTTTTGTAAGTTCAAAGCCGTCACGCTTCTTTTTAATAATATCGTATATTCGCATAATTACCTCTTTTTCAGATGTCAGTTGTTAGATACCAGATTTTATGTAACAACAACTATTATCATCTAAATATTTGACACCCTATAATTAAGATGAAATACAATTAGAAAAATGAAACTGTTATCACATTTCTGGGATCTGGCATCTGGTATCTGGCATCTGGTATCTGGGATCTTACATTATTTTACATTCTCAGTGCTGAAAGACAAGGGCAACAAATCTTTTAATGTAACAGTTTTAAAACTATCGGGAGTTTCGCCTAAAAGGATTTCAAAATTGTCTTGGCAGAACTCTCTTAAAACCTGTCGGCAAACTCCGCAAGGGGCAAAAATACCGTTTATTACACCATTTTTGCCGCCAACAACGGCAATCTTGTCAAAATCCTTTTCACCCTCGGAAACCGCTTTGAAAACTGCAACTCTTTCAGCACATACTGTTGGACCGAAAGCGGCATTTTCAATATTTGTTCCCATAAAAACTTTGCCGTTTTTACAAAGCAGTGCCGCACCCACCTTGCAATTGGAATATGGAGAATAGGAATAACCCATGGCCTTTATTGCTAAATCATAAAGCTCTTTATCTGTCATAAAATCACTCTTTTATAAGAAAGTTTTTAACAATTTCTGAAATATAATCATAACCCTCAATTGTACCAAGGTTTTCAGGCTCAATATTGTTACCATAAAGAATAAAAGGTACACATTCTCTTGTATGGTCTGTACCTTTAAAAGCAGGGTCGCACCCGTGGTCGGCAGTAATAATAAGAGCATCGTCTTCTCTCATATTCCGGATAAAATCCCCTAACCACATATCAAAATCGCTCAAAGCCTTTGCGTAACCGACAGCATTTCTTCTGTGACCATACACCATATCAAAATCTACAAGATTCACAAAACAAAGTCCATTAAAATCTTTATTCTGATATTCGGTTGTCTTGTCCATTCCGTCCTGATTATTTTGAGTAAACACATATTCTGTAAGACCTTTACCGGCGAAAATATCGTGTATTTTACCGACACCGATAACATCAAAGCCTTTGGCTTTAAGTGTATCAAGAATTGTTTTTTCGGGTGGTTCAATAGAAAAATCGTGGCGATTGGAGGTTCTTTTAAAGGGATATTCACCCTCAAAGGGTCTGGCAATTACTCTGCCAACACCGAAATCGCCTTTTAGAATTTCACGGGCAATTCTGCAATACTCATACAATTTTTCAGGTGGCACAATACTTTCATGAGCAGCAATCTGAAAAACGCTGTCTGCCGAGGTATAAACAATCAAATCACCTGTTTTAAGGTGTTCTACTCCATAATCCTTAATAACCTCTGTACCCGAATAGGTTTTGTTGCAGATAACTCCCCTGCCTGTTTTCTCAGAAAACTCTTTCAAAACATTTTCAGGAAACCCATTTGGGAACGTGGGCAATGGTTTTTCTGAAACCACCCCTGCAATTTCCCAATGACCTGTTGTAGTGTCCTTACCATTGGATTTTTCTGAGAGTCTTGCAACCTTACTTTTCAAGTCGCCCTCACCCAGATATGAAAGTCCGTCAATATCTGAAAAACCTATTGAGAGAAGATTTTTAATATTAAATTCTTTTTCTTTTGAAATTGATTTTATTGTATTCGCTCCCTCGTCACCGAAGTTTTTGGCATCGGTAGCTTCTCCGATACCGCAACTATCGAGAACAATGAGAAAAATTCGTTTTATATTGCTCATAATCTTATCGCCGTTTCAAGTGAAAGCTTCATCATATCTGTAAAGGAATTCTGTCTGTCATCAGAAGAGAGTGACTCACCTGTTACAAGATGGTCGGAAACCGTTAAAATTGCGAGGGCACGTTTGCCACATCTTGCGGCATTCATATAAAGTGCCGCCGCTTCCATTTCCACACCGAGGACACCCATTTTTCTCCACAAATCAGAAGATGTCATACCCTGGGGAAGATTTTCATTATCATTATAAAACACATCGGAAGAAACCACATTACCCACAACAAAAGGAACTTTCATTTCTTCTGCAATATCTGCCGCAGTTTTAAGAAGAGTGTAATCTGCAATAGGTGCAAAAGTGCCAGGCAGATTAAAGGTATGAGCATAGTTTGAATCGGTACAAGCACCCTGAGCGATAATAATATCTCTCACCTTAACCTTTTCGCACATTCCACCTGCGGAACCAACACGAATAATGTTATCTACACCAAAAAAGTTGAAAAGCTCGTAACTGTAAATACCAATTGAGGGCATACCCATACCTGAAGCCATAACGGAAACAGGTATATCTTTGTATGTTCCTGTATAGCCGTGAATACCACGCACATTATTAACCAATTTTGCATTTTCAAGGAAGTTTTCTGCAATAAATTTTGCTCTTAAAGGGTCACCGGGCATAAGCACGGTTTTTGCAAAATCATCGGGTGTTGCGTTTATGTGAGGGGTTGGGTAGGTCATAGTGAGTCCTCCTGAATATATCGTTATAAATTAAAAGTTAATAGTTAATAGTTAAAAGTTTCAGCGGGCGAAAATGCGCCAAAAACAATACATAAAACCATATATTATTGAAAACCCTTGTTTAAGAACATTTGATTTTCTAACTTTCAACTTTGATTTTTTAACTTTTAACTTGTGTTTTAAATTCTATACATTTTGTACATCGTTGAATAAAGTCCGTTCTGTGCCACAAGCTCTTCGTGGCTACCGCTTTCGGCAATTCCATCCTTTGTAATAACAAGAATTTTATCCGCATTTTTGATTGTTGTTAATCTATGGGCAACTGTTATGGTTGTTCTTCCCTTAGAAAGTATTTCCAAGGACTGCTGAACAAGATATTCGCTTTCATTATCGAGAGCACTTGTTGCCTCATCAAGAATAAGTATTTTCGGATTTTTAAGGAATACTCGTGCAATACTGATTCGTTGTTTTTGTCCGCCTGAAAGCTTAACGCCTCTTTCACCAACATAGGTATCAAAACCATTGGGCAATTTGTTGATAAACTCTTCAGCACCTGCAAGGCGAGCAGCTTCCAATATTTCTTCATCCGTAGCACCGGGTCTGCCGTATTCAATATTTTCTCTTACTGTACCTGAGAACAAATACACATCCTGCTGAACAACACCAATATTTTCACGAAGGCTTTTAAGAGTAACATCCCGGATATCAGTACCGTCAATTTTTATGCAGCCTTTTGTAATCTCATAAAAACGGGGAATCAGATTACAAATTGTTGTTTTACCGCCACCTGACGGGCCCACAAGAGCATAGCTTTCGCCACTGCCTATCTGAATATTTATATCTTCAAGAATCACATCAGTTTCTTCGGAATATTTGAATGTTACATTTTCAAAGTCTATTTTACCTTCTGTAACAATGAGCTCTTTGGCACCTTTTTTATCTTCAATTGTTGGCTCTGTGTCCATAATCTCCACAAAGCGTTCAATACCTGTCATACCTCTCTGGAATTGCTCTGCAAAATCAATAATTTTTCTTATAGATGTAAGAAGTGTGCCGATATAAAGAAGGTATGCAACATAGTCTGCGGCAGTAATTTTCCCTTTAACAAGGGTGAATGCACCTGCAACAACTATAAGGATATACATCACACCCTCAAAAACTC
>JAZNHK010000069.1:0-8969 GCA_045576915.1 Acutalibacteraceae bacterium
AATGGCATTTGACGAAATAGTTGCTAATATGTCCGAAGAGTCAGGGGACTTATATATCGGTTACAGTATCTATGCAGACAGAAGCACCTCCCCCGGTCACTACAAGCTTTTCATTGAGCTTGCTGAAGATATTTCCGATGAAAAGAAAGCAACATATAACGCTCTTTTTGAAGAAAAGCTCTGCAAGGGTAATGTTTCAGTTGAACCTCTTATTAAAAGCGGTGCTTTAGGTCACCCCGAAGTTCTTTTCCTTAGAAAAGGTACTTATGACGATTACCGCGAGGTATTGAGAAAACGCGGTGCAAATCTCAATCAGGTAAAGCCAATTAAAGTTATTGATACTGACGAGAAGAGAGATTTCTTCTTTGACCATATCGAAAAGGATTAATTATGAAATTAGACTATAACGCAGAAGTCCTTTCTCTTAAAAGAAAAGGGCTAACTGATGAAAAGGTTATTAAGGATTTAATCACATTCAAGGAGCTGAATCCTCATTTATTAAAAAAGACCTTGCCCTGCGAAATGTATGATAAAATCAACCTTATGTGCCGTAAATATATGGACAGACTTGCTCGTTTTGAGGTTGACTATGACTTTATAGTTGACGAAGAGGCATTCAAAAATGTTGCAGTATGCGCCCTTGAAAGTGCACCCTTCTTACATTCGCAGGTTATCAGAAACCCAATAGCACCCTATTGGAAGGTTGCAGATTATAACGTAAATGAATTTGTTTTTGCAAAAGAGGTTGAGGATTTAGAAAAAGCCAAAAAGGAATTTTTCTCACGTCAGATTCCTCTTAAAAGCACTATTCAGTTTAACATCGGTCTTTTCTATCACCAAGGTAAGACATACATTCTATTTATATGGAACCATATGTGTATGGATGGTGGCGGTTTTAAAGCCTTCTGGAGCGACTTTTGCAAGGCTTACTCCGATTATGTTTTAAACGGTAAATCTCCCCTGTGCTTTTCTACGGGCTCAAGAAAATATACTGAAGTATATAAGGATATGGCACCCGAATTCAGGAAGAAAGCAAAACGTCAGTTAGCCAATGTTTCCCCGCGTGACAAACACAGATTTCCTTTTGAAAATAACAACAAAGAAAGTGATGTTGTTATAGTTTCAAGGAAAATTGAGAAAGAGTATTTTGATAAAGCAGTGGCTTACACAAAAGCTCAGGGTGGTACTGTCAACGATTTACTTGTTGCTTCATATATTGATGCTCTTAAAAAGGTAGCAAACTTCAATAATAATGAAAGTATCAGCGTATCCTGTGCTACGGATTTAAGACGTCATATAAAAGACCATTCTACCATCGGCTACACAAATCATGTTTCATTCAGCCATTGTGCAATTGAGAAAATGGGCAATAATTTAAAGGAAACTCTATCAATTGTAAGCAACAAAACCAAAGAACTAAAAGCTGATGAATTTATGGGTCTGCACGGTATTCCACTTCTTAATTTTGCATATAAATCAATGATTTATTTACAAGCGGAGCCAATTGTTAACCTCTTTTACCGCAACCCTACTCTATCTGTAAGCAACGTTGGTAAAATTGATACTTTGGCTTTCTCCCTTGCCAACAACAAACCATTTTCTGCATTTGTTGCAGGTGCGGCCAAAAACAAGCCCTGTGCAGTTATGACTGCATTGAGTATCAACGGAGATTTAAGCGTTTCAATCTGCCTGAGAGGTAATAAAAACGATGAAGAAATTCTTCAGAAATTCTTCACCGAATATGAAAAAAACATAAAATCATTTTAAAATGAAAATCACCATAAACTCAACTCACAGAGTCTATGGTGATTTTTTAATTTAATTAGTCATTTGTTAATGCTTTAATATATTTCTTAAAGAATACAACACCATCTTTAAGTGATGTAAGAGGAATACGCTCATTTGTTCCATGGCAGGTAAGAAGAAGAGCAGTATCCATAAGGAATGGCGAATAACGATAAATATTATCGCAAACATCCTCGTACTGACGTGCATCTGTTCCGCCCATAACAAGGTAAGGAGCAACAATTGCTTTGGGGTCCATTTCCTTACAGATTTCGCGGATAGCATTGAATGCTCTTGAATCTGTGGGAGAAATCTTGGAGGGATTTTTGCCGCTTACCATTTTGATTTCTGCCTTAGGACCTACAATTTTTCTGATATGCTTTTCAACATCCTCAATGGTCTGACCGGGCATAATACGGAAATTCACGTTAACAGTTGCCTTCTGAGGTAAAACATTTGGTGCAGGGCTACCGTTTGCCATTGTAACCGCAGTAGTTGTTCTCATCATAGAAGCAACGGGAGGAATTTCGGAACAAATCTTTGTTATAAGGGGCTTAAGAACAGGAAGATTACTCATAACGCATCTTACGGGATAAGTTGTGTTCTTGCCGATTTCGTTGAAAAGTGAATAAAGCTGAGGTGTAAGCTCTGCCTTGAACTGATTGTTTTCCAATTTGCAAACAATTCTTGAAAGCTCACCTAATGCACTGTGTTTGGGTGGCTGTGATGAGTGGCCGCCCTTTGCATTGACAGAAATCTCAAAGTCAACGTGACCTTTTTCTGCAATACCAACACCTGCAAGGTGACCGTCAATAACCTTATCAACTTTTGCTTCAAGGATTGCACCACCTTCATCAAGAACGCTGTCAAGCTTGATGCCACGTTCCTTGAACCAACGCATCATACAATCTGCACCACAGATTTCACCCTCTGCCATAACCTCTTCATTATGACCAAAGCAAAGATAAACATCTCTTTCGGGTGTATATCCCTCTTCAAGAAGAGTTTCAACTGCTTCGCAAACTGCAATAAGGTGGTTTTTCATATCAATTGCACCTCTGCCCCAAAGGAAGCCCTCTGCAATTTCGCCACTATATGCAGGATATTTCCAGTCGTCCTCTGTACCGGGAGTAACGGGCACAACATCCTGATGAGAAAGAAGAGCTATCGGCTCTTTTTCGGGATGTGCACTCTTCCAATGATACATAAGGCTACGAGTTGAAATTATTTGCTTTTCAAGCTTTTGGTGCATAAGAGGATAAGCCTTTTCAAGAAGAGCGTGGAACTCATCAAACGGAGCCCAATCCACAAGGCTTTCATCTCTGTTTGCTATTGTTGGAATTTTGATTGCATCTGAAAGATTTTTTATAAATCTGTCAACATCAACCTTTTCCTGTTCGCCAAGATTTGCATTATCAACAGGCTTTGCTTTATAGGTTGTTGCGGCACGAACCATACTCACACCAACGCCTGTAGCCGCTGCAAGACCCAAACCTGTTTTAATAAGTTTTGATTTTTTCATATCTTTATCTCCTAGAACTCAAATAATGATATCTGGTCACTGTCAGGTAAATCGCCAAAAGCACCACAAGCCTTAAGCACAGCAACAGTTGACCTGCCTGCACCTGAACGAATTTCAAAATCTTCAACAGAAGAAAATTCAGGACCACCATCATTTTTTGCCTTTGCCAACTGCTCTGCCGCGGCATCACCAACACCTGCAAGTGCAGAGAAGGGCATCCTGATTTTTCCATCCTCGGGCTCATAGGAATGAGCAGTTGATTTATAAATATCAATCGGTAAAAATTCAATTCCTCGAACCATTGCTTCATAAACAATCATCATAATTGTTTCCTTATCTTTTTCAGCATTGGACGCTTCTTTACCCTTATTTTTTATCATCTGGAGTAATGTTTTTACTGCTTCTTTACCCTTGGACATTGATTCTGCATCAACATCACCACCACGAACAGTAAGATATGCACAGTAATACTCAAGCGGTTTATAAACCTTAAACCAGGCAAGACGAAGAGATGCAATAATATATGCCGCAGCGTGTGCTTTCGGGAACATATACTGAATTTTTTTACAGGAGTCAATGTACCATTCAGGAACACCGTGCTCACGCATCATCTGCTCCTGCTCGGGCTTCAACTGTTTATTTTTCTTACGGACGTCTTCCATAATATCAAAGGCGTGTTTAGGTTCAAGGCCTTTGTGAAGAAGATAAACCATAATACTGTCACGAGTACCGATAACCTCGGAAATGGTACAGATACCATCCTTGATTAAATCCTGTGCATTACCCAGCCACACGGCAGTACCGTGAGAAAGCCCGGCAATCTGAATAAGGTCTGCAAATGTCTGCGGTCTTGCTTCGAGAAGCATCCCTTTTGTGAAATCAGTTCCCATTTCGGGAATAGAAAGCGTACCCGTTGGCCAACCTAATTCTTCGGCAGTAACACCAAGTGGTTCGGGTGAAGTACAAAGCTCATAAAGCTTTCTGTCACTGATATCGATATCAAGAACATCAATACCTGTTAAGTCTGTTAAATGCTTATAAATTGTGGGAACATCATGACCCAGCTCGTCAAGCTTTAACAAGGTATCGTGCATAGAGTTAAAGTCAAAGTGAGTTGTGATAATATCTTTTGTTTCATCGTCAGCAGGTCTTTGAACAGGTGTGAAATCTTCTACCTCATAAGTATTAGGAACAACAACCATGCCACCCGGATGCTGACCGGTTGTTCTCTTAACACCTGTACAACCTAATGTAAGGCGGTCAATTTCTGCTTTGGTTACAACAAGACCACGTTCTTCAATATATTTCTTTACAAAGCCGTAGGCAGTTTTTTCAGCAACACCTGAAATTGTACCGGCTTTGAAAACGTATGCTTTACCGAAAAGCTCTTCGGTGTATCTGTGTGACTGGCTCTGATATTCACCTGCAAAGTTAAGGTCAATATCAGGAGATTTATCACCAAAGAAGCCCAGGAAGGTTTCAAAGGGAATTTCGTGCCCGTCACGGAATAATGGTGTGCCACAGTTCGGACAGTTTTTCTCAGGCAAGTCGAAGCCTGAGCCAACCTCATTATGCAAAAAGAACTCTGTGTATCTGCAATTTGTACAACGATAGTGTGGCTGCAATGGATTAACCTCAGAAATACCCGCCATAATAGCAACGAAGGAAGAACCAACTGAACCTCGGGAGCCAACATAATAGCCACATTCCTCGGAATGTTTAACAAGAAGTCGGGCAATCATATAAAGTCCTGCGAAGCCGTTTTCTATAATAGATTTAAGCTCTTTTTCAAGTCGCTCGGCAACAACCTGCGGAACAGGGTCGCCATACCATTCCTTTGCCCTCTCCCAACAATGCTTTGTCAAATCCTCTTCCGCACCCGGAATAATCGGGTTAAATGTACCATCGGGAATGGGCAAAATACCCGGTTCAATCATATCCGCAATATAATTTGTGTTGGTAACAACAACCTCTTTTGCAGTTTCTTCGCCTAAATATGCCAAATCATTAAGCATTTCGGTTGTTGTTTTAAGGTACAAGGGAGCCTGATTATCAGCATCGGAGAAGCCTTGACCCGCCTGAAGAATTGCTCTGTATTTAGCATCGTTTTTATCAAGAAAATGGACGTCACCTGTGGCAACAGTCTTTTTACCTAATTCATCACCAAGGCTTATAATCATTCTGTTGATATTTTCAATATCAGCATAAGAGTTGATACGGCTATAGCTTTCATCGTTTTTTGATATCATAAATTCATTGTTGCCCGTTGGCTGAATTTCAAGATAATCGTAGAAAGACGCAATTTCCAGAAGCTTTTCGTGACTTTCTCCTGCTAAAATTGCACGGTAAAGCTCACCTGCCTCACAAGCACTACCGATTATAAGACCCTCTCGCCTTTCTTCAACAAGGCTTTTAGGCATTCTTGGTTTTTTATGGAAATACTGAATATTGGAGTCCGAAATGAGCTTATAAAGATTTTTAAGACCGGTTTTATTTTTAACCAGAAGAATACAGTGGTAATATTTATCGGCTTTGATTTCTTCCAATGATTTCTTCGTACCATCGTCGTTATAATCATTTACAAGGTAACATTCACAACCATAAATGATTTTAAAATCAGAACCTCTTGCGGTATTACAAGCCTCAGGGAAGGCCTGAACACAACCGTGGTCAGTTATGGCAATCGCCTTGTGACCCCATTTCATAGCACGTTTAACAATGGATTTTGCACTACTCATGGCGTCCATTGCCGACATATTGGTATGAAGATGCAATTCAACACGCTTCTCCTCAGCTTCATCAACAAAATCAACCTTTGAAATTGTTGAAACGCTGTTGGGACGGATAATAAAGTCCTTTTTGTAGTCATCATATCCGATAACACCACGAACGAGAACTGTTACGCCATCCTTGATTTTGGAGTCGAGGTATTCAAGCTGTTCCTTAACATCAAAAAATTTGCAACCGAATGAACCTGTGTTATCTGTTATGTTAAATTCAATAATGTAGCGTTTACCGTCTTTAGTTTCACGTTTTTCGTATTTGAAAACGTCACCCCAGACAAAAACCTGGCCATCCTCAAATGAAATCTCTGACATAGGCGTTGGTTTTTGATATTTAAAGTTACCGATTATAGGCTTTGCAGTATTAAAATCAAGAGGAACATCAGGGAAATTTTCATACTGTGCAGTCGGACGAAGCGTTTTGTTTGAGGAGTCAATTTCCTGCTGTTTTCTTAAGAACTCTTCTTCATCTGCATCCTTACCTATGAACTCAACTGTAATTGTTCTGTTAAAATGGTCTTTTATGTACTGCTCCAAGAATTTATCAGCACCTGCATCCAAACAAATATCTCTTCCGCTTCTGAGGAAATCAACAGTAAAAACATCCTGAGAAAATTTTGTTTCAACACTGTCAATAAAGCCATTTGTTTGAGGAACATTAACCTTTACAACCTTTAAAAGCATTGGAAAACAGCTTTCAGTCAATGCTTCGGGCGGTAAAACATATTCAAATTCAACCCTTTTAAAACGAAGAGCTGCTTTAATCTCATTTGCAACTGCCTTAAGACACATTATGTTAGAGAATGCGTCAACGTGCAAAAGAGCTTTCATCACCATCTCTTCTTTATTTATCTCTAAATCGGTGAAATTGGTATTTTTCAGCATATCGCGATATTTTTGCGTAGCTATATATTCACCGAATACTTCTAAAAAATTATACATCACATTTTATCAATCTCCTCAAGAAGTGCCTTGAGAACATCGTTTTCTGAAACCTTTCGTAAAATTTCGCCTTTTTTGAAGAGGACGGCACAACCGTCACCTCCAGCAATTCCGATATCAGCTTCCTTTGCCTCACCGGGTCCATTAACAACACAACCCATAACGGCGATTTTAATAGGCTTTTTAATATCTCTGACCGCGTTTTCCACTTGATTTGCAAGGGTAACAAGGTCTATTTTTGTACGTCCGCAAGTTGGACAAGCAACAATCTGAGGTGTTTCCACCCTTACGTTAACCGCTTTGAGAATATCTTTAGCAGCATAAATCTCTTTAACAGGGTCATCGGTAATAGAAACACGGATAGTATCACCGATGCCTTTAAGAAGAAGTGAACCAATACCAATTGATGATTTTATAAGAGAGCTGCGTTCTGTTCCTGCTTCTGTTACACCAAGGTGCAAGGGATAATCACAACGCTGAGCAACAAGTGAATAAGCTTCAACCATATTGCCAACATCAGATGATTTTATAGAAATAACTGTATCATAAAAATCGCAATCCTCTAAAAGCTTAACGTGGCGGAATGCACTTTCCACCATAGCCTCAGGAGTTGCACCACCAAATTTTTCTAATAAATCCTTTTCAACTGAACCGGAGTTAACACCGATTCTGATTGGAACATTTTTAAGCTGACAGGCATCCGCAACTGCAAAAACCTTTTCAGCCGAACCGATATTACCGGGATTGATTCTGATTTTATCAACCCCTGCATTCAGACTTTCAAGTGCAAGCTTGTAATCAAAATGAATATCTGCAACAAGCGGAATATTGCTATGCTCTTTAAGTCTGCCAAGAACCTTAACAGCTTCCATATCCGGTACAGCCATTCTTACAATTTCGCAACCAGCCTCTTCAAGTGTTTTCAATTGCTTCAGGTTACCCTCAAAATCACTTGAAAGAGCGTTGAGCATTGATTGAATTGCGACAGGTGCATCTCCACCTATTTTCACATTACCAACATTAACTTGTCTTGAAACTCTTCTAATCATAATAATTTCACCTAAAACTGTTTTATTACGTCATTTATTGAAATAATAACCATCAAAATAAGCAGAAGCACAAGTCCTACTGTGTGTACTATGCCTTCTTTTTTTGCAGGAATCGGCTTTCTTCTGATAATTTCTAAAAATATAAAGAAAAGTCTGCCACCATCAAGTGCGGGTAAGGGAAGAAGGTTAAACACACCCACATTGATTGTTATCATAGAAAGGAAATTAAGTGCAGTAAGAATTTTATCGCTGAATGCTTCCGGCTCTGCCGTTGATTCCGCTATGGCTGAAATTGTACCAATAGGACCTGATACATCCTTCATACCGTATTTACCCGTAACCATATCAACAAGGCTCAGCCTTACCATCTGCACAATTGATGCGGAATCCAACACCGCATTTTTTATAACATTAAGAGCGTTGGGCTTTTCACCAACTATATAGAAATCCTGTTGAACATAATTTCTGCCTTCAAACTCAAACTGTTTGAACTCTACATCCTCTAAAAGAAGCTTCTCGCCCTCACGTACAACAGTAATATCAAGCTTATTATCAGTATCACGCACCATATTAAATGCGATGCCCTGTGATGAATAAACGTGGGTATTGTTGATTTTTACAATCACATCCCCTGCCTGAAGTCCACTTTTATCGCTGACGGAATTTTCCATAAAGCTGTGAATCTGACGGGAGCCAACAAGCTCACCACAGGAAAGACAAATGCCAACAACCACAACACCTAATATAAGGTTGAGTATTGCACCTGCAGCAACAATAATAAATCTTTGCCATGCGGGCTTGTTATTGAAAGCACGTGGATTTTCGCTATCTTCATCCTCGCCCTCCATACTTACAAAGCCACCAATGGGAAAAAGACGTAAGGCGTAA
>JAZNHK010000070.1:0-11120 GCA_045576915.1 Acutalibacteraceae bacterium
CAGAAAAACAGATTATAAAGTTAATTTGACTTTATGGTTAATTGCCTTCGTTTTCTGTTGTCTTTTAAGTAGTTTAGGACTTTTTGGGAGAGAAATTCTTACAAAAGACGGACAAGTAATCAAATATTCAGTTTTTAACAACATTAAAGAGCAATATTATGTAAGTGATATAAGTGAAGTCGAGTTTACTACATATTCTACACGCCACAAAAGACGCTACGACTACAATTATGCAATTAAACTTCACTTAAAAAATTCAGAGGATTGGTTTATTTTTAATAACGAATCTTTTGACAGAACAAATGGACAAAGTTATTATACAACAAGTTTAGACGATATGAAACACTTAAGAGATTGCGTTTACAAAGATAAAAAAATCACTTATAATAAGGAAATTGCTTTGAGTGAGATTGTAAAAAAATATAATATGACACAAGAAGAAATTAAAAAGCTTTATGAGCTATTTAATGAAAATATAAAATAAACACAAAGGATAAATTATGTTCGAACAATTTATTGCATCAATAAACGATGCACTTTACAGTTACTTATTGATTATTATTCTTGTTGCAGGTGGCATTTATTTCACCGTCAGAACAAGATTCGCTCAGTTCCGACTTTTAAAGGAGCAAATCAAGGCAGTTACTGAAAAGCCAACGGACGGAAAAGGAGTTTCATCCTTTCAGGCTTTAATGGTTTCCACTGCTTCACGAGTTGGTACAGGTAATATTATCGGTGTTTCGACTGCTCTTTGTCTTGGCGGTTTTGGTTCAGTTTTCTGGATGTGGCTTATTGCCATAATCGGCAGTGCATCTGCATTTGTTGAAAGCACCCTGGCTCAGATTTACAAGAAAAAAGGTGAAGATGGTTGCTACGGTGGTCCTGCATATTATATTCAGTCAGGTTTAAAGAATAAGCCTCTTGCAATTATTTTTGCAGTACTTCTTATTCTTACATACGGCTTCGGCTTTAATATGCTTTGTTCCTACAACTTGCAGTCAACATTTTCAACATATAGCTTTTACAATACTGCAACTTCACCTTGGATTATAGGTCTTATTGTTGCTGTTCTTGTAGGCTATTGCCTTTTAGGTGGTGGTAAAAGGGTTATTAAAACAACATCTTTTCTTGTTCCCATAATGGGCGTTGCATATATTTTTGTAGCCCTCATTATTATTTTTATGAATATTCCTGCTCTTCCCGGAATTTTAAAAATAATTTTCACTGAAGCCTTTGATTTTAAAGCTATTTTCGGTGGTTTCAGTGGTTCTTGTGTAATATTTGGCATAAAGCGTGGTCTCTTCAGTAACGAAGCAGGTGTCGGCTCCGCTCCTAACGCTTCCGCTTCTGCCGATGTTGCTCACCCTGTTAAACAAGGTCTTGTTCAGGTTCTTTCAGTTTTCATTGATACAATCCTCGTTTGCTCCGCTACTGCCTTTATGTGTATGAGTTCAGGCGTTGAGCCATCTGAAGAATTATCAGGTGCCCCTTATGTTCAGGCAGTGCTTACTGAAACCCTGGGTCAGTTTGGTCCCATTTTCATTACTGTTGCAATGATACTCTTTGCATTCACAACTCTTCTTGGCAACCTTTATTATGTTGACCAGTGCGTTGCATTCCTCCTTGGAAGAGTTCCAAGCAAAAAAGCACAGAATATCTATCATATAATCGGCACAGTTGTTATTTTTGTTGGTGCAGGTTTAAGTGCAGATTTTCTCTGGAATATTGCAGATGTAACAATGGGCGGAATGACAATTATAAATATGCCTGTTATTCTCATTCTCGGCAAATATGCTTTCAGAGCATTGAAAGACTATGAAAACCAAAGAAAAGAAGGCAAAACACCTATATTCAAAGCTAAAAACATTGATTTACCACATGAAACGGATTATTGGAACTGATTATGGAATATTTCATTTATGATATTGAAAATCTCACAGATGTAGAATATGAAAAATGGTTTTCTTTAATGACGCAAGAAAAGCAAGAAAGAGTAAACAGATATAAAAATTCTACAAGAAAAAAATGTACCGTTGCAGGTGAAATGCTCGTTAAAATTCATATCGCTGATACTTTAAAAATCGCTCCCGAAACTCTTAAAATTATTGCTGACGAAAACGAAAAACCATATATAGAAAACTGCTCCATCCATTTTAATATCTCTCATTGTGAAAACATACTGGTTTATGCTTTTTCAGATAGTGAAATCGGTATTGACATTGAAAAGATAAAACCAATATCACTTTCTGTTTTGAAAAGATTTTTCTCTGAAGATGAGCAGAAATTCGTTTTAGGTCACTTAGCCGGTGAAAAAGATTCCGGAAAATGCGAAAACGCAGAAACTCTCGAAAAATTTTACAGAATATACACTTTGAAAGAAGCAATCTGCAAAAAAAGCGGAGTTGGTATAAAGGGCTTAAGAAATGCTGATGCACTCCCCTTTATTGATTACTCATTTAAAGAAAATGATTATATTATCTCGATAATCCGATAAACTAAGACCTGACACTCCAAAAAGAGCATCAGGTCTTTTTCAATATTCAATTCTTTTATCAATTTCAATAGAACCAGGTGTTACGAGACAGTCGTAAACCAAAACATTAACACCTTTTTCTCTTGCATAAACCAATGTATCTGCAAACTCCTTATGATTTTTTTCGTTCGGTTGGAATTTGTCCACGCCATTCATCTGCACAACAAATATTATATAAGCTTCAAAGCCACTATAAATGCAAGAAATCAACTCATTTATATGCTTGACTCCACGCTCAGTTGGTGCATCCGGAAAGCTTACAACACCATTATTTTCAAGGGTTACCCCCTTCACCTCAATAAAAACCTTTCTGTTTCCGTCTTCAACATAAAAATCGAAACGTGAATTACCGAATTTAACCTCACGCCTGATTATCGCTTTTGAAGAAAAAAGCTGGTTTTTATGTAACCACTCATTAACAACATCATTAGGCACCTGCGAATCCATATTAACAAGAATTACGCCTCTGTCTGTCACCTTTTCAACGGCTATCAAATCATATTTCGTCTTACGGTCGGGATTATCGGAAACAAATAAATACACCTTTGCATCAGGAACAAGCAATTCTTTGCATCTTCCCGTATTCTTTACGTGAACTGTTTCCACTTTATTATTAACTAAAACTTTAGCAATAAATCTGTTGGGTCGTTCAAGAAAAACGCCCTCAATAACTTTTGAATAAATCATAATTACCTTTCTTAGTGGTATTGATATAATTACTTATTTTTGATATATTTATTCCAAGGAGATGATTTCTTTGAAAAAATATAAACTTATGTGCCTCTTGCTCTCTTTAATTCTGATTGTAAATATAGTTAATCTTTTCTTTAGTATAAATGAAAGGAACGAAGCTGAATCCTCTTACAACATCGAAGCCCTCAACGAAATAAAAATAGGTCTTTCAAAGGATTTTGTTGATAGCTTAATCGGCACACCAAAAACTCAGGAAAAAACAACTTTGTATCACTATAAAGACAAAGATGAAATATTCACAAAAGCTGATTATAAATATGGTAACACAGCCGTTTTATGCCTTTATGAAAACAATAGCCTGATTGCTTTCGGCATAGTTGTAAACGAAAACAACGAGTACAAAGTAACAAGCAAATATTTTCTTAAAAAAGACAAATTTTTAAAAGACTTTACATACAATGACTTTTGCGAATATGTACATGATTATTCATGTAATGTCCCCGCAAGTAACCTTTTCGCTACGTATTATTACGAGATTTACGATGAAAGCAACGCAACCGGTAACATCTCATCTTTTTTAGCTTCATATGTTTATTTTGAAGATAATAACATCCTTCACGTAGGTCAGGAATCTCGCATAAAAAATGATGACAAAAACAAGATGTCCGAGGAGCTTAAACAAGAAAGAAACAAAGCCAAACCCAATGTTTATGGCGAAATTCATCCCGATTATGTTAAAAACTTTAATTTCCCCGGTGATTTACTTACATTTAATGCAGGTAGAATAATATTTTAATCTTTTAAAGGTCGTGTTTGCGGCCTTTATTTTTTTACCAAATAATCAAGCAAAGCACAGCAACCCTCATAAATATCATTGTAAGCCGTTCTGAAATCACCACTGTACCAAGGGTCGGCAACATCACCACCGCAAGAAGTAAAGCTCATCAGCTTATACACCTTCTCCTGCTTATCAGAGCCGATTATCCTCATAATGTTACGGACATTGTTTGTATCCATAGCAACAAGATAATCATAGTTATCGTAGTCACTTTTTTTAAGCTGAACAGCTCTTTTACCTTCACAGAAAATGCCGTGTTTCATCAATTCCCTTTTTGCCGGTGGATAAACTGGATTACCTTTTCCGTTCCATATTTCTTCAGTGCTTGTGGCACAGGAAGAAACAACAAACTGCTCTGCAATCCCCTTTTCACTAATCAATTTTTTAAATATAAACTCTGCCATAGGACTTCTGCAAATATTCCCGTGGCAGACAAACATAATTCTAATCATATTACTCCCATTCTAAATCCTTATTTTTTGCACCCAATTCAAAATGATATTTAACAATACCCAGATCCATTTTTGCATAAGGTCCTAAAAGTGCTTTTGCTTTAACCTTGTTACCACCTTTATAAGTGAAGTGGTATTTTTGTTGGTTAACCGCGGTTGGAGCAGTTAAAGATGCGTTAACACCATTCATAAACCATTCAGGTGCATCACAATCACAAGCATAAACCTCTTCAATGGGTTTATTTTTATGAGGTCTGCCCTGATGAATACCATAACCAATTGAAATTACAAGATAGAATTTTTCACCCTTACCAACTTCGTATTTTACTTTTCGTTTGTTGTAAGTAAGTGCAACCCAACAGGAGTTAATACCAAGAGCCTGACATATTAACACTAGCTCCTCGCCATAGTAGCCTATTTCTTCATCCTTACCTTTTTCACCAACAGCAATAATATAATCAGTACATCCGCTGAAATGACCGTAAGAAGCACCTTTACCCAGAAATGCTTCAGGCTCGTTAACAGCAAGCTGAAAACGCAGACCACTTTTTTCATTCACTTCTTCAATCGCCTTATTAAGTGCATCGATATGCTCTTTCTTCAAGGGCTCATCCGTATATCTTCTTACAGAATTTCTTTCAAGCATTGCTTTATATAAATCCATAAATAATCACCTGCTAAATAAATATAAACTTATTATAAATGAACTTTTATTATTGTACAAGAAAAATTTATATGATATACTTTCAATATAAATAAAAAGGAATGATAATTATGAATAAAATCAGATTTGGTATTGTTGGTACAGGAAATATTGCACACAGATTTGCAGATGCTATTCAGAATATTCCACAAGCAGAGCTTTCTGCTATTGCTTCAAGAACCGAAGAAAATGCAGAAAAATTCGGTGACGAATATAATATCCCTAACAGATTTTACAGTTACGAAGCTATGGCAAAATCTGATGCAATTGATGTTGCATATATTGCAGTCCCTCATTCAGGTCACGCTGAATGTTCAATACTTATGATGAACAACGGCAAAAACGTTATTTGTGAAAAACCTCTTGCAGTTAATACAAAAGAAGTTGAGGAAATGATTTCCTCTGCCAAAGAAAATAACGTTTTTCTTATGGAAGCTATGTGGGCAAGGCTTGTTCCCGGAACAATCAAGCTCCTTGAGCTTATCGAAAGCGGTCTTTTGGGTGAAATAAAAGGCGTCGAGGGCAAATTCTGCTACACAATGGACGAGGATGAAATGGAGCACCACGCTTTAAAGAACGAAAACGGCGGTGGCTCACTTCTTGATGTTGGTGTTTATGGTCTTAACTTTGCCAGTTGGTACTTGGGCAAGGATGTTGAAGCTATTGATGCACAGGCAGAGGTATGGAATGGAATTGATACTCACACCTGTGCTCTTTTAAAATATAAGAATGGTGGAATTGCTGATATTTCTTCTGCCGTACTTTTAAGAAAACCCAACGAGGGTTACATATATGGCACAAAAGGCTTTATTCACATTAACAGATTTTATGCACCGCAGGAAATAGAAATACATCTTCTTGACGGCACAAACAAAACCATTGAAGCCAGATACCTTGGAAACGGATTTGAAGAGCAGATCATTCACGTTTGCGAATGTATTAAAAATGGATTAAAAGAAAGTCCGATAAACACTTTTGAGCAAACATTATTTATAACAAAACAAATGGATGAAATCCGTGAAATAATCAATATTAAATATCCTCAGGATAATTATTAAGGTGTTATAATGCTTGGAATTTTAATTGTTATTTACATTGTTTTTATTTCGCTCGGTCTTCCCGACTCCGTTTTCGGTGTCAGCTGGCCGGTTTTGCACATCGAGTTTGGTGTTCCGGAAAGTTCAGGCTCTCTTTATAGTATTATAACCGGTGTATGCTCGGGTGGCGTTGCATTTATTGCAGGTAAGCTTCTAAGGAAATTTGGCACAGCAAACGTTACTTTCTTCTCAATACTTTTAACCGCACTTGGTCTTATTGGCATCAGTTTTTCACCCAATATCATTGTTATGATGATTTGCTCCATAATAATGTGCTATGGTCAGGGAGCAATTGATACCGGTCTTAATAACTACATTTCACTTCATTATGAAGCAAGGCATATGAGTTGGCTTCACTGCTTTTGGGGAATCGGAGTAACCACAAGTCCCGTAATTATGTCCCTTTTTCTTAGTGGTGAGAATGGTAGTTGGAGAAATGGCTACAGAATTCTTGCAATTATTCAATTTGCAATTGCAATAATTGTTGCAACTTCCCTATCCAAATGGAAAAAGCTTGAAAATAAAGATAGGAAAACAATATCAGAAGACCATAACGAAAAACATAATTTAATAGATATATTGAAACTAAAAGGTGCTTTAACAAGCATTCTTTCTCAAGGTCTTTATTGCAGTATGGAGTTCCTTATAGGTACATGGGGTGCGAGTTTTCTTGTTAACAGTTACGATTATTCTCCCGATGTAGCGGCAAGATGGATTTCACTTTATTATGGCGGAATAATGCTAGGAAGACTTATTTCAGGCTTTATTTCTATAAAAGCAAGTGATAACACACTTATACGAGGCGGTATTGTAACCGCATTCTTCGGAATGGTACTTTTAGTTTTACCATTAGGCAGTATTTCTGTTGTAGGTCTTTTATTAATCGGGGTCGGCTTTGGTCCGATATTCCCAAGCATTCTCCATAGCGTACCGGAAAGATTTGGTGCAAAATACTCTGCCGATCTTACAGGCTTTCATATGGGCGGTGCTTATGCAATCGGTTTTGCAGTTCAACTTACATTTGGTTATGTTGCAACGGCAACCACATTTAAAATCACACCATTCGTACTTTTAGCAATCATTCTGCTTTTATTTGCAGTGAATGAAATTACAATAAAAACAATCAATAAATCGAGGGCGACTAAATGAAAACAGCTTTAATTCTTGAGGGTGGCGGTATGCGAGGTCTTTATACTGCCGGCGTTCTTGACATTCTTATGAAAAATAATATTTATACCGATGTTGCAGTTGGTGTATCTGCGGGTGCTTTGTTCGGCATAAACTATAAATCAAAGCAACCGGGCAGAGTTTTAAGATACAATTTAAAATATGCAGGAAATCCCTCTTATACTGGTTGGAAATCTTTATTAAAAACGGGAAATCTTATGAATAAAGAATTCTGGTTTGAGGACATTCCTTTTAAACTCGATCCGATGGACTGCGAAACTTACCGTAATAATCATACTGAATTCCACGCGGTTATAACAAATCTTCAAAACGGAAAAGCAGAATATAAAAGTATTTTCGATTTGGAAAACGAAGAATGTATGGAATATTTAAGAGCTTCAGGCTCTCTCCCCTTTTGCTCAAAGCCCGTTATTGTCAATGGTGTTCCCTACCTTGATGGCGGAATTGCAGACAGTATTCCTCTGAAAAAATATGTTGAAGAGGGTTTTGATAAAATCATTGTTGTACTTACCCGCCCTGTAAATTACCGTAAAAACGGTGGTATTCACGGAGCAAGTTTATTTTATAAAAAATACCCCGAATTTGTTAAAACTCTTTCAAACAGAAACAAGGTTTATAACGAACAATGCGATTACGTTGAAAAGCTTGAAAAAGAAGGCAAAATTCTCGTTATCCGCCCAAGTGAATTCGTCGATATTTCAAGAACAGAAACCGACAGAAATATTATGCAACAAATGTATAATCTGGGTATAAAGGATGCAAAAAACAAATTAAACGATATGTTTGAATATCTTGATATTTAAGGTGATGTTATGGCAGAAAGAACAATTTACAAGCACGTTGTTGTTATTGGTATTGATGGTATGGGTAACTTCAACACAAAAACCGAAACTCCGAACCTTGATAAAATTTTCGAAAATGGTGCAGTAACTAATTTTGGTCTTTCAATGGACCCGACTATAAGTGCAGAAAACTGGGGTGCTATGCTCCTTGGAGCCGAGCCCATAGTTCACGGACTTACAAACAGCAAATTAAGCCACAATAACCATAACAGCGAAGTTTTACCATCGCTATTCAAAAGAATATACAACGCCATACCTGAGGCAAAGCTTTATTCCTATTGCAACTGGAATCCTATAAATATCGGCTTGATTGAAAAAGATGTTCACGTTGAAAAATATACAAACGCAAACGATAAAGCTCTTACTGATGAAATTATTAAAATAGTAAAAGAAAAACCCACCTTCTTATTTATTCACTTTGATGAAGCTGATGGTTCAGGTCACAGAAATGGCTATGGCACAGAAAAGCACCTTGAAACAATCAGATACGAGGATGAACAGGTGGCAAGAGTTTTCAAAGCCTATGAAGATGCACAAATAGTTGACGAAACTCTCTTTATTGCCATATCTGACCATGGTGGTTTTGAGCATAGTCACGGCGGATATTCTGATGGCGAAAAATATATTTTCTTTGGTGCAACAGGTAAAGGAATCACAAAATCTGAAATAGAATACATGCGAACAGTAGATTTATACGCAATTGTTCTTTACGCTTTAGGAATTGATATTCCCGATTATAATTTGAAAGGCTTCTGCTCACAAGTACCTACAGGTCTTTTCCCTGATTACAACGGCAAGTACGAAAGAATAATAGGCAAGCCATACCACCCTGAAATCAAGCCAACTCCTGATTACAAATCAGAAAAAGGCCTAAGTAAATTCATACCCGAGGAACGAACAAAGCTAGCTCTTTTCTTTGATAATAACACAATTGATGCAACCGGCAAAAACCATGTCACATCAACTGTGGGCACAGTTAAATACTATTCCGAGGGTGTGCGAGGAGCAAGAGTTGAGCTTGGTACAAACGGACATTTTGTTATGGATGGCTTCAAATTCGGAAGTGGTAGCTTTACGGCGTCTCTTTGGATTAAAATTGACAGAGATTTAGTTGACGAGCCCGCAATTTTTGCTAACAAAAACTGGAGCGGAAGAAGATGCACTTGCGGTGTGCTTTTAGCGCTTCGTTGCTCAAACACCGCTCTTAATATTGGCTGCGGTGATGATGATTTTGACTTTGTAACACCCTTTCCTCCTGAAATATCAACCGGTTGGGTTCATGCAATTTTCGTTGTTGATAAAGAAAACCGCAAGGTTCAGACCTATTATAACTTTGAGCTTTGCCACGAAACAGAATTAGAGCCACAGTACCTTGTTGACCTTGATAATATGCCTTTTACAATCGGCAACGATGCTCTCGGCACATACAACAACGAATATAAACAATTATATAACATTGACGATTTATTCATTTTCGACGGTGCATTCCACGAGGATGAAATCAACAAGCTGAAGGAATATTATAATTCATAATGAATATTACGCATAAAGTAAGGCTTAACAACAGAATAATCCATGTACCTGATGGGGTGATTTTAGCTGATATTTTAACCAAATCAGCTGAAAATACCCCTCACCTTTGTGGTGGTAGGGGTATTTGTAAAAAATGTCTGGTTTCAGTCAACGGTAATGAAGAACTTTCCTGCCAATATGAAATAAAATCAGACATTAATGTTGTTTTGCCTGAAATGAGTGAAATTCAATCGGAAACAGGTGCAAGTGAAAGCGGTGAAATCACTGAGAACTGTTGTTTTTGCCTTGATATCGGTACAACAACGCTTGCTCTGGCACTTGTTTCTGTTGACCAAAAGAAAGTTATAAAAGTAAAAACCGCCACAAACCCACAAAGAGTCTACGGCGGTGATGTTATATCACGAATTGATTACTGCAATAAAAACAGTGTTTCAGAATTACAATCTTGTTTAATTAACGCAATCAATAATTTAATTGGTGAATTTAACATTCATACAGTAAAAACACTGTACGCTTCAGGCAACACAACAATGCTTCATATATTTTTGGGTATTAATCCATCACCAATGGGCGTTGCACCATATACACCTATTTTTATCGACAGCAAAGAAATAAATGCTGACGAAATAGGGTTAAACAACATCGAAAAAGTTATTTCACTCCCCTGTATTTCTGCATTTGTCGGTGCAGATTTAGTTGCAGGTGTAAACTACGCAGATTTACCCCAGGAAAACAAATACAATTTACTTGTTGACCTTGGTACAAATGCTGAAATCGTGCTTTATAATAAAAACAAATTCTACTGCACTTCTGCAGCGGCAGGTCCTTGTTTTGAAGGTGGCAATATTACTTGCGGTATGAGTGCAACTGATGGTGCAATTTATTCGTATTCAACAAACGATGATTTCGAAACCATAAACCACAAATCCCTTCAAGGTATTTGTGGTACAGGACTTATAGATATTATTGCTGCGTTTCTTCAAAAATGCATCATCGACGAAACCGGTTATATGGAAAATGAAGAAACTTTCATAACCGACGCCATTAAATTGACACAAAAAGATATTCGGCAATACCAACTTGCAAAATCTGCTGTTTATTCGGGCATTTCAGCCCTTTTAAAAACAAAAGAGGTATCTTTCCCAGATATCCAGAACGCCTTTATTTCAGGCGGATTTTCAGCCAAAATCAACAAAGTCGGAGGCCAAGCGGTCTTAGGAAGACAACCCAGTCAGGCAACT
>JAZNHK010000071.1:0-5840 GCA_045576915.1 Acutalibacteraceae bacterium
AAAAAATTCCGTACACGTAAGTGTGCGGAATTTTTACTTATTCACTATTAACTATTCACTCTTCACTAAAATAAAATGCGTGTACGGAATTCCAGTTAAGAAGTAAGAGTGAATAGTGAAGAGGTTATCCACAGTCCCCCAAACAGCATTCCATTTTATTCCCCACAGGAAGCATAACATCTTGCAAGACAGATAATGGAAGTAATCAATAAAACAAAGGAAAAAATAAAAACACCATAGATAATGGCACCGATTATGCTTATTCCTCCAAAATCCACCGCAAGAAGAACGAGAGCAGTTAAAATCGCACCTAATGCACCAAACTGCAAAGTTGATAAAGCTCTGCAAATGCAACCTCTTTCTTTTCTGCCTTCATCTGTGAAAGCCGCAACCCCAAAGGTTACAATCAGAAGACCAACGGCAATTCCGAAGCCAATCCATAAAAAAAGAGGTAAAACAGTTATTGTGCCTGTAATATTGAGAACAAGAGTAACAATACCTGCAATAAGACTTACAATAATACCTGAAACTGTGCAACCCAGTTTGCAATTGCAATTGAAAAAACCCATAATATCACCTCCGCTAACAGTATATGCCCAACCTGTTATTATGTTATTGCAGAGGTTAATGGGATGTGATAAAATAAGATTAATGAATTTTCCACGATTAGTAGACATATTCTACGGTTTGTGAGTTTAATTTTTTCTCTATTTATAGCAGAATGATACACAAAGGAGGTTATATTATGGAGAAAAAAACAATGGGTAGTTTTCTTGCTGCTTTGAGAAAAGCAAAAGGTATGACTCAGCAAGAGGTTGCCGACAGACTTAATGTATCAAACAAAACAGTAAGCAAATGGGAGCGTGACGAGGGGTGTCCCGAAATTATGATGCTCCCCTGCCTTGCAGAGTTATATTCGGTTACTGTTGATGAAATTCTGCGAGGTGAAAGAATCACCAAAGAAGAAAACATTGAAATTAAAGAAATCAAAAGCGAAAGGCAAATCAAATATTTAATTGACAGAGCCACAACAAAATTCAAAAACCTTTCAATTATTTCGGTTGTTTTAGGTGTTGCAGCTGTGTTATTAGCATACACAATCGGTGATATGCTTTATGACTTTAAATTCTTATGGGTTGGGCTTTTAATTGCTCTGCTTTTAGCATCTACCTCAGTTATTGTTATTGCAATTGCAGTAAATAATCTGCTTTCAGGATTTAACGATGAAGAAATCATCAATAGTGACTCTATTCAAGAAGCAAAAAAGACTTGCTTAAAATATATTTCAATAATAACATTTCTCACTATTTTAGTGTTGTGCGGAATTATATTAAACATTATTTATTCAGGTGTTAGCTTCGCCTTTGTTGGTCTTCCTGCATTTTTTGTTGTTGCAGGTATTCCAACATATTTCATCCGCTCAAAGCTCAACAAAAAATGGAATATTGAAGAAACAGCGGAGATTTCACCCGAACTCAAGAAGTACAGAAAAAAGCATATAAAAACAACCTCAATAATTATTGCAATTTCTGTTATTCTTTCATTTCTTTTACCTTTTGTTTTTGCTACTGTTGAACAGTTTATACCAAACAGAGAAACCTACTGTTTTCTTGACGGAGTTTACGAAGATTATGAAAACGTTGGAGAAGCCCAAAAAGAATACAACAGATTAAAAAGTTTTGTTGTTGACGATAAGAAGCTTTACGAGGTAATCAGCAACGATTACGAAAATCATATTCTTGTGGTAGAAGAAATAAACGTTGACTTTGATAAAACAAAAAATGGATATAAAGCAATCACACACAATTCCGATACAACTGAATATGAAACAATGAATTTTGATTCCGCAGAAGAAATGGAAAAATTCGAAAAAGAAAATTGTTGGTATAACAACATTATAATTCTTCCAGAATTGTTACAGAAAAATATAACATTCGATGATAATACTTACACAGTTGAATTTTCATATGAGCGTCCGTTTGATTTATCACTCGGATTTGATATTCTCCCCGTATTTCTAATTGGCGGTTCCTGCGTTTGTATTGCAGTATTTTTTATTTCTGTAGGTGTTTATTTAAAAAACAAGAAGAAAATACGATAAATAAACAAGGATTGTAAGTTTTTACACTTACAATCCTTAATTTTATTCTATAACAAGATATTCACAAACTTTTAAAGCTACTGTTCCGCTGATGGTGTTGCCGTTAACAACATCTTTATACTCCTTATCAAGAACAATTTCTTTTTCGGTATCAGCAAAGTTCATAACGAAAATTGTGTTACCGCGTTTTCTTATGCTTATCCCCTCTTCTGCTTTAATATCAGTATCGGGTGCGATATTATGCTTGTTTATAAGAGCATTGGAGAAATCTTCGAAGAAATCGCCTTTATTGGCAAAAGCGGTGTAATAAGCTTTACCTTTACCGTAATTATTTTCTGTTACTGCAGGAGATTCAGAATAGAAATCCTCTTTATATGTTGCTAAAACATTAGCACCCTTTGAATGAAGAATATCGCAGAAATTGATTGCATCATATTCTTTGCCACTATATTCAACAACATTTTTGAGGTCCTCAGGTAAAGAATCGGTTTCTTCAACCCAGATACCGAAAACATCCTTAAGTTCATTTCCGGGGAAACCACCAAGGAAGCAAAGGTCATCCTTATCAACTATTCCAGAAAGATAAGTTGCAACGAAATTACCGCCATTTTTAACATAGCTTTCAATACGGCTTATTGTACCTTCTTTAAGCATATAAAGGAATGGTGCAATAACAAGGTCGTATTTGCTGTAATCATCATCCATAGCTATTATATCAACAGAAATGCCTTTTTTCCAGAATGGTGCATACCATTTGGTACATTCGTGATAATAATCTCTCTGAAGATTATTGTAACCGCAGAATGATTTTACTGCCCAGCCATTTTCCCAGTCGCAGATAATCGCAACCTTTGAATTGCAATACTCACCAACAACGTTGGAAAGCTTTTCAAGGTTTTCACCAAGGGTTGAAACCTCTTTGAAAACTCTTGTATTTTCGTGACCGCAATGGTCTACAACTGCACCGTGGAATTTTTCGTGTCCACCCCTGCTCTTTCGCCATTGGAAATACTGCACACTGTCAGCACCGTGGGCAACTGCCTGAATTGAAGAAAGAGCTTGTCTGTTGGGTCTGGGAAGCTTATTTACATCGTGCCAGTTAACGAGAGATGGTGTGCTTTCCATCATAAAGAATGGCTTGCCACCGCCCATTGTTCTGAAAGCATCGTGAACGAATGCAGTATCAAGTGCTTCGTTAACATTATCGCCTTTATCCCAAGCAGGATAATTGTCCCATGAAACCAAATCAAGTTTTTTTGCAAATGCCTGATAATCAATACCATCATACATTTTCATAAAGTTTGTTGTAATGGGAATATTCGGTGTAATTTCCTTAAGAGGTGCAATTTCATTTTCAAAGAATGAAATATGGCTTTCGGAAACAAAGCGTCTCCAGGCAAGTTTCATTGCACTTACGTGATTCTCACCGCGGAACTTGGGAGAATTTATCTGACTCCAGTCTGTTACCTGATGGCTCCAGAACCCATTCCACCATTTAAAATTCAATTCATCAAGGCTGTTGTGATATTCCTTTTTAAGCCATTCTCTGAAAGCCTCCTGACAAAGTTCACAATGACATTCTCCGCAATATTCGTTGGAAATATGCCACATTTTAACTGCGGGATGGTCTTTATATCTCTCTGCAAGCAAGCGGTTGATATTACGTACTTTTTCTCTGTAAATTGGTGAGGTCAAACAATGGTTATGACGAACTCCATATTCATTGCGAATACCACTTTCTTCAACTCTTAAAACCTCGGGGTATTTTTGTGCCAACCAATTAGGACGTGCACCTGACGGAGTTGCAAGAATAACATCCTTGCCATTTTTATGTAACATATCAAGGAGTTTATCCATCCACTCAAAGTTATAAACGCCTTCCTCGGGCTCTAACATACCCCAAGCGAAAATACCAACTGTTGCACTGTTAACGTGTGCTAAATTCATAAGTCGCATATCTTCATCCCATATTTCAGGGGTATCAATCCACTGATCAGGGTTATAGTCCTCACCGTGAATAATATGGTCAAAAACTGATTCCTTCATACAATCACCATTAAACTAATTTCATAAACATATCAAGTATTCTTTTAACGCAAAGTTCAAGGTCTGCTCTTGTTAAATCTCCATTATCAAAAGCAACCTTAAGGTCTTCAGGATAACCACAGTGCATTTTCATATCGTTACCTGCTTTAACCTCTTTAACAGGGTCATTTTTTACGCCCCAGTCAGTAACAACCATACCTTTAAAACCCCATTCATCACGGAGAATACCTGTGAGAAGCTCATAGCTTTCAGAGGTATGCTGACCGTTAATAAGGTTATATGAACTCATAACAGTCCAAGGGTCGCCCTCTTTAACGCAGATTTCAAAGCCTTTAAGATAGATTTCACGTAGTGCTCTTTCAGAAAGTCTTGAATCACTTGCAAAGCGGTTAGCTTCCTTGTTGTTACAAGCAAAATGCTTGATTGAAACTGCAACCTTTTGTGACTGAACACCTCTTGTTACTGCAGATGCAAATTTACCTGCAATCAACGGGTCTTCAGAATAATATTCAAAGTTTCTGCCACACATCGGGTCACGGTGAATATTAAGTGCAGGAGAAAGCCAAACACCAAGGTTGTTTTCGCGGATTTCTGCACCACCGCCAACGCCAACTTCAAATGCTAAATCGGGATTCCATGAACAAGCAAGAAGAGTTGCACAGGGCCAGGCAGTTGTTGGTATACCTGTCGCGGTATCAAGTCTTAAACCTGCAGGACCATCTGCGGTAGGTACAGCAGGAATGGAAAGTCTTTGTAAACCACCAAAGCAACCTGTATTACAAACGCCTGTTGGTCCATGACCGCCAACAAAATCCATGAGTTCCGTATCTGTAAACTGCTTAACAAATTCATCAAGGGTAATTTCTTCCCCTACTTTATCAAATGGTACAATGCTTTCAGGTGCTTTTGCATCTGTAGGTTCATTGATACCATAAAGATATGTTTCTTCACCCCGAGGAAGTTCTTCATAAGTACCATCTGCTAACATTCTTTTAGCAAGCTTAAAGGGCTTGCACCAATCAGAAAGCTGTTCTACAACTGTGTTTTCTTTTACGATATATTCATAATCGAGCTTCTCTGCATCTCTTACAGATGTGCCGAGATAGAAATTATATGTACCCTTTTCAAGCAAGTAAGCAGATTTTTGAATTTTACCCAAATCATCAAAGCTTACCATATCATTGATATTAAAGCTCATAACAAGAGTTTCGGTTTCGTTGGGTGCAAGAAGCTTTGTTTTCTTGAAAGCACAAAGCTCTCTCGAAGCTTTTCCTAAAAGGCCCTGAGGTGCACTATAATAAAGCTGAACAACCTCTTTACCCGCTACATCACCGATATTTTTAACATTAACAATTGCAACAATGTTACCGTCGCTTTCGCAACAAACCTTACTGCTCAATTCAAACTTTGTATACGAAAGACCGAAACCAAAGGGATAACGGACATTTTCTTTTGCACCGGGAATTGTTTCAAAATAACGGTAGCCAACGTAAATATCATCTGAATAATCAACATGGTCAAAGCATTCCCAAAAATCGTCTTTACAGGGGTAGCAATCGTAGGATTTTGCAATTGTATCAACCATTTTACCGCTGGGGTTAACATCACCACAAAGAAGGTCAGCTATTGCAAGACCACCTTCCATACCGCCTTGCCTACCGAAAAGAATACCCTGAACCTTTTCATTTTCTGC
>JAZNHK010000072.1:0-4771 GCA_045576915.1 Acutalibacteraceae bacterium
AACACCGAACATATTCTGTTCTGCAATACCTACGTTAAAGAAACGGTCGGGGAATTTCTTCTGGAAATCACCGATTTTTGTTGATTTTGCAAGGTCAGCAGTAAGAGCAACAACCTCGGGATGTGCTTCTGCCAACTCAACGAGAGCCTGACCGTAAATTTCGGCTGTGGAGAGAGATGTTGATTGTTCAGCTGTGTAACTTAATCCGCCTGCCATAATTATTCAGCCTCCTTTTCTGCACGTGCAACACGTTTTGCATAAGTTGCTTCAAGTGCTTTTTTACCATTTGCATATTTTTCATCGTCAAATGCACCATAGTGCCATCTGAAGTCGCCTTCGATAAAGTCGATACCGCAACCCTTAACTGTATCGCAAAGGATAAGAACGGGCTTATCGGTTTCGTTTTCATAAGCAAAGTCAATTGCTTCGCAAAGCTCTTTAATATTGTTACCGTCAATTTTCTTAACTATAAAGCCGAATGCTTCCCACTTGTCTGCAAGGGGTTCAAGAGCCATAACATCTTCTGTGTTACCGTCAATCATATTGTGGTTACGGTCAACAAAAGTGATAAGGTTTGTAAGCTTGAAGTGAGCTGCACTCATTGCTGCTTCCCAGTTAGAGCCTTCGTCAAGCTCGCCGTCGCCGAGAACAACGAATGTTTTGTAGTCTTTTTTGAGAAGTCTTGCTGCAAGAGCAGTACCAACACCGATGGAAAGACCATGACCAAGAGAACCGGTTGAAGCGTCAACGCCCACAACCTTGTTGGAGTCAAGGTGCATACCCATTTTTGAACCTGAAAGGTTGAATGTTTTAAGCATTTCCTTATCGTTGAAGCCAAGGTCGCAAAGAACAGGTGCGTAAGCAATACCTGCGTGACCTTTACTGAGAATGAATCTGTCACGATCTTCCCAGTTGGGGTCGTCAACTTTAATGTGCATATATTTGTGGTAGCACACTGTCATAATGTCCATAACGCTCATACCGCCACCGATATGACCTGAACCTGCCCAGTAAGTTGTATCAAGGCAGAGGTTACGGAGCTCGTTTGCTTTCTTTTCAAGAGCAAGCCACTCCTGTTTTGAAAGAGCCATAATAAAAGCCTCCTAAATATAAATTACCGAAAACTCGGTTTGATTCCTATAATTGAAATAATTATATCAGCCTAACTCGGGATGATTTTTCTTAACTGCTTTGAATGCATCCTCTGCAATTTCAATTGAGCGGTTAATATCTTCCTTAGTAAGAGATGCATTGATAAAGTGGTTGTGGTGAGATGTAATGAATAAACCACGGTTAACACATTCTGCAACCCAATCCTGATGGAGAAGAAGAGAATCATCGTTTGCGATTCTTAAATAGAAGAGAGCGGGAGCACCTGAAACAACAAGGTCAAAGCCGTGCTCTGCACCGGCTTTTTTGAAGCCGTCTGTAAGCTCTCTACCCATAGCATCGAAGAGTTTGGGGGCATCTAACTTTTTGAGTTTGTTGATTGTTGCAATACAAGCTGCAAAGGGAACAGCACTCATCCAGTAAGAACCTGTGTATGAAAGGCTTGAAGCAGCATTTCTGAGGAATTCTTTACCACAGAAGGCTGACATATTGTAGCCGTTTGCAAGAGCTTTACAGAAGCAGATAATATCAGCTTCAAAACCGAAGAAATGGTCACTACCTGCAAGGTCAAGACGGAAGCCGCAACGAACGTCATCAACAATAAGAACGATGCCATTCTTTGTGCAAAGTTCGCGAACCTCTTTCCAGAAGCCGTCAATGGGGAAAGCGTTATCGTTAAAGTTGCCGTGGTTGTAAGGTTGAGCGATTACAGCAGCAATTTCGCCTTCGTTTTCTGCAAGAAGTCTCTTGAAGTTTTCAATGTCATCCCAAGAAGTGTAGAGATTGTTAGCAACATCTTCGGGAGTAACACCGGGATAGTCAATTTTCTGAACCATGGGAGAAACACCATGATAGAAACCTTTGAAGAAAATAAGTTTCTTTCTGTGGGTATGAGCACGCGCGGTAAGGATAGCACCCTGTGTAGCGTCATTACCATTCTTTGCAAAGAATGCCCAGTCAGCAGTATTAACTGTATCAACAAGAAGTTCTGCACATTCAACCATAATTTTATCGGGAGAGGTTACGCAGTTACCCTTTTTTATCTGTTCAATAACAGCAGCGTCAACATCTTCATCGCCATAACCGAGAACGTTGGGGCCGTAAGCACACATATAGTCGATATACTGGTTACCATCAACGTCCCAGAAATATGAGCCTTTTGCCTTTTCAGAGAAACGGGGCCATCTGTTAACGGGGATGAACTGACCTTCTGCAGGTCCAAGGTGACCGTAAACACCAGAAGGGATTACCTGGGCAGCACGAGCATACCATTCATCTGATTTTGTTGTTTTATATAATGGGAATTTGTTACTCATTTTGCTACCTCCTTATGCAAGATATAATGCAACTCTGTCGAGTATGCGGTTAACGTTGTCAAGCATACTTACAAGACCGTGCATTTCAATTTTACCTGTACCGATGCAGGTAAGAGCGTTAACGTTTCCGTCAAAAAGAGCACGAGCGGTTTCGATTGAATCAAAAATCATAGCCGCCCGATATTTTTCAGGAGCTTTTTTGAGAGTTACAAGACGATGGTCTTTGCAAACAAGCTCAGCAGCAGGACCGTTTTTGATACCGATAAGAATGCTACCATCAGCAATATGACTGGCACTGAATTTACCGATTTCATCATTGTTACCAATCTGAGCGATAGCAACACCGATGGTGTAGAGCATTAAGGTTGTGCTTCTTTCAAAGAAAACGGGATCTTTAAGGTCTTCTTCACTTGCTCTCATATATTTTGTAAGTATATCTGTGAGAGCAGTAAATTCTTTGAGAAGGAATTTGATGTGAGTAAAGCCTTTTGACGGGATGGGTGTTACTGTTCCGTCAATAAGACCATTGAATTTTTCACAGCTGGAGAAGGGGAGTTTTACATCACAATTACTGCAACCCTGTTCCATACGACATTTGCCGTTTTTGAAATAAAGTGTAGCGGCAGGGCCGTCTTTAACCTCTAAGCCGATGGAAATAGGTTTTTTGCCCTTAAGAAGCTCGGAAGCTTCAGGAACAATTTCACAAAGGTTTTCCAAAGTACCGAGAACAGCATACATATTTATGTACGCAAGAGTTTTTGAATCCATTAAATTTTGCAAAGCTGTTGCCTCCTTTTTTAAAATAGAATTCAGTCCATTATATTTTAACAGAGGCTTCGGGCAAAGTCAACAAATATAGAAAAATATTTGGTTGGTATTATGTTAAAAAATTACACAAAGAGCAAAGAATCAGTTTGAAAGGGAGGAAATTATCTTGCAAGACAAAATCTTATAAAAAGTATATAAAATATATATTTGTATTTTGTACAGTTTAAATGCTGCGGGTTATTGACATTTTATTATTATAATGTATAATAAAAGTGAACACAAATTCACTTTTGTTATCAAACTCTATTTTAGGAGGTGTCTTTATGGACACAAGATTCGCTATCAATGAGTATCATGACGCTGCAGCGGTAACAAAACAGCTTGACGAACTCATCAAAAAACCTATTTACACAATTAAGCCTGATGTGCTCAAACAGTATGAAGAAGAGTACTATGACAAAAAATGTGCAAAGAGTAAGGAAATGATTGAAGAAGCAAAGCAGGTAATTCCCGGCGGCGTTCAGCATAACCTTGCATTCAACTATCCCTTCCCCCTTGTTTTTACAAAGGCAGACGGCATGATGCTCTATGACATAGACGGCAACGAGTATTTCGACTTCCTTCAGGCTGGTGGTCCCACAGTTCTCGGCTCCAACCCCAAGGTTGTAAGAGATCAGGTTATCGACCTTCTCAATACTTGCGGTCCTTCAACAGGTCTTTTCCACGAGTTTGAATATAAACTTGCAAAGAAAATCTGCGACAGTGTTGAATCCTGCGATATGTTCCGTATGCTCGGTTCAGGTACAGAAGCTTGTATGGCAGCTGTTCGTGTTGCAAGACTTGCAACAAAAAATAAAAATATCGTAAAAATGGGTGGTGCTTACCACGGTTGGTCTGACCAGCTCGGTTACAGTATCCGTGTTCCCGGTTCAAAATTCACTCAGGCACACGGTGTTCCGCTCTACCTTTTCAAACATACTCAGGAATTCTTCCCCAATGACCTTGATTCTCTTGAAAGAGTTCTTCGTCTTAACCAGTTCCGTGGCGGTACAGCTGCTGTATTTATGGAGCCCATCGGTCCTGAAAGTGGTACAAGACCTCTTGATAAAGACTTCAACAAGGGCGTTGAAAGACTTTGCCGTAAATACGGTGCACTCCTTATCTTTGATGAGGTTGTTACAGGCTTCCGTATTGGTATGGCAGGTGCTCAGGGTTACTTTGGCGTTTCTCCTGACCTTACAATCTTCGGTAAGGTTATCGCTGGTGGATATCCCGGTGCAGGCGGTATCGGCGGTAAGAGAGAATATATGAAATACCTCGGTGCAGGTCTTGACTCTAACGGCGAAAAGGTTAAGAAGGCATTTATGGGTGGTACAATGGCTGCTACTCCCCTTTCTTGCGTTGCAGGTTACTATACTCTTGAAGAAATTGATAAGCAGAACGCTTGTCAGAAAGCCGGCGAAATGGGCGACAGACTTACTAAGGGTCTTCAGGAGCTCATTAAGAAATATAACCTTCCCTTCGTTGCTTTCAACCAGGGTTCAGTATGTCACATTGATACTGTTGGTACAATGCAC
>JAZNHK010000073.1:0-8797 GCA_045576915.1 Acutalibacteraceae bacterium
CTTACGAAGTTACAACTTTCCGTATTGATGGGGAATATGGTGACAACCGTCACCCCGAAAATGTTACTTTCACAAGCAAAATCGGTGATGACCTTGCAAGAAGGGATTTCACCATTAATGCCCTTGCTTATAATGAAGAAAGCGGACTTGTGGATTTATACGGTGGACAGGACGATATATATAATAGTATAATAAGAACTGTTGGGGATGCTGATACTCGTTTCCAAGAAGACGGACTTCGCATTATGAGAGCTTTACGCTTTTCTGCAACCTTGGGCTTTGAAATCGAGGAAAACACAAAAAAGGCTATCCACAAAAATAAGGACCTTTTGAAAAATATTTCCGCAGAAAGAATTACTGTTGAACTGACAAAATTACTTTGCGGGAAAAATGCCTTTAATATTCTTATGGAATACCCTGATGTTCTTTCCGTATTCATTCCCGAAATTGCCCCTGCAGTGAATTTCACTCAATACGGCAAAAAGCATGCCTATGATGTGTGGGAGCATATCTGTCATACTGTTGATACAATTCCTCAGGACAGAATACTAAGATTAACAATGCTTTTGCACGATTTAGGAAAGGTACCCACTCATAAATTAAATGACAATGGCGACAGCACCTTTAAAAACCACGCGGCCATTGGCGGTAAAATGACAAAAGAAATTCTAACTCGCTTGAAATTTGATAAAAAGACCATCACCCGAGTTTCATTCTTTGTTGGTTGCCACGATTTTGAGCCGCCCGAAACAAAAATTGAACTTAAAAAGCATCTTAAAACAAAAACGCCGGAAGATATCAGAACACTTCTTGTTATCAAAAAAAGTGACAGAGGTGCTTTAAGCGAAAGCTATCGCGATATAAGCGAGGGTACTGCACAGACTCTTGAATGGTTAGAAGAAATTGAAAACAATAATGAATGCTGCACAATTTCCCAACTTGCAGTAAACGGCAAGGATTTGGAAAAGAAAGGTCTTAAAGGTGAAGAAATAGGAAATGCTCTTAACGCCCTTTTAGATGCAGTTATTGAAAACAAAGTGGAAAACACTAAACCAGCTTTATTGACATACATATTATAATAGTATAGAATAAATGTGTATGGACTTTATTAAGAACTCACAAAGAAAGGGTGTTAAAATGCGTACTGCACATTCTCTCAACTTTGGTTGGAAATATTCTCCCGAATTTTCGGAAGATATGATAAAAGCATCTTTTGATGACAGCAAATTTCAGACTGTGGATATTCCTCACATTAACAAGGAATTACCCTTGAACTATTTTGAGGAAAAATGCTATCAGTTCGTTAGTTGTTATCGTAAGAATTTTGACATCGGCAAAAAAGCAAAGGGTAAAAGATATATTCTTCATTTCGAAGGTGCCTCACTCTATTCAAAAGTATACCTTAACGATGAATTCATCGGTGAATACAAGGGTGCATACAACGCTTTCTCATTTGATATTACCGATAAAGTAAAAGCAAAGGACAACTTGCTCGTTGTTGAGCTTGACTCCACAGAACGCAAGGAAATCCCACCCTTTGGTAATGTTGTTGACTACCTTGTTTATGGCGGTATTTACAGAGAAGTATGGCTTGAAGAGGTAAACGAAATATATATTGACAATGCCTTTGTAAGAACTCTCAATGTTCTTCAGCCTAAAAAGGTGCTTGATATTGACGTTAC
Organism: Acutalibacteraceae bacterium; assembly: GCA_045576915.1. GTDB lineage: Bacteria > Bacillota > Clostridia > Oscillospirales > Acutalibacteraceae > DTU089. Next base: position 1,683 of record JAZNHK010000073.1, read on the forward strand.
TCTTTCCGAAAGTGCAAAGGGTGAGCTTACCTTTACTCTCCTTGACGGTGAAACTGTTATAGGCGAAAAGAAAACAGATTTCACCGGTAGAGTTATTAACGCAAAATGGGCGGTAAAGGATGTTGAACTCTGGGATACAGAGAATCCTAAGCTTTACACTCTTAAGGTTAAACTTGATGACAAAGACGAAATCTCCGTTCGTTTCGGTTTCAGAGAATGCAGATTCTTAACAGACGGCTTCTACCTTAACGGCAAGAAAATAAAAATCCGTGGTCTTAATCGTCACCAGAGCTATCCCTATGTTGGCTATGCTATGCCCAAAAATGTGCAGAAAGCCGACGCAGATTTACTTAAATACGAATTAGGCGTTAACCTTGTAAGAACATCTCACTATCCTGACAGCGTTCATTTCCTTGACCGTTGCGACGAAATAGGGCTTCTTGTATTCACAGAAATGCCCTCATGGCAGCATCTTGGCGAGGGTGAATGGAGAGATATCTGCCTTGATAATGTTCGCAGAATGGTTCTTCGCGACAGAAATCACCCCTGTGTAATTCTTTGGGGTGTTCGTGTTAACGAAGGTCTTGATTGTGATGAATTCTATGCACAGACTAACGCTCTTGCAAGAGAACTTGATAACACCCGTCAGACAGGTGGCGTAAGAAATATGCCATTCAGCCATCTTCTTGAAGATGTTTATACAATGAATGACTTTATTCATTCCGGTAGCTTTATCAATCTTCTCCCTCCTGCATTTGTTACAAAAAGCCTTTCTGCACCCTACCTTGTAACAGAGCATAACGGACACATGTTCCCAACAAAGAGCTTTGATAAAGAGGGCGTAAGAACAGAACACGCTCTTCGTCACACAAGAGTTCTTAACTCTGCCTACGGCAATCCAAGAACCAGCGGTGCTATCGGTTGGTGTATGGCAGACTATAACACTCATAAAGACTTTGGTAGCGGTGACAGAATCTGCTACCACGGTGTAACAGATATGTTCCGTGTTCCAAAGCTGGGTGCAGCAATTTACCGTTCTCAGCAGGATGACAAGCCTTTCCTTGAGGTTACATCTGCAATGGATATCGGTGAGCATCCCGGTGGAACAATTGGTGATGTGTGGGTATTTACAAACTGTGATTACGTTAAGCTTTATAAAAACGGCAAATACACAAGCACGATTTATCCCGACTCTTCAAAATTCAAAAACCTCCCTCACCCCCCGATGATTGCATCCGACTTTATCGGTGATTCATTAGTAACAGATGACGGACTTGACCCCAAAGCAGCGGCTCTTCTTACAGATACTCTTATTGCTGCCCAGTCAAAACAATGGAAAATGCCTCCTTCAAAATTTGTTAAAGCAGGTGCCGCAATGCTTGTCGGCAAAATCCCCTTTAACAGAATGTTTGATATTGTAACAAAATATATCGGTGGTTGGGGTAACGAGCAGATTACCTACGCTTTCGAGGGTTACAAGGATGGCGAATGTGTTGCAACAGTTGTGAGAACTGCTGTTACAGAGCTTCACCTTAATGTTAAAGCCGATTCCTACGTTCTTAAAGAAGAGGATACCTACGATGCAACAAGAATTGAAATCGTTGCAAAAGACCAGAATGGTAACAGGGTTCCTTTTGCAGACAGCTCTGTTAAGGTTACAGTTAAAGGTGCAGCAGAAATTATCGGACCTTCCGAATTCCCCCTTGTTGGTGGTGACAGAGCTTTCTGGATTCGTACCAACGGTCAAAAAGGCGATATTTCAGTTACCATTGATGCCAAAGGCATTGAAAAGGTTAAACTTGACTTAAAGAGCGAATAATACTATAATATACACCACCTCTCCCATTCGAGAGGTGGTAAACTCTAAATCATATATAAGGAGATAAGAAAATGAGCAAACAGCCCTATTACATTACTACTGCAATTGCATACACATCAAGAAAACCCCATATCGGAAACTCTTATGAAATCGTTCTTTCCGATGCTTTGGCAAGATTCAAACGAATGCAGGGCTATGACGTTTTCTTCCAGACAGGTACTGACGAACACGGTCAGAAAATCGAAGAATACGCTGCAGCTGCAGGCGTTTCACCCAAAGAATATGTTGACAAGGTTGCAGGCGAAATCAAGGATATCTGCGATTGCCTTAACACAACATACGATAAATTCATCCGCACAACAGATGAAGACCACGAAAAAGCAGTTCAGAAAATCTTTAAAACCCTTTATGATAAAGGCGATATTTACAAAAGTGAATACGAAGGCTGGTACTGTGTTCCTTGCGAAAGCTTCTTCACAGATTCTCAGCTTGTTGACGGCAAATGCCCTGACTGTGGCAGAGAAGTAAAAAAAGAAAAAGAGGAAACATATTTCTTCAAATTAAGCAAATATCAGAAACAGCTTGAAGAATATATTGAACAGAACCCCAACTTCATTTATCCCGAAAGCCGTAAAAAAGAAATGATAAATAACTTTATCAAGCCCGGTCTTCAGGATTTATGCGTTTCCCGTTCCACATTCAAATGGGGCGTACCCGTACCTTTTGATGAGAAACACGTTGTTTATGTTTGGATAGATGCACTTTCAAACTACATCACAAGCCTTGGCTATGACCCCGATGGCAGTGGTGAATTATACAAAAAATACTGGCCCGCTGATGTTCACATTATCGGTAAAGATATTCTCCGTTTCCACACTATTTATTGGCCCATTATGCTTATGGCACTTGGTGAGCCTCTTCCTAAGCAGGTATTCGGTCATCCCTGGCTTCTCTCAGGTAATGATAAGATGAGTAAATCCCGTGGTAACGTTATTTATGCTGACGACCTTTGCAACCGTTTTGGTGTTGATGCCGTTCGTTACTATCTTCTTTCCGAAATGCCTCACGCTCAGGACGGAACAATCACTTATGAAACAATCATTGAGCGATTCAATTCCGACCTTGCTAACACCCTCGGAAACCTTGTTAACCGCACAATCGCTATGAACAACAAGTATTTTGACGGCGTTATTCAGGCTCCCACAGCAGAAGAAGAAATTGATGCAGACCTTAAAGCAACTGCACTTTCCACATTGGGTGAGGTTGCAAAGCTTCTTGACACTTATAAAATGAGTGATGCAATTTCCAAGGTTATTGACCTTGCAAAGCGTTGCAACAAATACATTGATGAAACAATGCCCTGGGCACTTGCAAAGGACGAAGAAAAGAAAGAAAGACTTGGTACTGTTCTTTATAATCTTCTTGAGGGTATCCGCTTTATTGCAGTTCTTCTCCAGCCCTTTATGCCCGAAACAAGCGTAAAAATTCTTGAGCAGATTGGCACAGATGTTAACACACTTGAATCTCTCGCAGAATTTGGTGCTGTTAAAGCAGGTGACAAGGTTGGCGTTGCAACACCTCTCTTCTCCCGTCTTGATGTAGAAAAGACCCTCGAAGAAATTGAAGCTTCTCTTCCCAAGGTTGAAGAAGAGTCTGAAGAGGAAGAAAAAGAAATCATTGGCCTTGCTGAAATTCAGTATGATGATTTTGCAAAGGTTGAGCTTCGAGTTTGCGAGGTTGTTGACTGCAAACCTATTAAGAAAGCTAAAAAGCTTCTTGAACTCACTCTTAATGACGGCACAAAGGAACCCAGAACAGTTGCTTCAGGTATTGCAAAATGGTACAAGCCCGAAGAACTTATCGGCAAAAAGGTTATTGTTGTTGCAAACCTTGCACCCAGAACTCTTTGCGGTGTTGAAAGCCATGGTATGATTCTTGCAGGTGAAATCACCGAAGAAGATATTAAGGTTGCATTTGTTGACGGTCTTCCCGCAGGTACACAGTTAAGCTAAATATTTATAATATGTATAAGAATATTTTTGATTCCCACGCGCATTATACAGACAAAGCGTTCAATGACGACCGCGAAAATATGCTCGGCTCTCTCAAAGAGGCGGGCATTTGCGGTGTTATAAACTGCGGTGCAGATTTAGAATCTTCACAGGAATCCCTTGTTCTTGCAGAAAAATATGATTATTTCTATTTCGCCTGCGGTATTCATCCTGAAGAGGTTGAAAATCTTCCCGAAAACTATATAGAAACACTAAAAAGTCTGGCAAAGCACGAAAAATGCGTTGCCATCGGCGAAATCGGACTGGATTACTATTGGCGACAGGATACAAAAGAAAAGCAAAAAGAGGTTTTTGAAACACAGATTCTTCTTGCAAAAGAGCTTGATTTGCCCATAATAGTCCACGACAGAGAAGCTCACGCAGACACTCTTGAAATTCTCAAAAAGCATAAACCCAAAGGTGTGCTTCATTGTTTTTCAGGTAGCGTTGAAACTGCAAAAGAGATTTTGAAGCTTGGAATGTATATCGGCTTCGGCGGTGCATTAACCTTTAAAAATGCACGAAAAGCTGTAGAGGTAGCAGAAATGCTCCCCCTTGAAAAATTGCTTTTGGAAACTGATTGCCCTTATATGGCACCCGTGCCAATGAGAGGAAAAAGGAATGATTCAAGCTTAATACCCTACGTTGCAGAAAAAATAGCGGAAATAAAAAACACCGATGCACAATCGGTGCTCGATATTGCAACAAAAAACACAAAAGGATTGTTTAATATATGAGATAACCCCAACGAGTTAAATTTTCTCGTTGGGGTTATAGTTTTATTCTTCTTTTTCAGAGTCCTCAGGTTTTATAACGTCCTCAGGCTCTGTTGGAACTTCAGGTTCTGTTGGAACTTCGGGTTCTGTTGTATCTTCAGGTACTGTTGTATCTTCAGGTACTGTTGTATCTTCGGGTTCTGTTGTATCTTCAGGTTCTGTTGTATCTTCAGGTACCGTTGTATCTTCAGGTACTGTTGTATCTTCGGGTACTGTTGTATCTTCAGGTTCTGTTGTATCTTCAGGTTCTGTTGGAACTTCGGGTTCTGTTGTATCTTCAGGTTCTGTTGGAACTTCGGGTTCTGTTGGAACTTCGGGTTCTGTTGTATCTTCAGGTACTGTTGTATCTTCAGGTACTGTTGTATCTTCGGGTTCTGTTGTATCTTCGGGTACTGTTGTATCTTCGGGTACTGTTGTATCTTCAGGTACTGTTGTATCTTCAGGTACTGTTGTATCTTCAGGTACTGTTGTATCTTCGGGTACTGTTGTATCTTCAGGTACTGTTGTATCTTCGGGTACTGTTGTATCTTCGGGTTCTGTTGTATCTTCGGGTACTGTTGTATCTTCGGGTACCGTTGTATCTTCGGGTACTGTTGTATCTTCAGGTACCGTTGTATCTTCGGGTACTGTTGTATCTTCGGGTACTGTTGTATCTTCGGGTACTGTTGGAACTTCAGGCTCGGTAGGAACCTCAGGTTCTGTTGGAACTTCGGGTTCTGTTGGAACTTCGGGTTCTGTTGGAACTTCGGGTTCTACAGGAGGTTCAGGAAGAGCCCAAAAGAATGTAGCACCTGCTTCATTTATTGCTTCGCCTCTGCCTTCAGCACGGCTTTTGATTGTGTATGTGTATTCAACACCCTGCACAATTGTTTCGTCAACATAAACTAAATCGCTATCTGCAGAAACTGTACCGAGAGTTATCCACTGATCATCAGCAGTTTTTCTCAGAACGTCATAGAATTCAGCATTTTCTGCTTTTTCCCATGTAATGACTGCAATGGTTTTCTCTAAAAATGCTGTTCCTGCTTCATCAGTTTCGGTAATAACTTCTGCTTTTACAATTATGCCTGCAACAGGTTCAACAGGTGTAAGAATTATCGCTTGCTTACCCTCTTCGTTGTAAAGGCTGTCCCTGTCAGAAGCAACGCCCTTTACAGTGTAGTAATATGCAATGTTTTCATCAACGTCTTTATCGATATATACTGCATTTTCTGCTATTTCCTCTGCAGTAATATATGCTATTTTGCTCCAATCCTCTGTAGCAGATGTACGTCTGAGAATTTCGTATCCCTGTGCTGCTTCAACAGGAAGCCAGTTGATTGTTATAAATGAACCATCTTCGCTGTATGTGGGAGTAACATCAAACTCCACAACCTCAATAGGTGCATGAGGATATTTTGCACAAACCTTTTCAGCAGTGGGAAGTTTGCCCTCTTTTGTAGCAACAGCGGTATAAACATACGCTGTACCAATTGTAATGTTTTCGTCAATATATTCGCCGCTTTCACCTGTGAACACACCTAATGAAACAGGTGTTTCACCTTCTGCATTAGCAAAAATTTCAACGCTGTCCGCATTGGGGTCAAGAGTCCAGTTCAATACAATTTTTGCACCATCATCTTCTGTTGCGGGGACAAACTCTGCCACAAAGTCGAGCACATTAACAAAGTTTTTAGTACCTACAGTATCATAATCACTCTTATAGCCCTCTGCCTCTGCAGAAACTGTGTAATAGAATGGTGTTACATTTGCTTCATCAGATGCATCAATGTATGAGTTAAGTGAATATGAACCGATTACGTTCCATTCTCCGCCTTCTGCTTTTCTGTAGATATAGTAAGTATCTGCACCTTCAACTGCATTCCAGGAAAGTGCTGCACCCTCTTCAGTGAGAGTAACGTTTTCCATTACAGGTCTGTTAAGTGCAATTGTGTAAACCGAGTTATAACGGCTTATTGCAGTACCATTAACCGCTCTTACTGCGTAGCGGTATTTAACGCCATTTTGTACTGTTGCATCACTAAATGATGTTGCATCAAGATTCTCAGCGAGAGTAGTCCAGCTTGATTCGCCATCGGCTTTTCTTAAAACATTATATCCGGTTGCACCGGTTATTGCCTTCCATGTTACATTTACATTCAAAGCATTTTCTTCGGTCATAGCATTTTTAAGCTTTGCGGAAGGCTTTGATAAATACATATTTTTTATACCGGTTTTATCATAATAACTCTTTGCACTGTCTTTTATAGCTCTTACGGTATATTCATAAGTGTAACCTGATTTTTTTGAAACCTTATCAGTGTATGATTTTTTTGTGCCGCCTTTAACTGTTGCAATTTCAGTCCAATCATCTGCTGAATTGATTTTTCTGAACACTTTGTAGGAGGTTGCACCGCTTACTTTTGACCAGGTAACCTTTGCACCATTGCTGGAATCAAATGTAACTGTGCCTAATTTGGGCATTGCAAG
>JAZNHK010000074.1:0-9400 GCA_045576915.1 Acutalibacteraceae bacterium
TATCGCACCCCCAAAAGGTTTTTACTCATTTTTGTGGGTGTTATAAAATCTAAAAGCTTGCCATCAAAAATGAATTTGTATGAAAAAATGCAGAAAACAACAAGACTAATGAGAATTGTAAGTGCTGCCTTAAAAACAGAACCTGTACTTACAGCATCTGAAAAAAGTATTACACAAACAACTAAAAGTACACACAAGATTTTTTCTGCGAGAGTTCCTGCACCCGGGTGAGTTTTGAATTGTTCCTGATGGGTTTCATCACAGAATTTTTTTAATTCATTTAAAAAAATGTGTTGTGCTTGTTCCTCACCCGTAGAACCGGCTCTTCTGTCTTTGGAAAAATCAAGAACAAGCTCTGCCGTATCAAGGATATAATCCAGATTTTTTGTTTCTAAAATTGGTGAAGCAGTCATAAGTCTTATTCTATGATATCTTTAAATGTTTCGTATGCTTTTTCCCACTCAGCATTGTCTGTGGGTTCATACATTTTAAGATTTTCGCCCTTTGCGATAATTTTTCTTGCTTCTTTAATGTCTTTAATCGCACCGGTAGACATAAGCTGAATTGCAACATTACCTAAAGCGGTTGCCTCAATAGGACCACCATAAACATTAACGTTACAGCTTTGGGCAGTCATCTGAAGAAGAAGCTTATCTTTTGTTCCGCCACCCATAACATGAATTCTGTCATAGTTTTTGCCGGTACATTCTTTGATGCCGTCAAAAGTATAGCGATATTTCAAAGCAAGACTTTCATAAATGCAACGGATAATTTCTCCAACAGTTTGGGGAACATACTGTCCTGTTTTTTCGCAGTATTCTTTAACTCTGCGAGGCAGGTTTCCCATAGGAGCAAATTCAGGAGCATCAGGGTCAATAAAGCATTTGAAGGGTTCGCATTCCAATGCAAGTTTTTCTAATTCTGCGTAAGAATATTCTGTACCTTCTCTTATCCATTGACGGCGGCTTTCCTGAATAAGCCAGAGTCCGCAGATGTTTTTAAGGAAAGCTGTTGTGTAGTCGTAGCCACCTTCATTTGTAACGTTAAGCTTTTTTGATGCCTCGTTTATAATTGGCTCTTTAACCTCTGTTCCGAACAAGGACCATGTTCCACAGCTTATAAAGGCAAAGTCATCATATTCGCAAGGTGCGGCTGTGATTGCACTTTGTGTATCATGAGCCGCAACACTTATAATATCTGCCTTCGGAACGCCTAATTCCTCGCAGATTTCATCAGAAAGCTGACCGATAACTGCACCTGTGGGAGCAATTGGGGTAAGAAGATTTTTATCAATTCCGAATGTATTCAGAATTTCATCGGACCAATCTTTTGTGTTGATATCAACAATCTGTGAAGTTGTGGCAATTGAGTATTCGGTGGATTTTACACCGGAAAGCATATAGTTAAGAAGGTCAGGCATAAAAAGGAGTGTGTCTGCTTCTTCTAATATGTATGGTCTGTTTTCTTTAAGGGAAAGGAGCTGGAAGATAGTGTTGAAATCCATAAACTGAATTCCTGTAATATCGTACATTCTTTCCTTTGACATATATTTCTGTGCTTTTTCAACCATTCCATCATTACGGATATCGCGATAATGCACAGGATTTTCAAGTAAGGTGCCGTCTTTGCGAAGAAGACCAAAATCAACGCCCCAGGTATCAATACCGATGGAATCAAATCCGCCATCCTCTTTTGCCTTGAGGATACCCTGTTTTATCTCATAAAAAAGTCTTTGAACATCCCAATATACAGTACCATTGATTTTTACGGGGTCATTTGAAAAACGATGAACCTCTTTAAGCTCAATTTTTTCACCATCAAAGATGCCAAGAATGGCTCTTCCGCTAGATGCACCAAAATCAAATGCAAGAACTCTTTTCATAAATTTATCACCCTTTTATTATCTTAAGAAGCAGTTAATGATTATTTCTTCTGCTTCCTCTTCGGTTTTGCCGAGCGTCTGAAGTTTTAAAAGCTGGTCGTTATTTATTCTGCCGATTGCTGCTTCGTGAACAATATTTGCTTCACAATGATTAGCGGCGATTTCAGGGATTGAGCGGATGTGTGCGTTACCCATGATGATTGAGTCGCACTGCACGTGAGCTCTACATTCAGCGTTTCCTACTGCACGTGGGTAAAAAACCTGCTCGGAATTATCTTTAGCAACAGAACGGGAGATAATCTGAGAAGATGCTCCCTCACCATTAAGCTCAATAACCATATCAGAATGAGCAATCTGGTTGCCGTGTGTCATAAGCTTTTCTAGTATAACAAGACGTGCTCCGGCTTCCAATTTTGCGAAAGTATCACGTTTGGTAGAGTCAACACCCTTAATCTGAACAGATTCCATTTCGCAGAAGGAATTTTCATCCATAAAGATTTCTGTAGTAGGGTTAAGAATTCTTTCTCCGTTACCATCGCCCTCACCATAATGCTTTTCAACATATTTAATACGAGCGTTTTTGCCGATATGGAAACGATGTATGCCATCGTGTTCACTGTTCTGGTCACCGGAATTATGAATTCCGCAACCTGCAACGATCAAAACATCCGCATCCTCTTCAATGTAAAAATCATTGTAAACAAGGTCATTTACACCGGCTTCGGTAATGATAACAGGAATGTGGACACTTTCATTTTTTGTTCCCGCTTTAACTATGATATCAATACCGGGTTTATCCTTCTTTTGTTCAATAATTATATTTTCGCTTGAACGTCTTTCGGCACTTTCACCATTTTTTCTTAAACTGAATGCACCCTGAGGAATTTCGTGCAAATCAGCAATAGCTTCAAGCATTTGTTTATCTACTTTATTCATATTTTGTCAGTTCCTTTATCTGAATGTACAAACGTTGTCAAACTGAGACATAAGCTGAGGGAAAATTTCATCAGCAGGACCTTTTTTTGAAACAACGCCGTTTGCAATAACAGCAATTTCATCTGCTATTTTCATAATTCTTTCCTGATGGGAAATAATTATCATGCTTTCTTTACGCTTTTTTGAAATTCCCTTAAAGCTTTCAACTAACATATTGAAGCTCCACAGGTCAATACCAGCTTCAGGCTCGTCATATATTGCCAATTGCAAATCTCTTGCCATAAGAGTTGCAATTTCAATTCTTTTGATTTCACCGCCTGAAAGTGATGAATCAACTTCGCGGTTAAGGTAGTCCTTTGAGCAAAGACCTACGTTAGTAAGGTAAGCACAACACTGGTCCTCGGGAAGTGTTTCACCGTGAGCAAGGCTGAGAAGGTCACGGACAGAAAGTCCCTTGAAACGTGGCGGTTGCTGGAAAGCATAGCCAATTCCCAACTTTGCACGTTCGGTTATTGACATAGCTGTAATGTCTGTTCCGTTCCATATAATCTGACCGCCTGTTGGCTTTTGTATTCCCATGATAATTTTTGCGAGGCTTGATTTACCGCCGCCGTTAGGACCGGTTATTACAAGAAATTTGCCGTCCTCAAGAGTGAGAGAAACATCAGTAAGAATCTCTTTTTCTCCAAGGTCGTCTGATACGTTAAACGAAATGTTTTTTAACTCGAGCATAATTTTCTCCAAAAAATATAGTATTTTATTAGCATATTATTTCAATTATGAATTATATACAATTCTACCTGTTTATTCAAGTGTTTTTGAAAAATCCTTGTTAATTATAATTGTTTATGATATATTGTTATAAAGGACTTTTCTATGAAAGAGGGATAATATGAGAAGACTCGGTGGCGAATACGAAGAAACATTACCAAGAGATTTATTGGAAACGATACTTAAGGAAACTGTTGCGGGTATTGCAATTGTTTCTCCTCATCCTGATGGAGTAAGACTGGAATACACAAATAATGGGTTTTTCGAATTGTTCGGTTATACAAGAGAGGAATATGAATTTTTGGGCGAGGATGTCCGACTTAATTTGTTTCATGAAAGAGATTTCATGAATATTGTAAAAAAAATAAACAATGAATATGCACCCGGTGAAATTGTTCAGTTTGAGTGTAGGATAAATAAAAAAGACGGAGAACAAGCATGGGTGTTGATTTCAACCCGTAAGCCACGTAATGCAGCTCAAGGCGACAATAAATTAGTTTGTAGTATCATAGATATTAACAGTTTAAAAAAAATTCAGTTGCAGCACCAACGAGAGAAAAAACGTTACGAGATTGTAGAAGAACTTTCTGATAATATTTTGTTTGTATATGATGTAGCAAATGATGTTTTTGAGGCATCGTCAAAAATTCTTCGTTCAATGGGTACAAAAACAAGAATAGAAAATGCTATAGAAAATATGACCTATGGAGATATTCTTGACCACAGAGATGTTCCGGCTTTTATTGGCGCTTTAAGTAATGCTCTTTCCGGGCAGAGAAAAAATACATTCGATGCCAGAATTATAAATAATCGTGGCGATGGTGTATGGCACAGAATAAGGTTTTCCGTAGTGTTTGACGAAAATGATAATGCAGTTCAGTTTGTTGGTACTCTGACGGATATCGATAAAGAGAAAAAAGAAAAAAATCGTCTTATTGCTCAGGCGGAAACAGACCAGCTTACTGGCTTCTTAAATAAAATCTCAACAGCACTTAAGGTTAATGAGCTTATAAGGGAAGAAGATGAAGAGGGAGCATTCTTTATTTTCGATATTGATGATTTCAAAAAGCTTAATGATACATATGGTCATAGAGTCGGAGATATTTTCCTTAAAGAATTTACAAACAAGTTAGCCATTTCATTCCGTTCAACTGACGTTTTAGGAAGGGTTGGCGGAGAAGAATTTGTTCTTTACTTAAGTGGTGTTAGTGATAATAGACACTACATTGAGGAAAAAGCAATGCAGATTCAAAGTATTTGTAACAGTATTCGCTTGGAGGTTGACCCTGAAAGAGAATTTTCTTGTAGTATCGGTATTGCAAAATTTCCCAATGATGCAAAAACCTATACAGCTCTTTATGAAAAGGCTGATGAGGCTATGTACCACGTTAAAAATACCGGCAAAAAGAATTTTGCATTTATTGAAGATTTAAAAGGTGATTAAACGCTTATGTCACAAATTATCGAGTATATAAAAAATAAAAAAATCCTTATTCTCGGAATGGGTAGGGAAGGGTTATCAACCCTCGCTTATATAAGAAAGCATTTGCCTGAAAAGCACCTGACAATTTCAGATAAAAATGGTTTCAATTCTGATGATAAGAATATTACTGTTATTTCCGGAGAGGATTATCTGGATTCTTTAGGTGATTTTGATATTGTATTTAAAAGTCCCGGAATTGCTTTTCTTGATGACGTTTTTTATCCGCAAAGTACCGAAATTACTTGCCAGACAGATATGTTTTTAAGGTTTTGTAAACCAACTGTTGTGGGTATTACGGGTTCAAAGGGAAAAACAACAACATCAACGCTTATTTATGAAATGCTTAAAGCAGGTGGCCTTAACACCTGCCTTATAGGCAACATAGGAGTTCCTGTTTTTGAAAAAGCGGATGAGGATGAAAACCTGGTTGCAGTAATTGAAATGTCATCACATCAGCTTGAATTCACAAAAGCATCACCCCACGTTGCAGTTCTTGTCAATATTTATCAGGAGCATCTTGACCATTATAAAACAGGGTTCAAAGGCTATGTTGAGGCAAAACTTAATATTGCTGTTCATCAAAAAAACGAAGATTATTTGGTTTATAATCCCGAGCAAGATCTTACAGGAATTGTTGATTGGTGTAAGGTGCTTAAGGGCAACGCAAAGCCTGTAACCTTTACTGATGCAAAGCAGGATGCTTTTGTTAATGAGCTCTGGCAATCAACAGAACATCTTAAAGGTGAACATAATCGTCAGGATATTGCTTATGCTCTTGAAGTTGCGAGGATTTTTGGTGTAAGCGATGGTGCGGTGAGAAACGCAATTAAATCCTTTGGTGGTATTGAGCACAGAATGGAATATGTGGGTGTAATTGAGGGTATCTCCTGGTACAATGACAGTATTGCAACAATTCCCACTGCAGTTATGGGTGCGGTTAAGGCGTTAGGTAATGTTGACACGCTTCTTTTTGGTGGACTTGATAGGGGAATTGATTACGGAGATTTTATAAATTTCCTTTTTGATTGCGATATAAACAATCTTGTGGGACTGCCTGAAACAGGTCACAATATTATAAATACACTCAAAGATATGGGTTCTGATAAAAATCTTGTTTGTGCCGATAATATGGAACACGCTGTTAAGGTGTGTGCAGATATAACAGAAAAAGGTAAGAGCTGCCTTTTTTCACCTGCTGCAGCAAGCTACAATTACTACAAAAACTTTGAAGAAAAAGGTAAACATTATAAATCTGAAATCCATAATTTGACAAAATGAAAATTTAAGAATATAATATCAGTCAGAAATTTTATTTTAAGGAGATTTTAAAATGAAAAAAGTACTTTCTGTTCTTCTTTCAATTTGCATGCTCTTCTCACTTTTAACAATGAGCTTTGCAGGTTATAAGGAAGAAGCAAAACTTCAGTTTAACTCAAACGGCAAATTTAAAATTCTTTGCCTTGCAGACGTTCAGGATGATTATCCCATGGAACCTGCAGTAATTCAGTTTATTAACGAAGCACTTGATTTTGCTGCTCCTGACCTTGTAGTTTTCGTTGGTGACAATGTTGTTGGTGAAGATTTCAGAGCGATCGGTGAAATGGTTGCACCTCTTGTTGAAAGAGGTATTCCCTTTACCTATGTTTATGGTAACCACGATGATGAAGGTGGTATGGCTAAAGAAGACCAGCTTGCAGAATATCAGAAATTCCCCGGTTGCCTTGCTTACGATGCAGACCCCTCACTCAGTGGTTGTGCAACACATAATGTGCCGATTCTTTCAAGCGATGGAAGCAAGGTTGCATTTAATATTTATTGCTTTGATAGTGGCGGAAGCATCCGTGACGAAAACGGTGAATGGCTTGGTTATGACTGGGTAAGAGCTGACCAGATTGAGTGGTACAACACAACCCGCGAAGCTTTAGCTGCTGAAAATGGTGGCGAACTTGTTCCTTCAATTGCATTCCAGCACATTATTCCTCAGGAACCCTGTCAGGCAATATTCGTTAAATCACCCTTTGGTCTTGGTGACCTTACAATCAATTGCAGCGATGGTACTGCATACACATTTATTCCTAACATCACAAAATATGATGGCTATATCTTTGAAAAGAGCTGTCCCAGCTATGGTAACGATGGACAGTGGGATGCAATGGTTAACGGCGGCGACGTTCTTGGTCTTGTTGTAGGCCACGACCACGTTAACAACTTTGTTGCAAACGTTGATGGTGTTGATCTTATTCAGACTCCCGGTTGTACATACAATTCCTACTATGACAACTTCTATCAGGGTGCAAGAGTTATCGAACTCAACGAAGAAGATCTCTGGAGCTACGAAACATATAACCTTACATCTAATGAACTCGCACAGAGAGATGATTCAAAATTGGATGAAGTTGGCGGAAGAAATGACTATGACTTCTTCTATGTGTTTGAAAAAATCTTCGCAGCATTCTACCAGGTATTATTAAAATACGCAAACGTATTACTTAATCAATAATTCAAAAAGGTTCGGATTTTCTCCGGACCTTTTTTTATCAGGAAAAGTATTTGTATTTACAATGAAATTCTAATGTGTTATACTTGATTTGTACACATTTTGTTTCATTAAAAGGAGTGACAAAAAATAATGCGAAAAAGTATAAGTAAAAGGTTATTTTGTTTTGTTTTGTCTGTTTTGATGATTGTTTCAGTTTTCCCTGTTTCGGCATTTGCAAAAACAGATGCTGTTTCAGTGAAGGTTTCGTCATCAAAAGAACTTGAAAATGCTTTGAAAAATGGTGCAGAAAACATTTGCATCGTTAAAGATTTTCAGTTGGATAGAACATTTTATGTTACAGGTCAGACTACAATTTATTCCAAAGAGGCTCACACATTAACCCGTAAAGCGTCTTTTGGAGGCGATATTTTTGTTGTGGGTGAAAATTCAAAAGGAAAAAGTGCCTTGTTGAATGGTAACAATGCAAGTCTTACTTTTGGCAAAAGCTCTTTAAAAGAAAAAAATCTGCTTATTTTTGATGGCAATCAGAATAATATGACCGCTGAAGTAAACGGTTCAATGATTTTTCTTTGCAACAGTTCAATTGTCAATGTTTATGATAGTGTAACATTTCAAAATTCCAAAAAGGTTGGCAATAAAAGGCTTGTGAACAAAGATTACGGAGTTTCATATCCAAATCGTGTTGGCGGTGCGGTTGCTATTGTTACAAGTGGTACATTAAATGTGTATGGCGGTGTTTTTTATAACAACATCGTAAATGATGAGAACACAGATGAAGGTGCAACAGAAGAACAACGTAACTCTTCACAAGGCGGTGCAATATATAACTTTGGCAACCTCAAAATATATGGCGGTGAATTTTCCGGTAACCAGGCCGCAAGAGGTGGTGCGGTTTATAACTATCGTACTGTTAAGGTTTATGCAGGTGTTTTCAAAGATAATAACGCCACTACCTATGGTGGTGCAATTTGTCAGCCCGGTTCGCAGTATGCTAGAATATATCTTGGCACTGAAAATGATAAAAAAGGCAATAAAATATTATTTGAAAATAACACTGCTGCACAAAATGGTGGTGCACTTTACACTCAGAAGCAGAGTTCTCTCATAGCTTATGGCGGTACAACATTTGCCTCAAATAAAGCTCTTGCTGATAATGGTGGTGCTATTGCGGCATATGGCGTTGTTAACCTTAATAATGTTACATTTGAAAAGAATATAGCAGGTTTAAGGGGCGGTGTAATTTATCTTTCTAATTCAGATGCAAACCTTACAACCCGTTTTTCAAAGATTACCAATTGCACATTTACAGAAAACAGTGCAAAACATGGCGGTGCTGTTGGTGTGTATTCATCTGATGAAACCCTTCCCCAAGGTGCAATAGTTGATATTTTATCCTGTGAATTTGTTTCTAATACTGCCGCTTCTGATGGTGGTGCTGTGTATGTAGGAAGAAAGAGTATAGCAACTATTGAGGATGTTTTATTTGAAGCTAACTCAGGTGCTGAGGGTGGTGCCTTGTTCGTAACAGGCGAAAGCACAGTTGATGTTTTAAACACAAAGTTTGCATCAAATAATACAGATGTTTCCGGTGGTTGTGGCGGTGCAATTACAGTAAGAAGCTCCAAATTGAATATAGACTCATCAGAATTTTATAAAAACTCTGCAAACAAAAACGGTGGTGCTATTTACGTTTCTTATATAGGAACAAATAAATACAATTCTGAGGTGAATGTTACTGGTACTATTTTCACAGAAAATAGTGCAAAGAAATATGGTGGTGCAATTTACTCAACAGTTCATGAAGTTACAGATCCAAAGAATGTAATTG
>JAZNHK010000075.1:0-3543 GCA_045576915.1 Acutalibacteraceae bacterium
TCTCTTTCCAAAACAATAGAATCATAATAAATTCATGTTTTCCTTTTACAAAAATTAATTATGATTTTTTCCTAATGACCCAGTAGCAAATCCAATAAATAATTACAAGAACAAATTGAGAGTATCCAATCCATTTTGCAATATCGGGCATATCAATTAGTGCTGTAACTATCACTACTGCGCAACTGATTAAAAGATATATAGAAAATGTTGCACTTTTTGCCTTTTGAATAATTGATAGATTTCTTTCATCAGTTTCGTTGATCTTTTGCTTTTTGATACTTTCTTCGTTTTTAGTAATTTTCAAATATTGTATAATGCGTGCTACACCTACCATCGCCACTGCAAAACCAAACGCTGAAATATATTCATTTTCAGATTTAGTTGCAGTTACTCCAATAATCATTATTGCACCAAGCACAATGCAGATAATGCCATAATATAGTCTTGTTTTCAGTTTGTTTTTGTAATCCATAGTTTAATCCTCCTCAAAAATGAAAACATCTTCAATCTTCATATCAAAGTATTTTGATATTTTATGAGCCAGTTGCAATGAAGCATTATATTTCCCATTTTCCAGTGATATGATTGTCTGACGGGTTACTCCCACTGCACCTGCTAAATCATCTTGCGTTACTTTATTAACTTTTCGTAATTCTCTTATTCTGTTATTCAAACAATCACCTCCACAAATAGTAAAGTGCACTTTACATTTTTATTATATATCATACTAAATAAAATGTCAAGCACATTTTACATTTTTACAAAAACAAAAGATGTGACCGAAGCCACACCTTTGTCAAATTGGGATTTATTTATTATCTTTATCTTGTTTGGAAACCAGAATGATTGAACCGACAAGCAAAGCAACACCAAGGGTGAAAAATACACACCCTATTACAGTATTTAACTGATTAGCAAAAAAGCCAATCATTCCAGCACCACTAGCACAGCAAATTACTTGAAACACCTTTTTCATACAATTCCCTCCAACAAATTCTTATTTTCCTTTCTCTAAATACATCTCTTCTAAACAGAACCATTACAAACCTGTATGATTTTGTCTGCCGCACCTTTTGCACCCGAAGAGTTTTTAAAACCATCAGCAATCTTCTTGGCGTTATGCTTGTAGGTGTCAACACTTGAAATTTTATTTATTGCGTTCAAAATCGAAGTAGCATCCGGTTTATCAAGTTTTATACCCGCACCAAGTTGAGATACTCTCTCAGCAACACCTTTTTGTTCTGAGGTCTGTGGCAGCATAACAAGCGGAACCTCAAAATACAAACTTTCACTGACGCTGTTCATTCCGCAGTGTGACACAAAGACATCTGCTTTTTCTAAAACAGCAATTTGGTCAACATGTGAATAAATTGATATATTTTCCGGTAACTCTCCAAAATCCTCGATTGACACCAAATTGCCAACTGACATAATTACCTGATAATCTGTATCCCTCAAAGCAGATATACAAGCTTTGTAAAAAGGCATCATATCATTATTGACAGTCCCCATCGATATATAAATCAGTTTATCCCTCTTTTTTTCTATTTCTTCGGTTGCAGAACGAATTGAAGGGCCGACAAATGCGTACTTTTCCGAAAAAGTTTCTGAGCAAGGCTGAAATTCGGGCGAGGTATAGACAATCGTATGGGTGTTGTCGTCACTTGCGATAATATCAAGAATATTATTTACGGGATACCCCTTATCCTTTAATCTTTTGACTTGTTTAGATGTTTTTGGCATAGCGAAAAGCATCTTTAACAAATCTCCAAGACCTTGTTTCATAATCTTTGCCGAATGCTGATTAAATGCAAAGGTTGTTGTTGAAGAAACAAAGGGAATGCCGAGCTTTAATGCAACGGCTTTTCCCCATAGAGCCATAGAATCTGCCACGATACAATCAGGCTTAAGCTCTGCCATCTCTTTGCAAACCTTGTCATCAAGAGCCAGTGTGGTATCTACAAGTATCTTTGTAGAGAATGCCAAATCTTTTCCCACACGGGTAGAGTCTTTGGCACTAAGTTTCTGCTCCGTATCATAATCATCACAGGATATAAATGTTGCTCCTGCCGACTCAATTTTTTCACGCATAATGTTATACGAATAATACCACACCTGATGTCCGCGAGAAACTAATTCCTTAACAACGCCCAAGGTGGGGTTAGTGTGTCCGTGTGCAGGGATACAAAAGAAAACAATTTTGCTCATATTACTTCACCTGATTTCATTCTTCTATATCGCTAAAAATATGTTTAACATAATCTTGTTGCTTTGCTTTAGGAAGAATTGCTATTCCTCGCTGGGTGTCGCCAAGAACTAAAATTTCATCTCCAGGTTGTAAATCAAAAAGCTCCCTTGCTTCTTTAGGAATAACAAACTGTCCCTTTTCGCCGATTTTAACCATCCATGCATATTTTCCATCATGTATATTCATATTTGCATCTCCTTTGTATGATTGGTATGAATAATCATACCATAACTTTATAGAAATGTCAATAGAAAAAGGTGTGACCGAAGTCACACCTTTGCATTCTTTCTTGTACACCAGGATTTTTCGTTACATTCAGGGCATTTAAGGTGTCTTGTAGTTAGTGTATGCATACCCAAAATATATGCCTTGAAAGTCGGTCTGAATATGTGTCCGCACTTTCTGCATTTATAAACGCCTGTTTCGTAGTCAACCTTCGCAGCATAGGAAATCGCAATCAAAACTAAAACCACCGAAACCGCTATAAGAACGATTGCAGTCGCAGGATTTATAATTTTTTCTTCCGCCAAAATTGTGCTTACAACAAGCAAAGCGATACTTAACACCACACCGATAACGGATACTATTATTTTACCTTTATTTTTCATTTACATCATCCTCCTTTATACTAACCTGAAAGATGCAATATACTGAGCATCTGTTTCAAGTTTTGGATCATTTTGTTCAAAGATAATATTCAAATTATTCTCTTTCTCCGTCAGGTCAAAGTGGCAAAGGGCGATACCCATATCAATCATTTGCATATCAAGTTTTTCGTTATAGCTAAAACCTTTACTGCGTTTTAAGTAAAAGTGAACTGTATTGTCGGTTGCTACAACTCGCCAGGGTTGCTTGTTTACTGCCGATGGGGCAAGCCTTACCATTTCTAAGGCATCCGCCCATTTACCTGCTTTTTCTTTAGATAACGGCTTATCAAATGAGCCGTCAAAGAATAACTCTTCAAAAGGAAGACGCTCATCGGCTTTAACTCCTTTTCGCATCATACTCTCACGGATGGACATCTTTTTCGCAGGATATCCCAAAGGACTTGCGCAAGGCATAATTTCGTCACTATCAAGTTCCATTGCATCTTCAAAAGCAGAGCGATTCATAGTTCCGCCAATCCAGGTTGTTCCGATTCCGATAGATTGGGCGTATAACACGAACATTTCAAAGGAATAGCCAAATGCCACGCTTGCATTTTCTGTGCATTTGATTTTACCACCGACAAATAAATCCGTCCCCACAGTAACAGGACAGTTAAGTCCATGTTCTTTTGCGTTCATAAATTT
>JAZNHK010000076.1:0-2452 GCA_045576915.1 Acutalibacteraceae bacterium
AACATTCATTTTTAATGGGAAAGAAACCTTTTCCTTGGGAAGATATGAAAGGTAAGTAGAATAAAGCTTCTTTGCAAATGAATTGTAAGGAATTTCAGGAACAATAAGTGTTGATGGTTGATTTTTAAAATCATCAAGCAAATCAACTATTTCGCCCAATGTTACTTTATGCACAATCGGACAATAACAGAATCTGCCGTTTTCACTTGCAACTGTCTCAAGTCCGTCATATTCACAACGATTTGGAATACCTTTGAGAATTGCAAACATTTCATCAACTAAATCGTCAATATAGAGAAGAGTTAATTCAATTGACCTGTCATTAACCTGAATAGGCAAATCATTAGCTATATTGTTGCAAAATGTTGCAACGGCACTATTGTAGTTTGGTCTGCACCATTTACCAAAAAGGTTGGGAAATCTGTATACATATACAGGTGCACCTGTGTCCTCTGAATATTTGAAGAATAAATCTTCACCCGCTTTTTTACTCTTACCATAATCACCCTCTGCATATCTGCCGATTAAGGTTGCCTGAAGAGAGCTTGAAAGCATCACGGGACATTTATTATCATATTTTTTCAGGGTTTCAAGAAGAGTTGATGCAAAACCGAAGTTACCTTCCATAAATTCTTCCTGATTCTGAGGACGATTGACACCGGCAAGATTGAATACAAAATCAGCTTCCTTGCAATATGTATCAAGAAGAGCCTTATCTGTATCGATATCATATTCAAAAATTGTAATATCACTATCAATTCCTCTTGATTTATCTTTACCGTCTTTTACATTTTTAAGAGCAGCACAAAGGTTTTGTCCCACAAAACCCTTTGCACCTGTTACAAGAATTTTCATTTATTTATTCTCCCAAGCTGCGAGTTCATCGCGGATATACTGAAGAGTAAGAAGTTTCTCTTTTACCTGTTCAACATTAAGAAGGTCGGTATTATTTGAATTAAATTCGCTGAGTTTAGCACGTTCTGTGTCGCCCTCTTTGAAATATTTATCGTAGTTAAGTCCACGTTTATCGCTGGGCACACGATAGAAATCGCCCATATCAATAGCGTTTGCACACTCTTCGTTTGTAAGAAGTGTTTCATACATTTTTTCGCCATGACGAATACCGATAACTTTAATCTCTGTTTCGGGATTGAAAAGCTCTGTAACCGCTTTTGCAAGTGTTTCAATTGTACAAGCAGGTGCCTTCTGAACAAGAATATCACCTGTTACGCCATTTTCAAAAGCAAAAAGAACAAGGTCAACAGCTTCATCAAGAGACATAATAAATCTTGTCATTGAGGGTTCTGTGATTGTGATGGGTTTACCCTGCTTAATCTGGTCAATCCAAAGAGGAATAACCGAACCCCTTGAACACATAACATTACCATAACGAGTGCAACAAATTTTTGTTTTTTCTTCACTTACTGTTCTGCTTTTTGCAACAATAACCTTTTCCATCATAGCTTTTGATGTACCCATAGCATTTACAGGGTAGGCAGCTTTATCTGTAGAAAGGCAAATACAAGTTTTAACACCTGCATCAATTGCAGCAGTAAGCACATTTTCTGTACCAATAACGTTGGTTTTTACTGCTTCAATGGGAAAGAATTCGCAAGAAGGAACCTGCTTAAGTGCTGCTGCATGGAAAATGTAATCTACGCCATGCATAGCATTTTTAACAGATGCCAAATCACGCACATCACCAATGAAGAATTTAATTTTTTCTGCAACCTCGGGCATTTTTGCCTGGAATTCGTGACGCATGTCATCCTGCTTTTTCTCATCTCTTGAGAGCACGCGGATTTCACCAATATCGGTCTGCAAAAATCTATTAAGTACCGCATTACCGAAAGAACCGGTACCACCTGTAATCATAAGAGTTTTATCTTTGAAAAGTGACATTTTCAAGCCTCCAAATATATAAATAAAATTTGCTATATATAAACTTAAAAAAATTATTCTCCAACTTTTATTGCATTCATCCGCTTAAACAAACCTACAATTTTCTTGAAATTAAGTACTCCAAGAACAATTACATAACAAGCATATGAAATACCAAAGGTTAAAATATAATTCAAACCTGCCTGATTGCAGAAGTGCTTGATTACATAAACTATGAAACCACAACCCAAAAGTTCAACAATAAGAACAAACAGATTTTTAAAATTGATAATATCCGAAATTTTTCCATCTATTATTCTTGAGCCATGAATAAGCATAGCTAAATTCATCACAATAGTAACAATGAGTGTTGCCAACGCCGGTCCCAAAACCCCAAAAATCTTGAAAAGCAAAATATTGAGAACAAAGTTAATAGCTAACATTGCACCTGAATACAACATTATCTCTTTCGTTTTACCCTTTGCTCTAAGGATAATACTCACATTTGCAAATCGCATCATATCAGAAAGAATATATGCAATAAAGACACCAAGACCAGAGAGATATTTTT
>JAZNHK010000077.1:0-35145 GCA_045576915.1 Acutalibacteraceae bacterium
TGTCTGGTAAGCTACCAGTTCAATATCCGCCACTACAACATCCTTATACATAAGCTTTGCAGTACCAACAGCATCCCCTTTTTCAACTGGTGAATCAACAACATCAGGAAATGAATCGGAAAGCTTAACTGTTAAATCGTCAATGGTTAAATCCTCGTGGACAACAGATGCTACAGAGCTTTTCGGGACAAGGCCGACATAATCTGCACCCATACCGAACTTAACGCCAACCTCACCAAGAATATAGTTATCATCCGCAATAACCTTCATCTTAACATTATTGAAAGCCCACCTGAGCATATATCTGCACATAAGAAAGGCTGTGTTGTACGGTTTCCCATCAATAAGCTTATCGGTTTCACCTTTCATTGCTATTGAAATATAGGTATAGCCATCCTTGGTTGCACTAGAAATAAGGCAAGCACCTGCTTTATCGGTTGTACCTGTTTTAAGACCGATTGCTTCTTCGTAATAATAATCAGAATAATTATTAAGAAGCGGATTGGTATTATAAAGATACCTCACATCACTTTTATTGGTTTTAGGCATTGTTTTACCGTATTTTGAAGATATCTTTACGATTATATCATTTTCCAATGCTTTTTTTGAAATAATGTACATATCAGATGCGGTTGTTCTGTTCTGAGTATCCGACTCAAAACCTTTAACCGATTCATCATCAAGACCGTGTGCATTTGCAAAGTGTGTATTTTTGCAACCCAACTCCTGAACGAATGCATTCATTTTTGCTACAAAGTTCTCCGGCTTACCATCGCCGAATGTTTCAGCCAAAACTGCTGCAGCATCGTTAGCACTAGGTAAAAACAAGCAATATAAAAGCATTTCAAGAGTTGTTTTTTCACCATCTACAAGACCTGCAACAGAACTACCCGTACCATCCAGACTATGTATAGCATCATAAGAGCAGGTTATTTTCTTCTGCAGATCGTTGCACTCATTAAGAACAACCATTGCTGTAACAAGCTTTGTTAAAGATGCGGGTGCTGTTATTTTATCTGCATTTTTGCTATAAATAACTGTATCTGTATCCGCATTGACAAGAAGTGCAATCCCGGTTTCATAATCAGGGGCATCAATATCATAATAAGCACCCTTGGTTTTAACCTTATCTTCTTCCCCACCCTCAGCAGCAAAAGCAGGCGTGCATAATGGCACAAGTAAAATAAAAGAAATTATAAAAATCAGTAATTTTTTCATAGACAATCACCGTGAAATGTTATAAAATAGATTCAATAGAGTAAGTATACCATTTTTCTTAAAGAAATAAAATACCATTTTGAAAAAAAGGAGTACAAAATTATGGTTTTTGTTACCGGCGATACTCATGGTGATCCGGAAAGACTTTCAAAATCTGCATTAAAGGATTTAAAGGAAGGCGACACTTTAATCGTTTGCGGTGATTTCGGCTTTATCTGGGATAAATCTAAAGCTGAGCAAAAGATACTTAAAGCTTTTTCTAAACGCAAATATAATATCTGCTTCATTGACGGAACACACGAAAATTTTGACCTTTTAAACGGCTATCCTCTTACAATATGGAATGGTGGCAAGGTTCATCAGATTTCAGATAACATATTCCACCTTATGCGTGGACAGGTATTTACAATTGATGGTCTTAAAATCTTTACTATGGGTGGTGGTGAAAGCCCTGATCTTGATTCAAGACTTGAAGATAATCCTTGGTTAAAATATGAAATACCTTCAAAAGAAGAACTGCTTGAAGGTGCCGAAAACCTTGAAAACAATGATTGCAAAATTGATGTTATTATCACTCACGAGCCATCCACAACCATTAAAGGATTTTTGAAGCTTGGAGAAAGCGAAGCGGTGCGTGTTACCACATTAAACGCTTATTTTGACGAACTTTCAAAATGCAGTGAATTTGACCGTTGGTTCTTTGGTAGCCTTCACCTTGATAAATACATTTCAAACACCTATATCGGGGTTCACAAAGCAATTGTAAACGCCCATACAGGTGAAAGAATTAAATTTTAACCTGGGTGAATATTATGAAAAAAGTGATAAATAAAAGTAAAATCAAAAAAATTGTTTTAATTATTGTTTCGGTGATTCTTGTGTTAGCAATAATTGCCGGTACTGTTGCGTTTATTGCTAACTATCCCGATAAAAAAGATGCAGTTTTCAATAACACTCATAAAGAAATCACAAAACAAGTTTTTGATGAGGGTGAATTTAAAATGGGTGAATATGATTTAATTGTTTCTGTTAATGGTGATGATAATGCCGACGGAACATTGGATGCACCATTAAAAACCTTGAATGGTGCAAAAGAAAAACTCAAAACTTTAAATATCCCAAAAGATAAAAAAGTTACTGTGTGGTTCAGAGAAGGTATTTACACATTCTTTGATACAGTAGCTTTCAATGAAAATGACAAAAACAATGTTCTTTATCGCTCCTACCCTGATGAAAAGGTTGTTTTCTCAGGTTCAAAGGAAATCAAAGGTCAATGGAAAGAAACTGTAATAAATGATGTTAAAGCATTTGTAACTGATATGCCTGTTAAAAGTGACGAAGATTATTTCCGTTCACTTTTCAAAGATGGTAAAAGGCTTTCCCGTTCAAATTACCCCAAAAAAGATTTCTTCAAGGTAGCCGACCCAAAACTTGATGAAGCAATTGTCCCTGAAACTGACCCGGATTTTTTCACTCACTCTGCTGTTTTTTATGCAAACACATCTGATATACTCAATTTCAGTAACCCTGAAGATATTGATATAAGACTTATGCACTTCTGGTGTGATGAGCTTATGCCTGTTCACTCTACTGACAAAGAAACCGGCAGAATTGAAACAGCAAAGCCCTCTTCTATGACAATAAGAGTTGAGGATAACTTCATATTTGAAAATGTTAAAGAAGCTCTCACACTTCCGGGCGAATGGTATCTTGACAGAGCTGAAGGCAAACTTTACTACATACCAGAAGAAAATGATACTGTTAAAAATACTGTTCTGTATGCAGGTAAAACCGAACAGCTTATTACTATTGATAATGCTGAAAACATATCTTTCCAAGGTATCAACTTCCAAAAAACCGATTGGGACCATACAGGTAAAGACTATGGTTTCTATGGTAAGGCTTTCCCGGAAACTCATCCGTTATATAAAAACATTGAATATAATGGTGTTCATCCTCAGGCAGCATTCGAAGTACCCGCAGCTATATATATCACATCCTCAAAAGGTATCAATTTCACAGATTGCAACTTTGAAAACATCTCCTATACCGCAGTTAAGTTTGAAAAAGCTTCAAAGAATTGCAATATCACAAGCTGTTTATTTAACGAAATTGGCGGCAATGCAGTTTTCATCAATGGTGATTTTGTTGTTCCTGCAACAACAGAGAACATCAATGTTAGTGATTGCCATATCAGTAATTACGGTAGAATTTTCAATAATGCAATCGGAATTCTTCTTACCCACGCTATTGACTGCGACCTTACTCACAACGAAATCCACGATGGTTGGTACACGGGTATTTCTGTTGGTTGGAATTGGGGTTACACAGACAATCCTACCAACAACATAAACATAAGCAATAACCTTATTTATAACATAGGTAATGGCTGGCTTTCCGATATGGGTGCCATTTACACCCTTGGCATTCAACCTGAAACAGTTATTTCCGAAAATGTTATATATAATGTTGGTTGTGACGAAGGCAGATACGGCTATGGTGGTTGGGGAATTTACCTTGATGAAGGCTCATCAGAAATCCTCGTCGAAAAGAACCTTGTTTATGATTGTTCTTCACAGACCTTCCACCAGCACTATGGTAAAGATAATATGATAAGAAATAATATCTTTGCATTCGGTGGCGAGGGTCAATTCAGAATAACACGAAACGAAGAACACAATTCTTTATTTCTTTATAACAACATCCTTGTTGGTAATGATACGCCTATGTATTGGAACACCATAAACCTTGATTGGTTTAAAGACAACAACAATTTATATTGGGATTATAATACTTACGGTAAAACTGTATTCTCAGGTAATTCAACAAGCATTTTTGATAGCGAAAATATTTTAGGAATGTACGGCAGAGGTTATTATAACAACGCTATTTTAGCTGACCCTCTTTTTAAGGATGCCGAAAACCGCGACTTTACCCTTGCGGAAAATTCACCTGCTTTTGATGGTGGATTTGAACCTTGGGAATACAATGCAGGAACAATAACTGAAAGATAACTCAAACAAAAAACTCGGTCAACTGACCGAGTTTTTTTATGTATTTATTCGTCTTTTATTCCAAACATAAGCTTAAGAAAGCCCCTCAAAAACTTTGGACTGCGACATACAACAACTTTCACAAATCACCACTCCTTATGTATTTGTTACATAATATGAGTGAAACTAAAATATGTTACAGTTGCCAATCCTTTAAATCCTTAACCTCGTTATACATAGCCACATAGTTATTATGTCTGCTTTCGTGTATAACGCCATCTTTAAGGGCGTCTAAAATACAACAGCCCTTTTCAACTGTATGCGAGCATGACGCAAACTTGCATTTACCAAGATATTCGCTGAATTCAGGGAAGCAAAATGGTAGATTTTCTTTAACAATAACATCACTGCTTTGCTCAATATCCAAAGAAGAGAAGCCAGGAGTATCTGCCACAAGTCCGTCACCTATATGATAAAGGGTAACTTCACGTGTTGTGTGCCTGCCTCTGCCAAGCTTATCGCTCACCTCTCCGGTTGCAAGAGAAAAGCGCTCATCAATACAATTCAACAAAGAAGATTTACCAACACCTGTGTTACCTGTAAAAACAGTTATACCTTCTCCGAGCATTGCTTTAACTTTTTCAACGCCATCACCTGTTTTGCAACAAACAGATGCAACGGGAATACCCGCTTTTTTATAAATCTCTTCAAGCTCTGTGGTATCACCCAAATCACTTTTTGAAAAAACAACACAGGGTTCTATGCCTTTATCAACAGCTATTGCAGTTAATTTATCAATAACCAAAAGGCTGGGTACAGGCTCTTTAACAGAGGAAACAACTATAAGCCTGTCGATATTGGCTACGGGAGGTCTTAAAAGAAAATTCTTTCTTTCCTTTATTTCATCTATAGTGTTTTCCTTATCCCGGCGAACAGTTATTGTTACATTATCACCTGCAAGAGGTGTTATTTTTTTCTTTCTGAAAGCACCACGTGCTTTACATTCATAAACCTCTCCGGCGGCTTCTACATAATAGAAACCGCCGATACCTTTGATTATAATACCATCTAAAACCTTTTCCATATTTTAAAGTCCTTGTTGTTCTTCTGTGCTGCTTTCTTCAGGTATAAGAGTTGTTTCGGGCTGAGTAGTTTCTGTTTTTGAAACTGTCAGTACGATATTTGTTGTTTTATCGAGATTCGGAGCAGTTGAATATGCGGGAGACTGTGCAATGACTGTGCCTTCCATTTCAAAGCTCTCTTCGTATTTTACTGTAACATTCATATAGCCAAGGCTATTGAGTGTATTAACAGCTTCACTTTCTGTAAGACCGGTTACATCTGTATAAAAAGCAATATCATAGGTCTTTTCTTTATTGAATTTAGCAGGATCTCTGGTAAAATCAATGGTTGCCTCATAGAAGAGTGCATCATTAAGATAAACTACAAGCTCAGAATCCCTTTCACTACCGCTTACGGAAAATGCATAAGAACTATTCAAGGAACTGTTTACAGTTTCGGTTTTGATTAAGTCATCATCAAGATAAACCTTTACTGTAAGGTTACCGGCTTTAGGAAGCTGTAATGTCTTTTCAGCTGCAACACAACCTGAGCTTACTGTAAGTACAACCGTATCCCCTTCTCTTACAGGTGAACCATCCGCAGGTGACTGACTAAGAACATAATCTTTTTCAACTGAGCTGTCAGATGTTTCTACTTTATAAAGAACCAAACCGTTTTCTTCCAGGATACCCTTAGCATCGTCAAGGGATTTACCTTCAAGCTTCGGCATTTTGAAAAGCTTGCCTGAATCTGTATCGGCGGCATAATAAATTGTAACTGTTGTACCCACTGCAACCGTAGTATTTGCTGCAGGTTCAGTTTTTATAACCTGACCAACGGGCACAGAGCTATCCTCAGACGGAACAACCGCAACTCTGAAGCCCATAGTTTCAAGAGTGTCGCTGGCTTCCCTGAAGTTTTTGCCCACGAAATCAGGAATCACCTGACCCTCACCCGCTTTGGCAATATAAAGAATAATTGTTGAACCTTCGGGCAAAGAGGTTCCTGCTTTAGGATCCTGGTCATAAACGCAACCTTCCTGTGCATCTGAGAAGGAAGCGTAATAAACCTCGAAATTATATTTCTCGTTATATTCTTCATTATTCTTAATTTCAAGCTCATAGTTTTTGCCGACAAAGCTATCAACTTCAATGTCTTTTTTACCAAACAAACTTGAAACGAAGAGAATAATAGCAAACAAAACAACTGCAACTGCAATACCTGCTGCTACGGCTTTTTTATTTACTCCCTTTTTCTGAACATCCTGAACAGGAGTTTCTTCAACATCTTGAATGTAATCTGCATTACGGATTTGCTCTGTTACGGGCTTAGTTACTATTGTTCTATCCTTAACATCTTCACCTGCAGTTTTAACTACAGGAATTGTTCTGGTTTTTTCCTGAATTCTGCCGATAGGACGTGTAGCATCAAGATTCTGAGAATAAGTCTGATAGTCAAACTTAATATTCGGATTTCTCTTTAATTCTTCTAAATCCATAAGCATTTCTGCAGCACTCTGATATCTTTCACGTGTGCTTTTCTGCATAGCTTTCATTGTTATCTGCTCGAAGCCAACAGGAATACGGGGATTTATTGTTCTGGGTGGCTCTGCTTCACTGTTAACCTGCATCAAGGCAACGCTTACTGCATTATCCGCATCGAATGGAAGCTTACCTGTAAGCATTTCATAAAGCATAATGCCAACTGAATACAAATCTGCCTTTTCGTCAGTCAATTCGCCCTTTGCTTGTTCCGGACTTATATAATGTACAGAACCAATTGCTTTTTCTGTTACTGTCCTGCTTTCGCTATGGCTGAATCTTGCGATACCGAAATCGGCTACCTTAATTGTGCCGTTTTCTAAAAGCATAATATTCTGTGGCTTAACATCTCTGTGCACAACACCTTTATCGTGTGCATGCTGAAGAGCACGAAGAATCTGAATTATGAAGAAAAGAGCTTCATTCCAATCAATTATTCCGCGTTTCTCTATGTACTCTTTAAGTGTTATGCCCTCAATATATTCCATAACAATATACTGTAATCTGTCACCAAAGCTGACATCAGAAACCTTTACGATGTTATTGTGTGACAAAACAGCAATTGCTTTTGATTCATTTTTAAATCTGCGACGAAATTCTTCGTTTGCAAGATATTCTTCCTTAAGCACCTTAACAGCAACAGTTCTGTCATCGATATTGTCGTATGCTTTATAAACAACAGCCATACCGCCAACACCGATAACATCCTGTATTTCATATCTTCCGTCAAGTCTTTTACCTACATAATTTTCCATACTTACTCTCCTTGAATTTCTGCAGTCATCATAACTACTGTTACGTTATCGCGACCACCGGCATTATTTGCCGCATCCACAAGTTTTTCTGTTGAAGAATCACCATATTGCTTAACTGTATATAATATTTCAGCATCATCAACATAACCATTGAGTCCGTCTGTACAAATAAGAAGCTTATCTGTTTCATTGATATCAGCCACATCAATCTCAACATCTACAACATGCTCAATACCAACTGCCCGTGTAATAACATTACGGTCGGGATGTGTTTTTGCTTGTTCTTCTGTGATTTTGCCTGTATCAATAAGCAATTGAACAAAGGAATGGTCCTTGGTTAATTGCTTGATTTCATCATTGAGAATGTAGGCTCTGCTATCACCAACATGGGCAATAACCGC
Source organism: Acutalibacteraceae bacterium (assembly GCA_045576915.1). Lineage (GTDB taxonomy): Bacteria > Bacillota > Clostridia > Oscillospirales > Acutalibacteraceae > DTU089. Next base: position 7,971 of record JAZNHK010000077.1, read on the forward strand.
AATTGAATCTGTAACAACAACTGCAACAACTGTTGTTCCCATACCTTTGAGACCTGCTCTGTCATTGGCCTCCTTAAAGACTGCAGAATTGGCGGCACTAATTGCAGAAATCAACAGATTCTTTACGCTGCTGATTCCCATTTTTTCACGGTAGCCACGTTTAATAGCTTCCGAAACCTTTTCCACACATATGCCACTTGCAATCTGACCTCCGGAAACACCGCCCATTCCGTCACAAACAACCGCCCATACATCGCCGGTTTCAAATGTACCGAAATCGTAAGCATCCTGATTACTTTCCCTAACAAGTCCAATGTGTGTTTTTCCTGATATTTTCACGGTGTTTCACCTCTTTTCAAGCGTTATCCTCTTTAATTTTCTCGCGTCTTAGCTGACCGCAAGAAGCGTTAATATCAGAACCGAGAGTACGGCGTATTGTTACCGTATGCCCGTATTTTTCAAGAATTGATTTGAATTTTTGTATATCGTTATCATTACTGCGTTCGTGACCTTTTTCAGGAACCTCGTTAGCAGGAATAAGGTTTATGTGACACAAAATACCTTTAAGTTTCAAACTTAACTCACGTGCACATTCGGGAGTATCGTTAATGCCCTTCATCATAGCATACTCGAAAGAAATACGCCTTGATGTTTTATCCGCATAAGCCTTGCAAGCCTTTAAAAGCTCTTCAACATTCCAGGTTTTATTTACGGGCATAATTGCAGAACGTATTTTGTCATTTGGTGCGTGAAGGGAAACTGACAATGTAAGCTGTAAATCCTTATCAAGCAATTCATAAATTTTCGGAACAATTCCGCTGGTTGAGAGTGATATATGCCTCATACCGATGTTAAGACCCTTTTCATCACTGACAAGCTCTAAAAATCTCATTACATTATCATAATTATCAAGAGGCTCACCCATTCCCATTAAAACAATACGGGAAATTCGCAACCCTAAATCACGCTGAGCAGCATAAATCTGCCCCAATATTTCAGATGGAGCAAGATGACGCTTAAAACCACCTATACCCGATGCACAGAAAGCACACCCCATTTTGCACCCTACCTGAGTGGATACGCAGATAGTGTGGCCGTATTTATAATCCATTACAACACATTCAAGATATTCGCCATCAGGCAAAGAATACAGGTATTTTACAGTATTATCATACCTCGAAACAAGTTTTTTTTCAATAGAACAAGTAAAAATAACAAAATTGTCATTTAATTTTGCAATTAAATCCTTTGAAATATTAGTCATTTCTTCAAAAGATGCAACGCATTTCTTATGTAACCAATCATAAACCTGTGTTGCTCTGAATTTGGGTAAACCCATTTCTTTGAACGCTGAGGAAAGCTCCTCGAAATTCATTGAAACAATATCTATTTTCTCCATAAAACCTTACTTTCTGTGGAAAGCGGCAATAAAAAAGCCGTCACAATTATTTTTATGCGGAAAAAGGGTTAAATAGTCGCCCTCATCCACTGCTCTTTCTATATGCTCTAAAACCTTAACTGAATAAAAATCAGGGTTTTCTTTAAGAAAAGCATCACAAATTTTTCTATTCTCATTGGGGTTAACCGAACAAGTGGAATAAACAAGCCTACCACCGGATTTTACATACTTTGAAGCCGTTTCAAGGATTTGCTTTTGTATAGGAAACAAACTCTTTGCATCATCAAGCTTTTTATACTTGATTTCAGGTTTTTTTCCTATTATGCCTAGCCCTGAGCAAGGCACATCGCAAAGAACTCTATCCATCTGAGGTAAGCTATCATTAAAAATTGTTGCATCATTAACAAAAGGTTTAACACAACTTAAGCCTAACCTCTCTGCACCGCTCTTTATTAAATCGGTACGCTGAGAATATATATCACAAGAATAAAGTGTACCGTTATTTTCCATATACTGAGCTGCAGTAAAGGTTTTTCCGCCCGGAGCGGCACAAACATCAATTGCAACTGCACCCGAAAAAACTTCAAGTGCTTCAACACAAAGTTGTGAAGAAAGGTCTTCGACGTGGAACAAACCTTTTTTAAAACATTCCAGATTATACACTGCACTGTTCAGTTGAATTTTCAAAGCATTTGGCAAATAGGTATCAAACGCTTCAACGCCCTCTTCAAGCAACAATGCTTTAAGTTCTTTGGATGTGATTTTGACTGTGTTCACACGAATAAAAATTTCTTTTGGATTAAGACTTGCTTTGAGAAACTCTGTTGCATTTTCCAATCCATAGTGATGAACAAGGAATTTAACAGTATCCTCGGGCATTGAATATTCAACAGAAAGCCTTTCTGTTTCTGTTAAATCTTCTGAAAAAAGCAAGCCGTTTTCAGATACCTTACGAAGAACAGCATTAACCATACCCGTAGCAAACTGAAATTTTTTATTTTTTATAAGCTTTACGCTCTCATTTACTGCAGCACTGACGGGTATTTTATCCATAAAAAGAATCTGATATGCACCTAAACGTAATGCTGTAAGAATTTCTGCCTTGGTCTTTTTTACAGGCTTAGATAAATATTGTGAAATTATGTAATCAAGAGTGATTTTTCTCTCAACAACACCATAAACCAGACGAGAAATAAAAGCACAATCAGTGCTGTCAGGATTATACATCTTAACAGCACTGTCTATTGCAAGGTTGGAATAAGCATCATCAACCTCAATTTTTAAAAGTATTTCGTAGGCAATCTGCCTTGCCGATTTACTCATCTTCTGTTTCTCCTACCGCCATATAATAAAACCAGACGTAAAATCTGTGCAACGCTGGTTGCCAGAGCAGCAACATAAGTCATAGCAGCCATCCTGAGAACCTTTGCCGCACCGTTTTTCTCTTCAAAAGAAAGAAGTCCGTTTGATTCTATAACACTTAAGGCTCTTTGACTTGCGTTGAATTCAACCGGTAATGTAATCAATTGAAAAACTGCAACAAAAGAGAAAAAGCCGATACCAATCCATATAAGCGGTTCATAGCCAAAAAGCACACCTGCAATCAGCAAGGGCATTGAAAGGGTTGAACCGATATTGCAAACGGGTAAAATCAGGTTTCTGACTTTTATGGGTTTATATGCCTGTGCATGTTGAGCTGCATGACCAGCTTCATGACAAGCGATACCTACCGCCGCAATAGACGAACTGTTAAAAACACCATCAGAAAGGCGTATTACCTTGCTTGTTGGGTCGTAGTGGTCAGAAAGCTTACCGCCAACGTGTTCAACATTAACATCGTATATTCCGTAGTAGTTAAGAACCATTTGTGCCGCCTGAGCACCTGTAATTCTACGCATATTTTCAATCTTGGAAAATTTTGCATAGGTTGATTTTAACCTTGCCTGAATAATAAGTGAAGCAATAATCACCGGAAGAACGAGAATAATATAATAATAATCAAAATAGAAAAACGGCATTAAATCACCCTCCATTTAAAAGTAATATTTTTCTTCACCATAATTTTATAACAGGATATTTAAACAAAAAATAACGCTTTATTAACAAATTGTTAATTCTTATAAAATTGTGCCATCTGCAATAGGATGACCTCTTAAAAAGTCTACGGCCTTCATACGCTTTTTGCCTTCAAACTGCACGTCTGTAACAACAACCGCTTTACCATCACCACAGAAAATTGCAAGTCCGTTTTTAAGAGTTTTTGTTTCCCCTGCATTTCCACCTGAAAGTTCCTTTGAAATTGATGAACCAAAGAGTTTAAGTGTTTTACCCTCAAGGTATGTCAAGGCAACAGGCCAAGGGTCAAGTCCGCGAATCTGGTTATGCACTTCTAATGCAGTTTTACTGAAATCAACCGGTGACATTGTTTTATCAAGCATTGAAGCATAGGTGCTTTCTTCATCATTCTGCTTTTGGGGTACTAATTCACCTTTTTCCAATGCCACAAGAGTTTTTATGAGAAGGTCTGCTCCCATAGGTGCTAATCTGTCAAAAAGCTCACCTGATGTTTCGTTTTCACCGATTTCAGTTTTTTCGCAAAGCAACATATCACCGGTATCAAGGCCAACATCCATTTGCATTGAGGTTACACCTGCATATTTTTCACCATCAAGCACACAGCGTTGAATGGGTGCGGCACCTCTGTATTTCGGAAGGATTGAACCGTGAATATTTATACAACCAAACTTTGTATATTCAAGAAAATCCTTGGGAAGTATTTTACCGTATGCAACAACAATAACAACATCAGGACTGAGTTCACGGAGAATTTCCATGCCCTCTCCGTTTTTTAGTGTTTGCGGTTGAAAAACATTTATACCAAATTCCTGAGCAACAACTTTAACAGGTGGCGGTGTCAAAACCGCCTTTCTTCCTACAGGTTTATCGGGCTGTGTTACAACACCAACAATGTCATACCCATTATTTACAAGTGCTTTTAAGGGTTCAACTGCAAAATCGGGTGTACCCATATAAAGAACTTTCATTTTATTCACCATCATTTCTGTGAAGCTGTTCGCCCTCATCAAGCTTATCTTTATAAAGAATTCCGTCAAGGTGGTCTATTTCGTGGCAAAAGCATCTTGCTTTAAGCTCTTCACCTTTATAAAGACACCATTTGCCATCACGATTCTGTGCTTTAACCTTAACTACATTGGGTCTTGAAACTACACCGTAAAGACCGGGCAATGACAGACAACCCTCTGTGCTGGTCTGAACACCATCCTCGAATGTAATTTCAGGGTTAATGAGTTCAATATACTCATTTCTTTCTTCGCTGACATCCATTACCACAACACGTTTGAGAACGCCAACCTGTGGACCTGCAAGGCCAACACCACCTGAGTGGTACATTGTTTCTTTCATATCATCAAGAAGCTCAAAAAGTCTGTCATTAAACTCTGTAACAACTCTTGATTTTTTTCTTAAAATAGGGTCATCGTCAACCCTGATATTTCTGATAGCCATTTTTATCATCCTTTAATTTTTCCTTATGATAAGGGGTTAATATCTATGGTAACATTAGCTGTACCGTTTTTAGCGTTTTTCATATAATCCTTCAAAAGCTTTGACATCATTTCACGGAAACGCTTATTGTTTTTGCATTTTATTATAATTACATTTCTGTATTTATTACTGATTTTTGAAACACGCGGCTGCATAGGGCCCATCAAATTTACTTTAACATCTTTAAATTCATTTGTTGCCGCAGTTTTAAGCATATCAAAGAACAAATTGGAACTGCTTACAGAACTGCTAAACTGCTCACTTGTAAAAGTAAGTGTACAGATATCACAAAACGGCGGATAAACCATACTTTTACGTATAATTTCCTCTGTTTTGTAAAAGGATTCGTAATCCTGCTGAGCAGAAAGCTCGATTATATCGTTATCAGGAAGAACCGTCTGAATAAAGGCTCTGCCTTTGAAATCGCCTCTACCCGACCTGCCAACAACCTGAGTAAGCAAATCAAAAGCCTTTTCACTACTTCTGAAATCATCGTTATATAACTGATGGTCTATTGAAATTACACCAACGAGAGTAACTCTTGGGAAATTCAAGCCCTTAGCAACCATCTGAGTGCCAAGAAGAATATCGTATTCACCATTTGCAAATGCGGTCAATTTCTCCTGATAAGAATATCTTGCCATAGTAGTATCTGCATCCATTCGAAGAATTTTTGCATTTGGAAAAACATTCTGTAATTCTTCTTCAATCCTCTGAGTACCAAAACCTGCATATCTGACAGCTTTCTCTTTACATTCGGGACAAGTGTCAGTAAACACCTCAGAATGACCACAATAATGGCACATAAGACGATTATTAGCGTTATGATAAGTAAGGGATATGCTGCAATTAGGGCAAGTTAAAACTGTTTTACAAGCGTGACAGGAGGCGAATGTATTAAAGCCTCTCCTGTTCATTAAAAGAATAGCTTGTTTATCATCCTCAAGACATTCTTCCAAGGCGGAATATAACTCGTTACTGATTGGACCTTGTGTATCAGTTGTATCAATTGTTACAACGTCAGGAAGAACAGCCTTTCCGTAGCGTTCAGTTAATTTTATAAATGTATATTTGCCATCAATTGCATTTTTATAGCTTTCAACGGATGGTGTTGCAGACGATAAAAGCAAAAGAGCATTGTTATATGCACACCTGTAACGAGCCACATCACGTGCATGGTATCGGGGTGACATTTCAGATTTATAGGTATGCTCCTGCTCCTCGTCAATAACGATTAAGCCAAGATTTGAGAAAGGTGCAAATACCGCAGAACGTGTACCAATTGCAATTTTAGCCTCACCCTTTTTAACACGCTTCCATTCATCAATTCTCTCTCCTGCGGAAAGTGCACTGTGGAATACTGCAACCTTATCACCAAAATGAGAATAGAAAACACTTAAAGTCTGAGGTGTTAAGGCTATTTCAGGAACCATAACTATAACATCTTTCCCGTCCTTCACCACTTCTTCAATAAGCTTGAGAAAGACCTGCGTTTTACCTGAACCCGTTACACCAAAAAGCAGTGCCGCAGAACCTTTACCGCTTTTATAATTTTCAAGTAGCTTTAAAAATGCATTATTCTGAGATTCTGTAAGCTCGGGAGATTTTAAATTTCCTTTTGTTTTATCATACTTGGGCTTACGGTAAATTTCACTATCGTAAAGCTCTGCATACCCTTTTTTTACAATGGCATTCACCACTGCAGGTGTTACGCCCGTAAAATAGCAAACCTCTTTTACAGATGCACCACCAATATCAAGAAGCAGACGAAAAACACTTTTTTGTTTTGGGGTAAGAGTTGGCATAATCGCCTGTGCAGTCTCTTCATCTACTGCAAGACGAACATTTTTTACAGTTAAATCCCCTGTTTTACGCTTTGCATCCACATTGGTAAGCAAAACACCTTGTTTAACAAGTTTATCAAGAATTTTACTTTCAGAATCAATTCCTAAATCTGAAAGAATTTTTTCTTTTTTTATATATTTACAGTTATCTTTAAGATAATTATAAACGAGCAGTTCATCGTCTGCCAGTTTATTTAATGTGTCCTCTGAAATATCGTTTGTCATATAAGACACAACGTAATTAAGACCTATACCGGCTGGAAGCATTGTTTTTGCAGCTTCAAAAAGAGTGCAAAATGTTGTTTCCTTCAATCGGTAAACCAAAGAAATCATCTCATCATCAAAAAGCGGTTTCTTATCAAGCACCGCTGAAATTGATTTAAGCCTTCCTTGATTATCGAATTCAGAAACAGGCTTCACGGACAGTATAAGTCCCTGTTTTTTTCGGTTACCGTTGCCAAAAGGAACCATAACCCTGCATCCAACTAAAGCACTGCTCTCAAAATTTTCCGGAATTTTGTAGGAATAAGGTGCGTCAAAGTGGTATGCAAGACCTTCTACGGCTACTTCGGCTAAATGTACACCGATGCTCATTGTTAAATATTTGCGATTTCTTCGGGCTCTACAATTTTGTAGTCACCATCAAGAAGCTGATTAAGAGCATCGCTAACGGGTTTTTCTGTTGTGATAACCTTATCTTCAAGGTTTTTATCAGAAATTTCACGAGCGAGCTTTGCTGTTGCTGTTACAAGAGAGTAACGGCTGATGTGTCCTGTGAGTACTTTGCTGAGATCTTGATTAAGCATAATTTATTTTCCTTTCAATTGAGTAAGTTTAAGCTATCAAAAAAAGTTTGAAAAACTCAATTCACTCACTTATTTTCTAATATATTTTTAACAACATCTTCCATACGTGTATAGCGTAATTTTTCGGATTCTAAAACACCTATAATTTGCTGTACACAGAGGTCAATATCATCATTTATAACAACATAGTCATATTCCTGAGCTCTTTTAAGCTCTTCTTTAGCGGTTTCAAAACGTTTCTGAAAGCTTTCTTCAGTTTCTGTACCACGATTTCTTAAGCGTCTTTCAAGTTCCTCAAGTGATGGTGGAATTACAAAAATTGAAAGTGCTTCAGGCATAAGTTTTCGCACATTAGCTGCACCCTCAACTTCAATTTTTAAAAGAATACAACCGCCTTTATCGATGTGTTTTTCAACCTCGAACTTTGGTGTACCGTAATAATTACCGCTATAAATAGTATATTCAAGGAAATAATCTTCCTCAATTCTTTTTTCAAAAGTATTACGGTCAATAAAATAATAGTCTACGCCATCTTTTTCGTTTTCACGCATTTCACGTGTTGTGGCTGAAATTGTTTTATCAAAAACGAAATCAGTTTGCTTAAGTTTATCCAGAACTGCGTCCTTACCTGCACCTGACGGGCCGGAAAGAACAACAAGCATACCTTTATCCTTCAAAGCCAAATTCACGTCCTCCCTTTTGGTCATTGAATCTAACAAGCAATTGCTCTGCCGATAAAAAAGATAAAACTACATTATCACTATCGGTAATAATAACACCTTTGGTTTTTCTGCCGTGGGTTGCATCAATAAGCTGTGCCCTTTCTTTGCACTCCTGAATCATACGCTTTGCGGGTGCCGAATCAGGGCTGATTACTGCAATTACTCTATCCGCATTTATAAGATTGCCGAAACCTATATTTACAAGCTTCATAATAACACCTTATTCAATATTCTGTATCTGTTCTCTGATTTTTTCTACTTCTGCTTTAATATCAATCACTCTACGGGCAATATCAACATCCTGTGCCTTTGAGCCAATTGTGTTAGCTTCACGGTTGATTTCCTGAACAAGGAAGTCAAGCTTTCTACCAACCGCTTCGTTTGAATCGAGCATCGAATGAAGCTGGTCAATGTGACTTCTGAGTCTTACAGTTTCTTCTGCAACCGCAACCTTGTCCGCATAAACGGCAGCCTCTGTAAGAATTCTTGCTTCATCAACCTGTGTATCTCCAAGAACTGTTTTCATACGTTCAAGAAGCTTTTCTGAATATGCCTTAACAGTTTCAGGTGAGCGCTCCTCTATGTATGCAACATTACTTATAATGGTATCTGCTCTCGAAAGAACGTCTGCTTTGAGCTTTTCACCCTCTGTTTCACGCATTGCAATAAACTGTGCAAGAGCTTCTTTAACTGCGTCCTGAACCTTATTCCACAAATCCTCTTCATCAACAGGAGCTTTTGTAATTGAAAGAATATCAGAAAAACGAGCAAGTGAAAGTGCTGTTAAATCATTTTTAACAGCATATTTTTCTGCGAGTTCTTCAATAGCCTTAACATAACCTGTGGCAAGAGGCTCGTTAATGCTGACAATCACGCTTTCATCAGCAGTTATTTCAATCTGCAACGAACATTCAACCTTACCACGGGAAATTTCTGTTGAAAGCAAGGATTTCACCTTTTCCTCAAGGAAAGAAAAGGTTCTTGGCATTTTAGCATAGAAATCAAAATATCTGTTATTTACGCTTTTGATTTCAACTGTAATATTGTAACCATCGACAGCAACCTGTGCTCTGCCGAAGCCTGTCATACTTCTTATCATATTTACGCCTCAAAAAATTAATTTTAAATTATACTAAACAGACTTTAAGTTGTCAATTTATTGACTTTGTAAACGATGAACTTCATCCTCTGTAAGCTCACGCCATTTGCCAACCTTGAGCATACCAAGCTTTACTGAGCCGATGGCATTTCTTTTAAGTCTTATAACATCAAGGCTTACAGCTTCACACATTTTACGGATTTGTCTGTTTCTGCCCTCATATATAGTTATTTCCAAAACGCTTCTTGTAGCAGTTTTTTCTATAATTCTGACCTGTGCAGGTAAAGTATCTCTGCCATCACCATCAATATCAATACCTTTTTCAAGCTTTTCAACCTGGGCATCATTTATATTGGAACGTACCGTTACGCGATATGTTTTCGGAACGTGTTTTCTGGGATGCATAACTGCGTTTGCGAACTCACCATCATTGGTAAGGAGCAAAAGACCTTCTGAATCTCTGTCAAGTCTGCCAACAGGATAAACAGTTGCACCCACATCCTGAACCAATTCTGCAACACATTTTCTGCCCAGCTCGTCACTCATAGTTGTAACGTAGCCTCTGGGCTTATTTAACATAATATAATATTTTTGTTTAACGGCAACAACCTTTTTACCGCTTACTGTAACTGTATCCTTTTTAGGGTCAATTTTATCGCCAACAACAGCAATTTTACCATTAACCTTAACCTTACCGGCATTTATAAGCTCCTCCGACTTTCTTCTTGAAGCCACTGAACATTCCGATAAGTATTTTTGTAATCTAACAAGAGCCATAATTCTTCCTATCTTTTTTGTCTGAATAAAAATTCTTTGATTCTTTCCAAAAATGATTTACTTTTTTCTTTTTCTGTAAAATTCCGTTTTGCGTTTTCTGCGGAAATGAGTTTAGATTCACACAAAATTGAGCCATCTTCCGAGCATACTCTTACCAAACCCACAACATCGCCCTTACTGATACCCGAATACAAAAAATGCTCACACAACACAGTAATGTTAGTTTGCTTTTTTTGTCGTGCGGTATAGCACAAAGGCTTTTGCAAACGCACTTTTATACTTTTGTTGTCAGAACCTACAACGTCAATCTGAATATTATGGGCATCAAAATTAACTTCATACGCCGAAATCATACTGAAGCCATATTCAAAAAGCTTTTTGTGGTCATTCCAATCATCAGGTGCAAAAAGAGTGACTGCAACAAGAGTTACACCATTTCTTTCTGCAGCACTGACAAGGCAACGCCCTGAAGCCTTTGTAAAGCCGGTTTTTATACCAAAAGCACCATCAACAGTATTTAACAATTTGTTGTGATTCGAAAAAGTACGCTGTTGAGAAGGGGTACCATAGGAAACTCTTAGAGATTGCAGAGAGCAGATATTCCGGAATTTCTGGTTTTTAATTGCGTAGCTACCCAAAAGAGCCATATCATAAGCAGTTGAATAATGGCCATCTTCCGTAAGTCCTGATGGATTTTTGAAACTGGTATTTTTCATACCTATTTCTATCGCCTTTTTATTCATAAGAGAAACAAATTTTTCTCTTGTACCACCAACTGCAGACGCCACAACATTGGCTGCATCGTTACCACTTTCAAGAAGCATACCTGAAACCAAGGTTTCCAGGGTTATTTTATCTCCCGGCTTTAAACCTATAGATGTACCCTCAATGCGAACATCCTCATCCTTAGCTATGATGCTTTTGCTTAAATCACCACACTCAAGAGCAAGAACGGATGTCATAATTTTTGTTGTACTTGCCATCCCCCGTTGTTCATAAGCATTTTTCTCATAAACAACCTCGTTAGTATCGGCGTTTATCACGATAGCTGATTTTGCCGAAACTGACGGCACAGCCTCAGCATATGCACTTATAACGGCAAAATTACAAAACAAAACCAATGAAAGAAAAAATACAGCAAATCTTTTTAGCAAAGTAACCACCCGCTTTCAAGAAATAATATGCAGGTGGCACCCACGAAATGATTTATTGATTATTCTACTACTTCCGCAGTTTCATCTTTCTTTTTGCTTGTAAGCTTTGTAACCTTATCAAACATTTCGGGAACAAGACTTACTGCTCTTTCAACTGCATTGTCATTGGATACGATGTGCTTGATTGTTACTTCGCCATCCTTAACAACAAGAAATGCTACGGGATTGATGGTGATACCTGCACCACCTGCACCGCCAAAGAGTTCAACATTGTTCTTTGAGGGGAAATCAGAACCACCTGATGCAAAACCGTATGTAACCTTTGAAACAGGGATGATTGTAAGACCATCTGGAAGATTGATGGGTTCACCGATAATTGTGCTTACATCAACTAAATCTCTTACTTTTTCAATAGTTGTTTTAAGAATTCCGTTTGCTGATTTTTCCATAATGGAAACACCGTCCTTATCTATTTTAGTTTATTTATTAACATTTTCACCCTCTGTTGAAGCAACTGAATCTATTACGGCTTTTTCAACAGTCTGGGGAATTTTTTTGCTTTTATCACTTTTCTTTTTAGAGAAAAGAATTTTAAAGAGTATTTTAAATACCAACTGAAGAGCCAGTGCAACAACTCCATTAGTAATTTTAATTGGTCTGATATTAAATCTCACATATGCACTTGCAGTAGATTTTTGTGCAAGAAAATCGGGACTTATATCAAAATCATACTTTTTAACCTTGCAGGTAGAAATCAGTTTACCCAAAACCGGATAAAGCCACGCACAAAGCTTACCGTGCTTTATAGCAGTATCTGCCGCATCGCTTCCTACCGTAACCATTGTAATATAAAGCTCGTCTATTGTAAAGGTTTTATAGATTTTACTGAAAAAGCCACCTAATGAATTGCCTAGGTCACGAAGCATTTTTTCCAAACCCTCGTAGCCATGGTCAAGATAAAGCTGTTTAATAAGGCTATTACCCTGTTTTTTCGGCTTTTCTTTTTTGCTTTGAGGCTTTTCTGTTGTTGCAGCCTGAGAGTCTTCTGACGTTGCAGCTTGTGAGTCATTAGTTGCTGCAGCATTCTCTTTTTCAGGATTTTTTCCCTTTTTAGGCTTTTTCTCTTTTTTGGGTTTCTTTTCTTTTTTCTCTTTTGAAGTATCCACAATGGGTATATCAATAAAGAGATACTTTATTCTTACCACAGTTTTTTTTCCGTAGTCTATAATAACTGTAACTTTTAGAGAAAACAGAATAACAAAGAAAAGTATTATACCCAGAAGTGTATATAGAACAGGCATTACCTCGCCCCTTTTCTGAATAAATTTTTACTGATTTTTTGAATCTGTTTCAGTATCTGATTCATCTGCTTGGTCACCATCAAAAAGAGATAACTGCCCGTTTTCAACATCGGACATTAAAACATCTCTGTCTGCAGTGGGTAACTCGGGAAGCTCTTCAAGGGAGCTTAAAGAAAAGCAACGCAAGAAATTTGCGGTTGTTCCGTAAAGAACGGGTCTGCCCGGAACATCAAGTCTGCCCTTTTCCTCAACAAGCTCTTTCTGGCAAAGGGTGTTAACAACACCCGAACAATCAACGCCACGGATTTGCTCTATGTAAGGCTTTGTAATCGGCTGATTATAAGCAATTATTGCAAGAACTTCAAAAGCGGCTTGTGAAAGTGGTGCATTTCTTTTAAGGTCGAGAACTGTTCTTATTTCCTCAACAAACTCTTTTTTACTGCAAAGCTGATATTTGGTATCAAGCTGTAAAAGACAGATACCGCTGTCATCTGCATCAAGCTTTTTTCCAAGTTCATCAAGTATGAGGAGCATTGTTTCATCATCATACCCTAAAACATTTGCAAGTTTTGTGTATTCAATAGGTTCTGCCGCGGCAAAAAGCACAGCCTGAGCAGCAGCAATTTGTTTTTTCTCTATCAAGAGTTTTCCATTCCTTCCAAAATCTCAATCTGAGCATCATCTCCGTCACCGGAAATGTAAATTGTTTTATTTTTAGCAAGTTCCAATATAGCAAGAAAAGCCGCAACCAGATCCGAACGTGATTTTGCTTCCTTATATATATCGAAAAGCTTACGTTTTTTTCGTTTTTTTAGTGAAGATACAATTGAATCAATTTTTGAACCGACTGAAACTATCTTCTTCGTTACAATTGTTTTAAATGAATCAATGGGTGGCGGTAAACGTCTTAGCTTTTTACCTGCTGCCAATGAATATGCACTTAAAAGCTCGCTTGGTTCGTGAAGTCTTTTGTATGTATTATCAGGTGAAACACTTTCCTGAACATCGCGGGTTGTGTAATTAAAGCCATCAGTCATCTGAGCAAGTTTTCCTGCAAGGATTTTACAATCTCTATATTCGAGAAGCTCATCTCGAAGTTCGTTTTTCAAATCCTCTGCCTCATCATAAACAGGCAAAAGAGATACTGTTTTTATATAAACAAGTCGGGCGGCCATTTCCAGGAACTCGCTTGCAACCTCCATATTCTCTTCCTGCATTTCGCGGACATAGGACGTATATTGCTCAACAAGCTCCAGAATCGGTATATCGTAAATATCGAGCTTATGTTTTGTAATAAGGTGTAGCAGCAAGTCCATAGGACCTTCAAACACCTCAAGCTTATAATTTAATTTTTCCATATATTAACCTATCTTACAAAAGGAATTTGTGTAACTGTATTCAGAAGCGTAATAACAAGGTTTGAAAGATAGCTCAATGGAGTTGTAAGCACACCTGTAAAGAGAAGCACAAACAAGCCAATCATAATATATCTTTCATACTGCATAATTTTATAATAGTATTTTGCAGGTAACAAGGCAGTTGCTAATCTTGAACCATCAAGGGGTGGAACGGGAAGCAAATTGAACACAGCAAGGTTTGTGTTGATAACAGCTGCATAGAAAAAGAAAAGAGACATATAACTAAACATTATGTTATCAAGGTTATAAGAAGTGTATTTCAATAAGTTATAAATAAACATCGCAACCAATGCCTGAAGAAGATTACATATAGGTCCTGCAAGGGCAACTATTGCCATATCTCTTTTAGGCTTTTTAAAGCGACGCATTCTGACCTCTACGGGCTTTGCATAACCAAAACCAAAAAGGAAAATCATTATTGCACCGCGTTTATCAATGTGTGCTGTAGGGTTTATTGTCAGACGACCTCTTATACGAGGAGTATCATCACCAAGTTTTACAGCAATCAACGCATGGGCAAATTCGTGCAAGGGTGTCGCACAAAAAATAACAAATGCAATTGAGGACATATGAATAACAAAATCAATAAAGCTGAAATTGCCACTCATTATATCGCCTAAATAACTGATCATATCAATTCACCAACTTATCTTTTAACTGCCACAACCCTGTCAAGATTTGCGGCATCTTTAATAATTCTTGCCTTTTCTGCTTTATTTATAAACAAAGACAAAACATCTTTGCCCTGATCCTCACCTATTTCCATAGCAAGATATCCACCTTTATTTATATAGGTAAACCAGGTTTCGCTCAAAGCTCTGTAGAACACAAGACCATCCTCACCGCCATCAAGGGCAATAAAAGGCTCGTATTCAATTTCAGACTGAAGATTTTTTATTTCTTCTGTTCTGATATAGGGCGGATTTGAAAGTATCAAATCAGGTCTTGGAAGACCTAAAAAGCCTACGGAATCAAGAACATCTGCTTTTAATACTACTACATTATCGACACATAAAAGCTCTTTATTCATATTGGTATATTCTATCGCTTTATCAGAAATATCGACACAATATACTTTTACATTTGGAAACAGCTTTGCAACTGTAAGACCAACACAACCGCTACCGCAACAAAGGTCATATACAACCTTGCAATTATCCTTTTGTATTTTTTCCGCAGCAAATTCAACCAACAGCTCTGTTTCCGGTCGAGGAATAAGCACACCCTCGCCCACCTTGAAGCTGAAACGGTGAAAATCCCACATACCAATAATATATTGCAAGGGCTCGTGGTTACAACGGCGTTTTATGCAGTCCTGAAAAAACAGTAGCTTTCCTTCTTCAACAGGTGCTCCTGAATTGAGAAGAAGCTGGGTTTTATTCATACCAAGGCAATAAGATACTAACTGTTGCACATCAAACTCAGGACTATCACACCCTGCTTCTGTAAGCAGCTTTATTGCCTCTCTGTATACGGAGTAAAGATTTTTCAAGCCTCTTCATCCTCCGGTTTTTCATAAAGGACCGCCTTAATTGCTTCAATACCGACTTCAATAATATCATCGGTAGGCTCCTGAGTTGTAAGGCGTTGCATCCAGAGTCCGGGAGCTGAAAGAATTTTAACAAGCAAGTTATCGTGTTTACCTGCATATTTTATAAATTCATAACCAATACCAACTGTTAAAGGCACAATAAGAAGCTTAATAGCCATCCAAACGGCTCTGATTTCATCAATACCGGGAAAAACAACAACAAGAACTGAGGAAATCAAAATACTGATTATAAGAATAACGAAAATAAAGCTTGTTCCGCAACGAGGGTGGAAACGCTTTTGTTTTCTTACATTTTCAACAGTAAGCTCCAAGCCCTGCTCGTAACAAAAAATAGATTTATGCTCTGCACCGTGGTACATAAACACACGTTTGATATCGGGTATTTTTGAAACCAACCAAATATAAGCAACGAAAATAATCATTCTCATTATACCCTCAAAAAGAGGATGAAGATTTGCTAAAGCATCCTTAAATAGATATTTATCTGCTGTATCAACAAGAAATGTGGGAAGATAGAAGAAAAGCAAGAAAGCCAGACCGCAACCAAGAACCATTGAAACACCGGTTACAACTGCCATCATTTTAGGTCCGAAGTGATCAGAAATCCATTTATCCAGCTTGGACATTTTTTCAGGATCTGTGTCATCATCAAGACCTGCTTTTTCTGCAGATTTTTCCATACACTTGAATCCGAAGAGAAGGCTTTCAACCATATTGAAAATGCCTCTGATTAAAGGAAAGCCTGCAGGTTTAAATTTATCCTTAATATGCTTTACTTCAAGCTTTTCTGTATCTATTGTACCATCAGGGAGCCTTACAGACATAGCGGCACCTTTTGGTCCCTGCATCATAATACCTTCTATAAGAGCCTGACCGCCGACAGAAATTTTGGGACAGGATGTTTCTTTTTTACTCATTATTTTCCACCATCATTTCATCTATTATCGGAATCATTGATTCAACCGCAACCTTTTCAACAGGGAAAACAACTGTTACGGTTGTGCCCACATTAGGTGCACTGTTTATTTCGAGCACACCATTGTGAAGCTTTACAATTTCATCCACAACTGCAAGACCGATACCGGAACCACGAACCTGCAAATTAGCTTTATAAAATTTCTTTTTTATGTTAGGTAAGTCCTCCGGTGCGATTCCACAGCCATTATCAGCAAAATTGATAACAAGTGTTCCGTCATCAACAGTTGCTTCAACATTTACTCTGCTTCCGCTTTCAGAATATTTGAACGCATTATCAAGTATATTAACAAAAACCTGCTTAATTCTGTTAGGGTCAGCCATCATTGGTGCAGGAATTTCCGGAACGGAATAAGTTAAATCAATTCCGTCACGCTTAGAACGTTCTTTAAATACAAAGATTGCTTCGTCAAGCTCTGCAAGAACATCAATTTTTTCAAGTCGCAGAGTCATACTTCCGTTCTGGATTCTTGAAAAGTCCAGAAGCTCTTCAACAAGCTTTGAAAGCCTTTCAGATTCGTTAATAATAACCTCTGTTCCTCTTCTGGATATTTCTCTGTCCTCACCATCAAGCTCTTTAAGCATTTCACCCCAACCTTTGATGGCTGTAAGCGGTGTCCGAAGCTCGTGGGAAACAGTTGAAATAAAGTCATTTTTTAATTTATCGGTTGCGGCAACCTCCGAAATCATACCGTTAATGGACTCGGCAAGTTCTGTGATTTCGTCATCATCGCGTTCATCATACTCTATGCGAACATCGAAATCGCCTTCTGCAAACTGCCTTGCAGCGTCGTTGATTTTTCTTACAGGTGTAACGATTGTCTGAATAAAGAAAACACCTGAAAGAGCTACAAAAAACAAAGCTATAAAATACACAACAAGTATAAGAATTATAAGCCCGATTATCTGTCCATCAATAGCTTTAAGAGAGGTTATAAAACGGACTGCACCTGAAAATTCACCATCGACCTTCGGTAAAACCATGGATACAGCCATTATATGCTCACCATTATTGTTAAAACCGGACCATTTACTGATACCACTTGAGGATTCAAGGGCTTCATTAACATCATCCATATCTTCAAGTGTTTCGCTTACGCCAAAACCAGAAGATGAAAAGGATACTGTACCTTTACGATTAACAACCTGAACTTCCATTCTGCTTTTATCAGCAAAGCTATCAACAAACTCTTTTGCTTTCTGGTCAAAAATATCATCACTACCACCAACATAGGGTGAAAAGAAGGTTGTAACACTTTCGTTAGCATAGCCTGAAAGGTAGTTTGTTACGTAGTTTCTGTAGTAGCTGACAACAAAAGCAACACAAACAGAAAGAAGGACTAACAAAATGAGAGCAGTAACAAGCAACGTATTGGTTGCCCATCTTTTGGTAATACCTTTAATTTTCACTACTCTCACCTCTCCTCTTTCTGTAAATAGCAATTTATATCACGTTAAAGCCATTTATAGCCCATACCCCAAACAGTAACAAGATGCTTAGGGATAGATGGCTCATCCTCTATTTTCATTCTTAAACGACGAATATTAACGTCAACAACCTTTTCATCACCAAAATATGATTCGCCCCAAACCTGCTTTAAAATATCATTTCGGCTAAGGGCTTTGCCGGCATTGGTAAAGAAGAATTCAATAATCTGAAATTCAACCTGAGTTAATTCAATCTGTACATTATTTTTATACAGGGTTCTGTTTCTGAGATTCAGTTCAAATGGTTCAAGAGTTATTTTGTCTGCTCTTTGGGGTTGAGCAATGTTTTGGGTATTCATTGCAACACGGCGGTAAACGCTATCAACACGAGCCATAAGCTCCGAGGGTGAAAATGGTTTTGTTATGTAATCGTCCGCACCCATTAAAAGACCGGAAACCTTGTCCATTTCCTGTGTTTTTGCAGTAAGCATTATAATGCCAACAGTACCACTTACGTTTCTGAGCCTTTTACAAACTTCAAGTCCATCAACATTTGGCATCATAATATCAAGCAGAACCACGTCAAATTCGCCGTTCTTTTCTGCATATAAATCAAGTGCCTGTTGACCATCGCAAGCCTCAGTAACCTCATAACCTGCTCTACGCAAGGTTATGCCGATAATCTCTCTGATGGCAGATTCATCTTCAGCAATAAGTACTTTTTTCATAATTCTTCTCGCTTTCAAATCCGGCAATTTTCTAATATCGAAAATCACTCTATTATAATAAACGAAGATTTTACACCTTCATCTGTAATACCGAAATCCTTACCATAGGATGTTATGGTGTAGTAATAAACCCCATTATCATCCTCATAAAGCTTTTTGCCTTTTACTCTTGTTTCATCGTTATTTGCTCTATAAGCAATTGATATCAGCTCGTCTTTTACCAATTCCTCTTCTTCATCCCAGATACAAAAACGAAGGGCTTGGTTCAACGCATCATAAAAAACTGTAACGTCATTTACCCTTGTTATCCTGTAGAGATAGAGGTTAATTGGATTAAATACAGTTTTTATGCTACCTTCGCTTTTATCTCCATGGCAATTGAGCCATTCAAGAAGAGTAAAAGTATATTGAACATCTCTACGTTTGACTGTAAGAAGATTTTCATCACCAACAAGCTTGGTTGTTGATGGTATTTCAAGAAGCCCGTCACCATCAATATCCCTGCAAAATACCTTTGAGCTACGTAAGGTTGACGTTGATGGATTTTTTTCTTCCCTGACAGGCTTTAAATCCTCGTAATCCCAATAAAGCATCTCTGTAAACATTGAGATTTCATTTTTTACACAGTCAATGAAAACTCTTTTACATTTATCCTCTTTGCTATCTACATTATCAAACTGAATTTTTGAAATATAACTTATGTGACTATCAAGCTTAACATCACCATATTTCACAAACTCGCCATTTTCAGAAAGTGAAAAACACCTGAAATAAGATTTCTGAACCTCACCTGAATCATCCAGATAAACGAGAACAAGGTCATCTTTGTTATCTCCATTGAAGTCAGTGATGGTTTTAGAGTTGTAATATTCGTTGCCTTTGGTATTAAGTGAAAAGACACCTTTTTCACCTACACTTATTTCATAAACGCTGACAATTTTTGAAGTTTTACTGTCATAAAGTGACCAGCCGACTAAAATTTCTGTATTACCGTTATTATCCATATCGGAAAATGAAACTTCGAAAACGCCGCTTCCCGCACCTTTTATATCGGCACAAATCATCCACGTATCATTTACACATTCAAGTAATGACATTCTAACAGATGCATCTATTGAAGAATCTGTATAAAAAACAATCGCTTCTTCAGAGCCATCACCATTTATATCAAACAAAACAAAGGCAGTCTGATAATCACCGCTTGTTGGTGTACGAAGCTGAATAGTTTTCTCAGACATCAGTTTTTTGAAAGCAGCCTCAACCTCACCGTTTTTACCGGATTGTGCCGGCGGACTCATAAGACTTTCTACAGAAAAGAAATTAAGAGAGCAACCGGAACACATAACAACCATAACAACAAGCATTATCACTGCTATAATTCTCTTGATTTTCATTTTGTTGCCCTCTCTTTCTGTTTTTTAGTTCAGCTTAAGTGTATTAAAACATATGTGGTTCGAACACACTCACTTTATAAGCTTACATCTACAAAGTAGGTGCCGTAAATCCAGCAACCTGCATTATCAACGCTTATAACAGCAGGTACTGTAACTGACTGACCTTTATCAATATCAATTTCAGATAAATCAACTTCGACCTTTATATTTTCTTCTGTAACGGATTCAAGGTCTTTTTCCAGACCCACAACCACCACAGATTTACTGAGTCCCGAAAGAACATAATCTTTTTCTTCCGGATTATTAACAACAAATTTATCAGAAGAAATAGTTACATATTCCTGACTGATTCCTGTCATATCTACATTAACGCTAAATTCCGTTGTTTCGCTACTTTCTGCAACAGCCACATCCTCCGCAAGGAAAGTGAATACATGGTTTGATGGAGAAAGTGTTCTGAAATCTATGGTACCGATTGTGTAGTTGGCTGTTTTTTCGTAATCGTCAACCGAAATGTTAAATAAATCCTTCGCAGGTGAAACTGTGTATTTCAACGGAGTAACCACCAGATTATCAGGTGCATTTTTAAATGCAACTACAGTTTCAAGCTCTTTAACCTGTAAAACAGGAATTGTAAGAACAACCTTATCAATACTGGTTGTAACATATTTAAAATCACTTTTATTCTTATCGTTAAGAAGCTTTATTTCTGCATCGGCAGATTTATTTGAAGAAAGGGATTTTTCAAGAACGAGTTTTGCAACAACTCTTTCTATGCGATTGATTTCTGTTGATGGACCCGTAATTGTAACAGAAGTTTCCGACAAATTGATGTCACCACTTGTAAAACCTTCTTCAACAATCGGAAAACCATTTGCTACAACCTGTGGTTCAATAACCATCTGAACAGTTTTAGCTGTGTCGAAATAAACGTCAATTGATTTTGAGGAAATATTTGTTATGGTGTAATCTGCACCCTCAGGAAGCTCGGGCTTAAGCTGAAGCGTTCTGTTACCTGCAGAATCAACATTATTGGTCTGAGCTGTAATAACGATATCATCAGCAGAAAGTGCCGCAGATGAAATCTGATATTTTTTACCTTTGACAGTAACATCAACTGTAAACTCTTTCTCGCCGAAAACCTCAAGCCCGAACTGAGACGGAACAGTTGAATCAATGTTAACCTTAACATCCTGAATAACTCTTGTTGTTGCCGGGCTTACATTTACAACAACCAGAAGCCAGATTATCAAAGCCATAAAAAGCGAAAAAACCAAAAGAAAAACATCGTTGTAAAAGAGGTCATCTAATTTGAATTTAGTTTTCATTATCTATGCCTCCGTTTTTTTCTTTTTTGAATTTTTTCAGAAATTTGTTTTTTATTGTTTTCTCCTCTGTATCGTTTTGTGAAATCAATTCGCTTAAAAGTATTTCACGAAGTTCGCTACTGGTTATACCCCTTGTAAGCTTACCGTTAACAACAACGGAAATTGCCCCCGTTTCTTCCGAAACAATAACCGCAACAGCATCGCTCTGTTCACTCACACCGATTGCAGCTCTGTGACGTGTTCCAAGTTCACTGTCAATTGCGTTATTTTGTGTCAGCGGTAAAATACAACCTGCTGCATATATTCTTCCATCACGAACAATAACAGCACCATCGTGAAGAGCAGAGTTTTTGAAAAACAAACCATTGAAAAGCTCGGGTGAAGATTGTGCATCAAGAAGTGTTCCGGTTTTAATAATTTCCTGAAGAGGTGCATCCTTTTCGAAAACCACAAGAGCACCGGTTTTAGTATCGCTCAAATCACCTGCGGCTTTACAGAAGTTGTTTACTGTTGTGGTTATCTCCTGGTCTATTACTCCACCATTTCTGAAATTGAAAATTGAAAAATCAGAGATTGAACGTCTACCGAATTTTTCAAGAATGTTACGAAGCTCGGGTGAGAACAAAACAACAAGAATTATAAGACCGTTCTGAAGAAGCACAGACATAATATATTCCGAAGCTTCCATATCAAACAGCTTAACAAGTGCATAAACAATTCCGATAATCGCAATACCCTTGATAACCTGAAATGTTCTGGAACCTCTTACAAGCTTAATCGTCTCAAATATAATAAAAGCAACAAGAAAAATATCAAGAAAATCTGAAAGGAAATTAAAGCTTAACAACGCATCCCCTATCTTTTCAAGAAAACTTACAATTGTGCTCACAAACTCACCACTTTCGTACCGTTTTTAAAACATTTTTACCCAATATATTGTAATTATATCATATATTTTTTTATAATGCAATTTTTCTGACTAAATTTAATAGATTATTTATATCTTTTTCCTCATTAAAAAACGAAGGCGAAACACGTACTGCACCTTGCTTTTGAGTACCGTAAGAAATATGTGCCAAAGGAGCACAATGAAAGCCACCTCTTACAGCAATTCCATTCTCATTAAAAAAGGAAGAAACCTTTTCACTGTGCTGATTTTTCACATTAAAGCTCACCAATGGTGCATAAGAAAAAGCATCATATTTTTCTCTGTACAATTCAACATTTTTCATTTCCTTCAAACTATAAAAAAGTCTTTTGCACAAGGCTGTTTCTTTGCTGAAAATCGCCTCAACGCCTTTCGATTTTACAATCTCAACACCCTTTTTCAGACCACATATTCCGGGTACATTCAAAGTGCCGCTTTCAAGGTATTCAGGATAGGTTTCAGGTTGAGAAAAATCAAATGAAGCAGTACCCGTACCGCCCTCAATTATTGATAAAATCGGCAGAGTATTGTGCAACAAGCATCCTGTTCCCATAGGTCCCAAAAGTCCCTTGTGACCGGGTATACAAAGGCAATCTATCCCCTGTTTTTTCATATCAAGCTCAATTATTCCTGCACCTTGTGCTCCGTCAACAATAAAATATGCATTATTCTGATGACATATTTCTGATAATTTACTTAAAGGCAGAATATTTCCGAAAACATTTGAAACTGAAGTAACAATGCAAAGCCTAGTGTTTTCTTTAAAAGACGCCTTAAAATTACGAAGAGTTTCTTCCTCATTCTCACAAACCCTGAACACAGTATAATCTGCTATCTCCTGTTCTTTCAATTTATGCACAGGACGCAAAACAGAGTTGTGCTCCAATGAAGAAATAATTATATGGTCACCTTTTTTTACAAGACCTTTGATTGCGGTATTCAGTGCGTAAGTGCAATTCGGAAAAAAAGACACAAATTCACTACCATAGCCATTGAAAAAGCCATCAATAATTTCTCTGCATTGATAAACCTGCATTGCTGAAGAAACCGACATATTATGACCGCTTCTGCCAGGATTCGCACCATATTTTATCATTGAATTGTTAACCGTTTTAATCACCGAAATTGGCTTAGGAAAGCTTGTAGCCGCGTTATCAAGATAAATCATAAAACATCACCCAAATCCACAACTCCAAGCACCTTGATACCACCTGATTTTAATACCGAAAAACATCTTTTATCAATGTTATTGACATAAATAACATACCCGCAACCATCTTCCGTTTCCGGTTCAGGATTGCGGGTCAGATACGCTTTATAGCCAGTTTTTTGCAAAAGGTCACGCCCTTTCATAGCGTAGGTCAAAGAGCCGACCCTGATACCTTTTTTATTCATAAAAAGACCCTTCCATATTAAGTTAGGACAATTTGTCCTATACATAATATGCAAGGGTTTTTATATTGTTTACTTTTCAATAAGGCAAACACAATGGGCGGAAATGCCCTCTTTTCGACCTGTAAAGCCAAGCTTTTCTTCAGTTGTTGCTTTTACGCTTACAAAATCAACATCAATATTCAATGCTTTTGCAATATTCTCTCGCATTGAAATTATATAAGGTGCAAGTTTTGGTGCTTGTGCAATAACTGTTGCATCAATATTAACAACTTTATAACCTTTTTCTTCAATGAGCTTAACAACACAAGAAAGAAGCTTAAGGCTATCTGCACCTTTATACTCAGGGTCAGTATCAGGGAAATGTTTACCAATATCCCCTAAAGCTGCTGCACCTAAAAGACTGTCGGAAATGGCGTGGAGCAACACATCTGCATCGGAGTGACCCAAGAGACCTTTTTCATAAGGAATTTCCACTCCGCCGATGATACATTTTCTGTTATCTGCGAATGCATGAACATCATAGCCGTGACCGATTCTTAACATAAAATCACCTTATTTGCAAAGATTTTCAAGACAAGCGAGTTTTACAGAAGTTGTAAGCACCTTAACCGCTTTTAAAAGCACTTCAGGTGTCGGGAAAGTGGGTGCAATACGGATATTGCTGTCAGATGGGTCTTTACCATAGGGATAAGTTGCACCAACATTAGTAAGTGTAACACCCGCTTCTTTACAAAGAACGCCAACCCTTGATGCACTACCGCTTGTAACGTCAAGGCTGATAAAATAACCGCCATTTGGATTTACCCATTCAGCAATTCCGAGACCTGCAAGGTCGGATTCAAGAGTATCAATAACCGCATCAAACTTAGGTTTAAGAATCTTTGCGTGGAGCTGCATATGAGCCTTGATACCGTCAACATTCTTAAAGAATTTAACGTGACGAAGCATATTAACTTTATCATAGCTGATTGCCTGAACAGTTAATCTTTTAAGTATTTCTTTAACGTTTTCAACAGATGTTGCAAGACAAGCTACACCTGCACCGGGATAAGAAATTTTTGATGTTGAAGCAACTTCAACAACCATATTTTTATTTCTTTCGGGAAGAACATCAAAGATATTAAGAAGTGGATCTGTTGTTTCTGTAAGGTCGTGAACACAATATGCATTATCCCAGATGATTCTGAAATCATCTGCAGCAGTCTCAAGATTTGCAATTCTTTTAACTGTATCGTCAGAGAATGTGATTCCCTGAGGATTTGAATATTTAGGCACACAGAACATACCTTTAACAGAACTATCCTTAACAGCCTCTTCAATTGCTGCCATATCAGGACCATTTTCTGTCATAGGTATATTTATCATTTCGATACCTAAAAATTCACAGATTGCAAAATGTCTGTCGTAACCCGGACAAGGACAAAGGAATTTAACCTTTCCCTGCTGAGCCCAGGGTGTAAAACCTGCACCCATATACATACACTGTGCAACATAGTCAAACATAAGTGAAAGGCTTGAGTTACCACCCACGATAATATTTTCAGGCTTAACCTCAAGCAAATCAGCAAAAAGCTTTTTACATTCGGGAATACCGTCAAGAATACCGTAGTTTCTTACATCAAGACCATTTTCACATTTAAAATTACCGTCAGAAAGCACATCAAGCATACCATCTGAAATATCAAGCTGGTCTGCACCGGGCTTACCTCTGGACATATCAATTGAAAGTCCTTGTGCTTTAAGATTTTCATATTCTGCTTTCACAGAATTATATTCATTTATCAATTCCTCCTGGGACATTGAAATGTAAGATTTAGCCATAAATTACTCCTATATAAAGCCTATGCAGTTATTATTCTGCATTTTTATTTAATTAAAAGTCTGCTGTACCTGTGGTTCTGGGGAAGGGAAGAACGTCACGGATATTGGAAATACCGGTCATATACATAATAAGTCTTTCAAAGCCAAGACCGAAACCTGCGTGGTGTGTTCCGCCATAGCGACGAAGGTCAAGATACCACCAGTAATCTTCCTCTTTAAGACCCATTTCTTTGATTCTTTCTGTAAGAACATCAAGCCTTTCTTCACGCTGACTGCCACCGATAATTTCACCGATACCCATAACAAGAAGGTCAGCTGCAGCAACAGTTTTGCCATCGTCATTAAGACGCATATAGAAAGCTTTGATTTCCTTGGGATAATCTGTTACGAAAACAGGCTTTTTGAATACCTGCTCTGTAAGGTATCTTTCGTGCTCTGTCTGCAAGTCGCAACCCCAGTATGCTTTAAACTGGAAGTTGTCGTTATTCTTTTCAAGCTCTTTAACCGCATCGGTATAACTAACTCTTGCAAAGTCAGAGTTTGCAACAGTTGTAAGACGCTCAATAAGGCCTTTATCAATAAATTTGTTGCAGAATTCGAGCTCCTGTGAGCAATTTTCAAGAACGTATTTGATAACGTATTTAATCATATCCTCTGCAAGGTCCATATCATCTGCAAGGTCTGCAAAAGCGATTTCGGGCTCAATCATCCAGAACTCTGCGGCGTGACGCTGAGTGTATGAACGTTCTGCTCTGAAAGTAGGTCCGAAGGTATAAATCTTACCAAAGGACTGTGCCATAATTTCACCCTCAAGCTGACCTGAAACAGTGAGGTACGCAGGTTTTCCGAAGAAATCCTGTGAATAATCAACTGAGCCATCCTCATTGGTGGGTGCATTGTTCACATCAAAAGTTGTAACCTGGAACATTTCACCTGCACCCTCGCAGTCACTGCAAGAGATAAGAGGTGTGTGGGCATACATAAAGCCACGTTCCTGGAAGAACTTGTGAATAGCAAATGCAGCAACAGAGCGAACTCTGAATGCAGCAGAATAAGTGTTTGCACGAGGACGAAGATGACCTACTGTACGAAGATATTCTAAAGTATGACGTTTTTTCTGCAAGGGATAATCCGGTGTTGATTCGCCTTCAATAACAATCTCTGTTGCATTGATTTCAAATGGCTGTGCAGCATCGGGAGTGAGTATAAGGTTACCCTTTACAATAACTGCCGCACCAACATTTATCTTGCAGATTTCTTTGAAATTGGAAATTTTTGCATCCTCAAAAACTACCTGCAAGCCTTTGAAGCAACCGCCGTCATTTATTTCAAGGAAGCCGATTGCTTTGGATGCTCTCTGAGTTTTAACCCAACCGCAAACGGTTATTTCTCCATTTGCGAATTGCTCTGCGTTTTTGTAAAGTTGGGCAATTTCAACACGTTTCATATATAATCCTCCAAACCTAGTTTGAAATTCATTAAAATGTTCTGCTTGTTAAAAGCACATATTCCAATGAATTATACCAAACCCGAAACATTTTG
>JAZNHK010000078.1:0-2521 GCA_045576915.1 Acutalibacteraceae bacterium
TTTATCAAAAGAAGTCCGGTACATTCCATACTGCCGTTATGAATTACAGTTCCTTTTGTTACCTTTCTGGTAATCAAGTTGCCTGTGATACGGTCTTGCTCTGCTTTATTTAATTTATCCCATATTGGAAAGTAGCTTTGAAATTCCATAATAGCTTTCCTCGTAAATCTGTACTTTTTACTTATTATATCATAAAAGTTAGATTTATACAATCGACAAAACAAACAATTTTACAGCAGAAAAAATTCCGCCGAGGATTGTCCCTGGCGGATAGTTTATTTTATCATATCGATTCCACGCAGCAATGTTTCACCATCAATAGCACCTGTGGCCTGTACAACCGCATAACCTTCTGCGTCAATGAAATATGTTGTCGGCAAGGAATATGCTCCGTATGTTGCGGCAGCGTCAGATTTTGTATCATAAAATACCGGGAATGTATATTCTTTTTCCGCAATAAATTTCTTTGCACTCTCTAAGGTTTCACGTCCGGTAGTCATGTTTACCATCAGGAAGTTTATTTCATCACCAAGCTCGAGATATTTTTCGTGAAAGTCCGGCATTTCCATCTGGCAGGGACCGCACCAGCTTGCCCAGAAATTGAGGACTATTGGCTTTCCTATAAAGTCATGCAGCTTAACTTCATTTCCGTCAGCATCATAAACTGTGAAATCCGGTGCTAATGTTTTTTGATTTTCTTCTGTTTCACTATTCTCTTGTTGTTCTACTGAAAGCTGATCGGGTGTCTGCGACTCACCAAGCTGAGAGTAAAGGATATACGCACCACCAAGCAGAACAACAAATGCAATAATAAGTATTATTAGTGTTTTATTATTTTTCATAGTGCCTCCTAACTGAGCAGATTCAAAAGCTGCCCAAGCGTTCCTGTTGCCATCATAATACCAATTATAACAAGTAGGCTGCCGCTTATAAGGTTAATGATTTTGTAATTTCTCTTAATCCAGTTAAACGCTGATTTGAGGTAGTCAATCAGCACCGCACTTAGTATAAAGGGTATTCCAAGTCCCAATGAATAACTAAGCAGCATCAGCATTCCTTCTGCTATATGACCTTGCTGAGATGCCAGCATCAATGCGGAGCCTAAGAACGCTCCCACACAAGGAGTCCAGCCTACGGAAAAGATAATTCCAAAAAGCATTGCAGAGAAAAATCCCATATTATCTGTTTTAACAGAGCGCTGATTTCCTTTGAAGATATTTAGTTTAAATACTCCAAGAAAATTCAGTCCGAAAATTATCACAATCAGTCCTGAAATGATGTTTACTGTTGTCTGGTATTCACGAAGGAAGCTTCCAACTGTTCCTGCCAATGCTCCAAGCATTACAAAGACAATGGTGAAACCTGTTACAAAGCCGACAGCACCCTTTAATGTTTTTGCAGTAGTTCTTTCTCCGCCGCCTGCAAAATATGAAATGTATATGGGCAGCATTGGAAGCAAGCAAGGCGATATAAAGGTGATAATCCCTTCAAGAAACGATATTAAATATTGCATTAAATTTCACTCCCTTTATGTTCTTCAGCAAGATATTCTTCCGCCGAATGAACTGCCATTGCACCATCTGAAACAGCGGTAACTACCTGACGAAGCTGTTTAGTTCTTATATCGCCGACAGCATACACACCGGGGATGCTTGTCTTTGTTGTTTCGTCTGCAATGATGTATCCGTTCTCATCCAAATCAAGTTGACTTCCGAGAAAATCAGTTGCAGGCTTTCTTCCCACACTTACAAATACACCGTCACAATCAATTATGCTTTCTTCTCCTGTTTTGACATTTTTAATCTTAACACCTGTTATTTTATCTTCATACAAAAGTTCCGTAACCGTGCTATCCCATTTAAACTCCACATTTTCTGCATTCATTAAAGGCTCATGGTAAATCTTTGTTGCTTTCAGGGTGTCTCTGCGATGAACAATGATAACCTTTTTTGCAATACGACTTAGAAGAATTGCATCTGCAGCAGCAGTATTTCCTCCGCCAACCACAACAACTGTTTTGCCTCTGTAAAACATTCCGTCACAGGAGGCACAGTATGCAACGCCTCGTCCTATAAGTTCAGTTTCTTTGTCAACGCCAAGCTCTCTTGGGTTCGCCCCTGAAGCGAGTACGACTGTTTTTGATAAAAATGTCCCCTTTGCAGTCTCTATTTCTTTTGGATTTACCGTAAGATTAACTTTAATTACTTCGGCATTTTCACTTCTTGCACCAAATCGTTCCGCTTGTTTTTTCATTTTATCAGCAAGCGAAAATCCGTCAATTCCATCCTCAAATCCGGGATAATTGTCAATTTGATGCGTCAACGCCATTTGTCCGCCTGCTGAAAATTTTTCAAGAACCAAGACATTAAATCCGGCTCTCGCAGCATAAAGTGCTGATGTGTATCCACCCGGGCCTCCGCCAACTATTATCATATCGTAAACTATATCTTTATTCAAAGCTCTCATATTCACATCAGCTCCTTTCCTATGTTAGTTGTATTATATATTATAGTTTTTTTAT
>JAZNHK010000079.1:0-15858 GCA_045576915.1 Acutalibacteraceae bacterium
GTCGTTGACATAGGAGGGGCGCGACGAATTCGTGGAGTAATTGGGGTTTTCGCCGCCGGTGGCGGTGAGCTGAGCGCTGTTTTGCAGTATCAGGCTGGCGCCGGGCAGATGCATGCCGTAGCTTACGCCGCCTGTGTAATAGTCGCTCGACGTTTTTTCCGTGCAGACCGTGCCGCCGGTGGCAATAACCGTGGTGCCGTCAATGGTAAGAGACGGTACTTCGCCATGAATGCCGCAGCTACTGTCGCTAGTGCTGTTGCCCTTGTTGCCGTAGTCCGATTCGCCGCCGAAGGCAACGACCGTGCCACTGCCGCTGATGGTGAAACCGTCGGCCGAGCGGACCAGGAGACCCACGCTCATGGCTTGACCCGCCTTTTCGTAGTTTCCCTTCACGGTTCCGCCGGTGGCTGTCAGAACAGCACTACCGTCCACCGTAAGGCTTTTGGAAATCCACACGCCGATGCTGTCGCCGGGATAGGAGGCGAAGGATGAATACCCTGTCACCGGGGTGTCGATTTTTGCAGTCGTTACCAGGCCGCCGATGCCGGTGACCTTCGCCGTACCGCTGAGGGCGATTGTACCTGCCTGCAAGCCTACACTGGGGAGCACGTTGCCCATAGTGCCGCCGGTACCGGTCAGGCTGCCACCGCTGGCGGTCAAGAGGGTGTTAACATAAATGCCCCTTGAGCCTGTACCTGCGCCTCCGATGCAGACAGCAACACCGCCTTTGCCGTTGACCGTTCCGCCGGTCTGATTCAGGCTGTTCTGAACCCGAATACCGGTGCTCTCCAACCAGGCGTCGTCTGCAGTGGCAGTAAGTGTGCCGCCACTGACCGTCAGGTTTCCGCAGAAAATGCCGCAACTGAGGCTGCTGCTCGCATAAGCAGAGGAGCGGCTGTAGCCTGCCTTGGCGGTGATGGCGCCGTCGTTGAGTGTGATATTAGCACCATAGATGCCGTAGCTGTCTTGTCCTAAAGCCGTGCCGAAGTTGCCGGTGCCGGTGAGGGTGCCGTAGTCGATATTTCCGCCGGTGGCGGTCAGGGTGCCGCCGTTGACCGTTATATTGCCGGTCTCAGCCTGCACGCCATAGCAGTACTGATAATTACCCATATCCAGAGTTGTAGCACTCTCAGAGGGGTTGATATTGCCGCCGGTGGCAGTCACCGCAGCATTTTCCCCGATGGAAAGACCGAGGTAAGCGTAGATGCCGCGGCTGATGGTCGTGCCCCCAGCGGACAGCTCCACGTTGGCGGCGGTGGCGTTCACTGTGCAGTTGTCACCGATGGTGATGAAGCCCTGAGTATTAATGCCGTTGTTGGTGAAGTTAGCATTCACCGCGCCGTCCACCGCACGAACGCCTACGGCGTCGGCGTTCAGAACAAAATCGTTGTTGCTCTCATTGAGGACGGTCAGGTCACCGTAGCAGTAAATACCGTCGCTGCCACGGGAGGCAAGGATTCCCTCAGCAGGAGAGAAGCTGACCGTGCAGTCAGCGGCAGACCCGTTGATGATGGTCAGGTCGCCGTCAACATAGATGCCATAGACATAAGCAGCAGTATTCGGTGTTCCCGAAAGGTCAAAGTGGAAATCGCCCTCAAAGCGCACGGTCAGGTCGCTGCCGGCATAAATGGCGGTGTACCCGCTCTGGTCCGGGATCTGATAGCATCCGCTAACGGTGCCGTCGCCGGTATTAGTCAGCGTAAGAACACCACTTTGATCATAGGAGGCGGTATAGCCGCTGCCATTGTTTTTGGTATCGCCGTAGCCCAGCTGCCAGTATCCGCCGTTGCCGTCAGCCACAAAAATTATGCCTGTGCCAATGATGACCTCGCTACTGTCCACATGGTAGCGGAATGTAATCGTATTTGCATTCGGATCCCGTGCGAGGATCTTCGCAGTTTTTCCGTTGACGGAAACAACCGTGTTTTCATCAAACAGAGAGCTGGATGCAGCCGTCACCGTTGCTTCCATATAATAGTCATAGCTGTTGGAAAACACGTCGCTTTCCAGAAGCTTGATTTCAGGAGAATCCGCACTGGGGTCGCTTCGCCACCATGTGCAGTCCGACACCGTGTGTCCGCCGATAACAGTGGGGGTGCCGGGGATGGCGCCATAGATCGGCTGGGGCACGCTGACTGCAACCTCGGTTTCCCGTGTCACGGGGGTGATGGGCACCATGCACGCGACTTTAGTGCTGCTCATCCTCTCTACCGTCACAGTATTGCCGTTAACTTTACCCGTAACGCTGGCGGCAAAGGTGTAAAGATCGAGCTTTGGCGTCAGTACCATCGCCAGATAATAGGTCTTTCCTACCTCCGCGATGGTGGAAGCGGGCACTTCCGTAGTGCCTTTAAGTCCCCTAACGGCCCATGTACATGTGATGTCACAAAGGAGCGTCTCGGGCACGCAATTCAACAGGGGCTCCCCCGCAATGGGACGATCCACCGTGATTGCAACGGAAGAGATCGTGTCCCTGCCTATGAGATCTGCAGCAGAAGCAGGGATCGCCGCTGTTGGCAAGAGTCCTATGAGCATTACCATTGCGAGCATGATGCTCAAAATTCGTTTTGAAAGCTTATGTTTCATTGTTTCTTCCTCCTTTGGGAGTATTTTCTTGGTAGCCCACTGCTTTTCCCATCGCAATAAATTAAGTAATTCTGTTAAGAGTTACATTCCACTATTGAAAAATTCATTACTATGGTGATATAATGTTTACAGTAAAATGTGTAATCATACATTTATTATTACACTACTACACCATAGATTATAATAAACTATACCTTTATTAACCCCATACTAAAAGTATGGGAAAAGGTATTTTTTCTAAAAAGCACTCGATTTTTTTGCAAGTTATGGCATTAGAATTCGGTCAGAGGAGATTAAAATGAAAAAGTTTTTTGCAAGTGTACCTATCTTGCTGTTTTTAATATTCAGTTTAACCGGATGCAATGCAGTCGGCGATAAAAGTAGCAGTTTATCTGTCATTTACGGAGCTACTGCAGTTCTCTCACTTTTTCTTTTAGTGGGATGTATCTGCTCTGTCCGTAAAAAAAAATTTTGGTTTATCACACTATTTTCATCTGTGCTTGTAGTGAATATCGGCTACACATTTTTAGCATATTCCTCTCATTTAGAAATGGCACTTTGGGCAAACCGAATTTCATATCTCGGCTCGGTATTTTTACCGTTTGCTATGCTGATGATAATTCTGAATGTAACCAATACACCGTATAAAAAATGGTTGCCGTATTTTCTTCTCAGCATTGCCGTTGTTGTGTTCCTTATTGCCGCAAGTCCGGGTATTTTACCAATCTATTACAAGGATGTATCCTTTGCAGTAGTTAACGGTGTTTCAACACTCGTCAAGGTTTACGGACCGCTTCATCCCATATATCTTGTTTATCTATTTGGTTATTTCTCCTCTATGGTGGCTGTTATTATCCGTGCAAAAACAAAAAAGACTATTGCTTCAACAGCTCACGCCATCATAATCGCCATAGCAGTTTTCGTAAATATCGGTGTATGGTTTATAGAACAGCTTGTAGCTATTGATTTTGAGTTTCTTTCCATATCGTACATTATCAGCGAATTATTCCTTTTAGGTGTTCATCTTGTTGTAATCGAAAACCAAAAGCTCAGAGAGATTGTTAAGCAGGTGGAATCGGCACAGGAATATACAGAGAAAGAAACACCTGCATCTGATAACATAACAGAAACACCCATTGAAAACGAAACCGTTTCTCCTGAACGAATTGAAATATATATGTTGGGACTCAAACAGCTGACTCCAACAGAAAAAGCAATCTATGATGCATATATTGCCAGAGCTACTACCAAGGAGATTATGGCAAGTATGAATATCAAAGAAACCACCTTGAAATACCATAACCGTAACATTTACGGTAAGCTGGGTGTTTCCACCCGCAAGGAGCTTTTGGAAATACATAAGCACATAAAATCCGTAAAAGCAAAGCTTGATGAAATAGATAACGGAGCTGACAAATAAGATTATGAAAAACTCTCTCACTGCTTTTAGTGAGAGCGTTTTTACATCAGTTTTTCTTTGAATTGTGTAGTAATTTTTTATCCAAACAGGTCGACTTGAAAGTTAGGTGATTTTGCACTTGAATTTCAAATCAAAAGTTGATTTTCTTAAAAAATAGTGGTATACTACACTTGAAACATAGGTGCAAATGCACCCAACTTTAAAGTAGAAGGTAGAATTATGGAAAAGGTTATTAAGCGTGATGCATATCTTGAAAGACTTATCGATAAAAAAGAAAATGGTCTGATAAAGGTAATTACAGGAATCAGACGTTGTGGAAAAAGTTATCTTCTTTTTAATTTGTTTTATGATTATCTTATTGATAATGGGGTTAAAGAAGAACAGATTATTACAATAGCGTTGGATGATGATATTTATCTCGAATATCGTGACCCACAGAAAATGTCGGAATATATCCGTTCAAAAATCGTAAACAAGGATATGTATTACATTCTCATTGATGAGGTGCAATATGCTATCACAAAAGAAGAACTTAAAAACCCTGATGATATTAAACTCTACAACGTTCTTAACGGACTTATGCGACTTCGTAATGTGGATATTTATGTTACCGGTAGCAATTCAAAAATGCTCACCAAGGATGTCCTTACTGCGTTCAGAGGCAGAGGTGATGAGTTAAAGGTTTATCCTATATCTTTTAAAGAGTATTATGATTTTATAGGTGGAGATAAGTCCGATGCTTATGAAAACTATGCACTATATGGTGGTATGCCATTAACAATTTCTAAAAGCTCCGATTCCGAAAAGCTCAATTATCTGAGAAGCTTATTTTCCGAAGTCTATTTTAAAGATATTGTTGAACGCTACGATATTGAACTACCGGAAGTTCTTGAAGAGCTTACCGATGATTTATGTTCATCCGTCGGTTCGCTGACCAATGCAAGCAAAATAGCAAATACTTTGCAATCTGTTAAAAACATAAAAGTATCAAGCACTACTATTGCGAATTATTTAAATTATCTGATAGAATCGTTTTTGTTTAGTAACGCAAAAAGATACGATGTAAAAGGAAAGAAATACTTTGAATATCCGTCAAAATATTATTGTACGGATATTGGTCTTCGCAATGCAAGACTTAATTTCAGACAGCAAGAAGAAACTCATATTATGGAGAATATTATTTATAACGAGCTTCTTGGCAGAGGATATTCAGTTGATGTGGGTGTTGTTGAGATTTTTGAACAGATGGATGGAAAAAGAACAAAGAAGCAATGTGAGATTGATTTTGTAGTTAATGCAGGAACGAAAAAATATTATATTCAATCTGCTCTTAATGTTAATGACCCCGACAAAATGGATACAGAACTCAGGCCATTGAAAAACACAAATGACTTTTTCAAAAAAATTATAATCAGCAAAACTTCTATGAAGCCTTGGAATGATGATAATGGTATTCTTCATCTTGGTTTATACGAATTTTTGTTGAATGAAAGTTCCTTGGATTTGTAATTATTGGGTTTTTATACCTTTTACGACCACATGTTTTTCCATAATTTTTGAAAATTTCAGCTAAAAAATCCTGAAATTCCCAACAACATATAATAGCCAACAAGCAAACAGTACAATATGTAGTGGTTGGCACTCTATGAACTGTATAGTGCCTGTTTTGGGAGCAAGATGTCGGGGGTTCAAATCCCTTCACTCCGACCAAAAACGATTGAAAACCATTGGTTTTCAATCGTTTTCCTTTTATTGTTTTAATTATCAATTTGTGGTATAATCAACTCAACAAACTTGAATTTGTAGGATTGGAGAAAATGTTACGGACATCTTTTCCTGCCTTCGAAGGCAGGAAAAACTACAAACAGCATTATTCTTCTACTGAACAAATTCCAATTTGTCGAACTAAAAACTACAGGAGCTGACTTTTTCAGTCAGCTCCCTTTCTTTGTATTATGCAGTAAAGTTTTTTACATGCTCTGCTCTTGCTTCAATCGCTCTTTCTCCGCCTGAATTTCGGCTTTCATTTCCTTTATAAGCTCTGTAAGGAGTGTTTCGCATTCCTCTCTTGTTTTAGCGTAAATATTTCTTGAAAGCCGTTTTCCGTTTGGCAGTCTTGGTGAATATCGCCCTTCATAAAGATTATCGTTGATTTTTGTTATGCAACCTGTTCCGGGTTTCCTGTATTTGCCTTTAGTTGGCTCAAATTTCGCCATTTCAGGCTTTTTAGAAGCCTGGTCGGGTGTTTCCTCGTCTTCTGCCTTAATGCTCTCATTTCTGCCGATAGTCCGTTCAATTTTTCTGGCTGCATTCCGTTTCATTTCCTCAGTACTGTGAGAGTATATGTCAAGAGTAGTCTGTGCGGAAACATGACCTATCATAGTGGAAAGTGTTTTAACATCCATTCCGTTTGCAAGTGCAGTTGTGGCGAATGTATGTCGCAAGTCGTGGAACCTGACCTTCTTGCAACCTGCTCTTTCAAGTATCTGTTGCATCCGTTTATAAACCGTCTGCGGATTCCTCGGCATATCTTCATTAACAGGGGACGGGAACACCCATTTGGAAGTTGTTGTTTCTTTTAACTCCGACAGAACCTTTAGAACGGAATTCGGTAGTATTATTGTTCTCTTTGATGTTTCTGTTTTTGGGACGCTGATAACTAACTTTTCATCAACGCATTGAGCCTGCCGTTGTATATGCAGTTCACCTGTTCTGAAATTTATATCATCCCATTGTAAGCCGAGAATTTCACCTCTTCGCATACCTGTTGTCAGAGCAACAAGGAGCAGTTCAAATAATCCGTCATACCTTGCTTGTATGAGAAATCTCTGAATTTCATCAGGTGTGAGTACCTGCATTTCTCGTTTGACCTTTGGTGGTATTTTGCATCCGTTTGCAGGATTTATAAGTATCAGGTTTTCCTGAACTGCCTTTTCAAGTGCCGACCTGCAGTTGCCGTGAATTGCTCTCACAAGCATATCCGAAACACCTTCGCTTTTAAGCTCGGTGTATTGTAATCTGCCTGATTTTTTCAGGTCTGAATAGAATTGCTGTAAGTCATTTTGAGTTAAGCTTTTAAGCGGTATCTTACCGATGGACGGAATTATATGCTGATAAATTCTTCGTTCATAACCTGCCTGAGTTGATGGCTTCAGCTGCATTTTGCAATAGTTCTGATACCAGAAATCAATCCATTCACCAAAGAGCATATTTGAATTTATTGTCTTGTGGTTTGCAATACCACATTCTAATTTCAGTTGCTCTAATTTTTCAAGGCATTTGTATCGTTCTTTGGCAGTAACGGATTTTGTGATTGCTCTGTTGTTTTCATCATAGCCAACAACAACTCTGCCTTCCCATCGTCCGTCTGCTCTTTTTCGGAGAGTTCCTTCTCCGCTTTTCCTTTTCTTAGCCAAGGTTTTCAAAATCCTTTCCGAACAGGTCTTCTATGAAATTATCAACAACCTCAGATGCTCGTTTCTGCATATCGGTTGTAACATGAGTGTATGTGTCAAGAGTGAAGGACGCATTTGTGTGACCCAGGATTCTCGATAGAGTTTTTGCATCAACACCACTTGTCAGGGCGTGAGTAGCGAAGGTATGACGCAGGTCGTGGAAACGGATAATCGGTAAATCCTCATGTCGCAGGATAGTTTTTAATCTGTGGTATGCGGAGTAGGGAACCACAGGTAGCTTTGGGTCAAGTGGATTTTCAAATATCCATTCACTGTTTGAGCTTTGCTTTCTCTTTTTCAGAAGCTCTGCAGTACTTTCAGGCAGATATATTTTTCTTTTACCGTCAGCAGTTTTCGGTTCGCTCTGAATAACCTTACCGTCAGTTACGGTTGTCAGGCTTCTTTTCACAGTAACTGAGTTTTCGTTCTCATCAAAGTCTTCCCATTTCAGACCGCAGATTTCACCTCTGCGAAGTCCCGTTGTAAGCTCGGTGTAGAAGAAGTCATACCATATTTCGTCCTGCTCAATGGCTTTCATGAATTTCTCAAGCTGCTCATCGTTGAGAATTTTCATTTCAGTTTTTTTCTTCTTTGGTGGGTTGGTGTTGAGTGTTGGATTTTTAGGAATGAGACCTTCCTTTATGGCATCATCAAATGCTTTATGCAGCATAGTGTGAACTCGCAGAACCGAACCGTTTGAAAGCTCTCTTTTGAACTCAGGGTGGTAGTGCTTTCTGCCACTGTTTTTTAGTTTTACATAAAGCTTTTGCAAGTCGTTTGCAGTTATGAATGCAATAGGCTTGTCACCAATGTTAGGCTTCACATAGTTATTAACTATTCTTCGGTAACCGGTCAAGGTGTTTTCCCGCAAGGTAAGACTTGCATATTTCTCAAGCCATTTATCCAGCCATTCACCAACAGTCATGTTACTGTCTTCGGTCAGCTCTATGCCGTGATACTCATTCTTTTTCTTCAGCAACTTTTCATTAAGCTCTTTCTGAGTTTTTGCATACACATATCGGAAGATAGGTGAGCCGTCATTCTTATGACCAACAACAATTCTTGCTTCCCATTTGCCGTCCTTCTTACGCACCATACCGTCACCGCTTGGTCTTCGCTTTGCCATCATATCACTCCTTTCTTAAGCCAACACAATATCACATAAGGGCTTGAATATCCAGAGAAATCTAATCGTATTTGTCGTTTTTCGTGTTAGTAGCACAAATCGGTGTTTTATGCGTTTTTAAGCCATTTTTTCTTAAAGTGGTATGAATGGCTCCATTAAAACCCTTGATTTACTTGTGTTTTTGCAATTTATGGCTCCATATCTATGTAGCGTGGCTCCATAAGTATGTATATCTCAAAAGTGCCACAACCCCTTACACAGTCGGCATCGCCGTCTGTTGTGAGTTTCGAAAAGGCGTAGAAAGGCGCCTTTTCTTATTCCTGCTAAAAAATCGGACGGGATTTTTGTGCTGAAAATCGCTCATTTTCCTGTATTTTCAGTAACCCATTTTATGAATGCTTCCTTTGAAACAACTTTTCTTCCGCCTACTCTTAATGTTGGAAAACCTTTTTCATCCATCAGCTCATAGGCAGATGCACGACCTATTCCGAGCACACTTGAAAGGTGTTGAGCATTCAAAAACAACGGCAGTTCATCGTAAGACTTGAATTGACTTTCTTTCATAATCGTTCTCACTTTCATATAAAATTTTTGATTTATAAATAAAAAAAGGCAGACACCAAGCCATAAAAAGAAAGCAGCAAGCTTTCAGTTCTGGACTTGATATCTACCCTTAGGGTGAAAAGAGTTATCCGAATCTGCCTAAAAGAAATTCTTTTTAAGGCTTTTCGGCGTTTCGATTTTGAAAGGCGTTAGCCTTTCTTCAATCTCAACATCCTAAAATCCAATAAAAATTTCTTCCTTTTAGGTCTTCGATTTTTTACAGAATAGGTTTTTGTTCAGCCAAGGCAAAAACGTAGCTAATCCTTTCGGATTGGCGAGTATTTTAACACAGGCTGGGCAGAAAACTATCTGTAAAAAACACGATTTGGATAATTCTTTTCACCCTTATTCCATTTTCACTGATGGGAGGATGTATCACTATGCCAACGCTTTTGAATATTTTTTAGAACAGACAACACCGATTTTCTGTTTGCATTTCGGACAAATCAAAACGAAATCCACTTCACCAAAATCAGTTTCTCTTTGCAACAAAACGAGAGAGGAGTGGTTTTTTATTTCAGAGCTGGGTGCAAACAATATCCGTTTGCAATCGCAAACAGGATTCGGACAATCGAAAGAAGGAAGACTCTTTCTTGAACTTTCAAGACCAACATTCACTCAAACCACTCCTGACTTTTCCAAAATAAAAACACTAAACCGCAAAGAACAAATGTTCTGTTTGTGAATAGATTATAACACACCCGATAGAATTGTCAACAGCTTTTTGGAAAAATTTCTTGATGGTTGGTAAATTAAAACATACTTTGAAGAGCGATTTTTAACAACGAAGTCCTGATTACAGTTTTTTGATTCTTGCTATTTCAACGTCAAAAACAATTATGCTGTGATAATAAAGTCCAACTTGCTTTTCCAAGATTTTTTTACTTTTTTTGATTATTATATATAATCTTCGCATTTTTGTTTGGCGAAAAATGGCGAAAGAATAACTATTTTTCAAAACTTCATCGCATTTTACATCATAGAGAGTGTTGTTTAAGTGAATAAAAATATCTCGGAAATAGTTTTCCTTTTCTTTGACTTATGCAGTAAAAATTTTTAAACTTAGTGCAGTAGGGTTATCATAATCGAACTTGACAAACTATCATTGTGATGATACAATGCAAGTGTAACATTGCAATGATATAGGGGGTTTGGCTATGAGCAAAATAGAAATACTTCACGGAACAGACCACATCATTGAAGTTCCTGATATAGATAAAGGCAATGAAAAAAATGATTACGGAAAAGGTTTTTACTGCACCCGCATTCCTGAAATGGCAAAGGAATGGGCATGTAAACAAAACACGGACGGCTTCAGTAACAGATATGAATTAGATTTGACGGATTTGCGTATACTTGATTTGACAGATAGCAAACATACCGTTCTCAACTGGATTGCGATTTTACTTGAACACAGAACTCTTTCTTTGGATTCTGAAATTGCAATTGATGCTAAGGATTACATCATAGAACATTTTTCTATAGACACTTTTGAATATGATGTAATTATCGGATACAGAGCTGATGATTCATATTTCAGATATGCAGAAAGCTTTGTTGAAAACGGATTGTCTTTACGCAGTTTAAACAAGGCTTTACATCTCGGAAAGTTAGGGGAGCAAATAGTTCTTATATCTAAAAAGGCATACAATCAAATTAAGTTTATTGATGCCGAGCCTGTAGACAAAACTATCTATTATCCGAAATTCATTGACCGAGATACTAAAGCAAGAGAAGCTTATAAGAATGATATCAGGAAAACTAAATCCTATCGTGATGATATATTTGTTATGGATATTCTTAGAGAGGAGATAAGAAGCGATGACCCACGCATACAGCAAATCGTATCTGAGTAATGCTAAAAACAGACTTGCTCAATTTTTTGATTATGCTATAAATGATTGTGGTTTTAGAAGTGACTGGATTACAAAGCTGTTTGTTATATCCGGTTATGCTGAACAATTTGAACGAGGAAATCCTTCGATACTTGCAGGAATGTCAGGTATAGAACTTGCTCAAAATGTTATCAAAAAAATCTATCCCGAAAAAGATTTACCCGAGCCCAGGTTCGGTAACGATAAATCACCTGAGTATTGGGCAGGTTGGGCATTGGCAGAATACCAATGGCAAACAGGAAGACGATTTAAAGATATTTTTGAATATGCACCTTTATCAGAAATAATATCTATGTATTCAGTCTATCATGAAATGGATGTTTCTCATTTTGTTGAAGCATTAAATAATTATTATATAAAGTTCAATGCAGATACGAAATTAAAACGCATCAGAGAAAGCAGAGGTTTATCGCAATCTGAACTTGCGCTCCATTCAGGCGTGCATCTTCGTTCTATTCAGATGTATGAGCAAAAAGCAAATGACATAGATAAAGCTCAAGCACAAACATTATATAAGTTATCAAGAGTTTTAGGATGCGATATAGAAGATCTGTTAGAAAATCCAATGGATTAAAAGAAAACGGCACGGAAATCCGTGCCGTTTAGTCATATAAATACTATTCTTTAATCAAAAAGAGAGTGCATTTTCTTGCTGATTTTACTAATTTAAAGGTTTGTGTTTTATGCAAAACATAGAAATATTTTTTTGTTTGAAAAAACACTGAAGTATTTTCAAGAAATTGTCATATATAAGTGAGGCTGTTTTCTGCCTAAAGAAAAAGTAAAATGATGGATGATTATATGACAACCCCTATTTCAAATGCTAAGTACATTAAATCCGGTGAATTGAAAATTTTCTCAAAAGAAGTTTTTGATTTCGTTAACTTTTATAACTCGAATGGATATCTGATAACCGGAGATGCACCATATAAATATTTCTCTTCAAAACGCCTTATCGTTATCAGTAGTTGTAAAATAGAAAAACATGGTGCTATTGATTATATTTTCGGATACGGCAATATCTACATTATGCAATACTCAAGCATTGAAGAAACATATTGTGCGTATGTGAAATACACAAAAACACCTTCCGTTATTTATGTTGAACCGGATGTAACAATTGACCTTGGAAAGCAAAGTCTTCCGAAATTAACACTTCACGAACCGAACAATCAACATTCCTGGGGATTTGATTATCTCAGATGCAAAGATGCTTTTGATTACATTTTACGCAATAAATCTATTGATGAACTGCCTGAAATAGTTGTGGGAGTGATTGACGATGGTGTTGAGAGCGTTGGATCGGTATTAGGAAACCGACTTTTAGCTGCACACAGCTTTGTTGGTGATTCCTCACAAGCACAAATTTCTAATATGGGACACGGTGCCAAGGTTTGCAGTGTTTTAATGGAAAACACATTGGGAAATATTAAGGTCATTTCATATAAAATATTTTCAGAACGGGAAACAGCATTAGCCATATTAAGATTAGCAGAAATTCAGGCTGAGCTTGATGGTGTGGATATTGTAAACAGTAGTTACGGTATGTTTGTGAAATTTGAAAGCAGATTGCAGAAAGCTTTGCATATTGCTTCTGCAGGGAATGTGAAATGCAATGTTCCTCAATATCCTGCCGCTTGTGATGGTGTGGTGTCTGTTGCAGGGATTACGAAAGATGGAATGTTGAGTGAGACCTCAACCTTTGGCGATTGGGTTAATGTGGCAGCACCAAGTGAAAGTATTAAGTTACCATCAATATACGGGGTGGATGAATACGGAGATTTTTCCGGAACCTCTTGTGCTACACCGTTTGTAACATCGGTATGTGCAATGATTAAAACTCAATATCCTGATTTGAATAACCAACAAATCAAAGAGATTTTATACAGTTCGTGCAATAAAGCGGATATTCCTGTTCAACACGGCATCGTTAATATGTTTAATGCTGTTACTTACTTGGATGGTAGAAATACCAAAGAAATCGATTTCAGACGTGCAGATAAAGAGTTGATAACGGTTTAATTTATGGGGTTGCGGAGTGCAACCTCTTTCTTTGTATTATGCAGTAAAAATTTTTACATCGGCAAAGGAAAAGAGAGCAGGTGCTGACCTGCTCTCTAAATTATTTTTGGTATGTATCAGATATCTCCTGATTTATCGTAAACTGATTCGGCAATAAGCTTAACGCCCAACCTGAAGCCGTCGATGAACGCTTCTTTTTCAAGGATATTATTCATATCAGTCATGCAGTCTTTGAGTTTCTCATAAACTTCTTTCTGTTGAGGGGAGAGGAGAGCAGAAAGTTTCTCCTCGTTCTTAACAGCCTTGTCCAATAACTGCGAATACTCACTACCACGGGTCAGGTGCTTCTCGCACGGGCATATGTTGCCGTAGAATAAATCTTCAATCATTCTCATGTGTCGCACTCCTTTCATGCAACACAAACACATACCACAAAGAGTTTGAGAAGTCCAGAGATTTAAATATAAAATTTAAATGGCTTTGCTGCCCAATTAATATCAGGAATAGCTGTTAGAATATCACCAATTTTATCGGAAAAGCGTAATGTAACAGGGATTCCATCTCCGTAAATACACGCATTATAATTAAGTTTAGTTAACGCCAATATATCTTTCATAACTGTTTCGATAGAAGATGTACCACGATTAATTTCTACGTACAAAGGAACTGCAACTTCCATATGATTGGCTGTTTCTGTTTTTGGAATGAATCCTTTTGTCCAAAGATAGCCACTTTTTTCATCTACCACCAAACTCAACCCACGCAGCACACCGTATTGTGCTTTAGGGTCTTCTACATTTTTTAATATTTTAAAACCGTCATTTTCTTTGATTGTTATTCCTACCAAATTTGTATCAGGTGATTGTTGTATTGCGTCTGAGAATCCGTTCCATTCATCATCACTAAATGCAGTACGACCATGAATAAAAAGTTCTTTTGGAAAAACGCCGTGTTTGTCCTTGTATGAATCTATTGCCATTGATAATAGCAAACGTGCAGATTCCCGATCTAAATGAAAGGTTTTCTCATTCTTACTCATCCAGGGGCCTACATTTCCTCTGAATACAACCCCATCTCCCGAATCTAAAAACATCTGAGCTGCACTACAGGCATAGCCTTTTTGACGGCTAGTTTCTTGAAGTCGCTTAAATACTAATCCAACATAGCACACCCCATCCCTTACCGCATCTAATTTCCAAGGTAAATTTCCTAGTTTATAATAAAGAGAACTAGAATGTGTCCATGCAAGGTGAGCCTTCATGTCATCATTAAATTCTTCGCCAGGCCTTTTTCCTTCGAATTTTAACGTAGATTCTAACATTACTTGAATGGGTGAAGAAACTTTATTGTAAAGTGCACGCGCTTTTAATTGATCGTGAAAATCCGAGTCAGATTCGTACATTTGTACATATTCCTCAAGTTTCTCATCCTCTTCTGGGAACAGAGAAATTTGACCCATCGAAAATACTTCTATTCTTTTTTTGTCAAAAGAAGCTTTTCCCGAATAGGATTTTGGGCGACATAAAGAAAGTACTGAATTAGGAACCAAAACATACCAAATATCAATAGCAGATTCTTCATCTTGTATGCATTTTATTATTGCATCTAAATATAAAGTTACTAATTGATAGGTTCTTTCACGTAAATTCATAATAGCAAGCTTTTCATCAATATCCTCTTGCTTTAATATCAATTTTTTTGTGGGTTCCTCTGGCCATTCAATTCCAAACACAGATTTAAAACCTGGATAAAAAGGTCTACCAAATGACTTTGTATATATTGGTTTATTCATTTGGGTAACAAATCGGCTATACAACTCAATATGCTCTTCTGTTCCAACG
This sequence comes from Acutalibacteraceae bacterium, assembly GCA_045576915.1. GTDB lineage: Bacteria > Bacillota > Clostridia > Oscillospirales > Acutalibacteraceae > DTU089. The sequence goes on from JAZNHK010000079.1 coordinate 14,949, forward strand.
ACACCAACTCTGATCATTCCTTTAGAATGTTCATATGGACCAAATAATGTTAATCCATCGCGGCTATCTTCGGTAGCTTGTTCAAAAGCAAATTTTAGTTTAGGTTCTTCTATGTAAGATAATTGGTTATTCTTCATTATCATCACCCACACCTTTATATGCATATGGTTCAATATAACTTTTTTGTGCTATATACTTCTGAGATTTTGAACCAATATAAATACAGTTTTCTTCGCAGCATGATGTGTAAAAACCGTATTCAGCGCCTTGAGAACAGAACTCCATTGCAGTTTGCAATAATTCTCTCCATTCTTTATTGAACATTAAACGACCTTTACTTCTTCGTGCAGCTATTTGAGAACCGTCTGATAACATTTTGAAATTAGCATCACTGAATACTAAATGCCATTTAATAACTACACCTTCACACGGGTAACTAACATAATAACCACTCAATCCAAAGTGCCAATGTTTAATAGTTTTATATTTACCGGATAATGATTTGCTCCTTTTGGCATCTACGCGTTTATACTTATCACCATATTTAAAATAATAAACATTTTTGCTTGTTTTCCTGTTATCAGGCTTATATCTTCTCAAACCATTAGCATAAAAATATTCGCCAATTGACCAATTTATCAATGAAATAATATCTCTTGATAAGTTCGAGAAAATCTCGCCCATATATTCTTTTGGTACAACATCGTTTTTAATACAGTCTCTAACATCTAATTCAGTGTATTCGACTTCTTTATTCAGCCATAAAGACATACATTTATTGCACGTAAATGTTATTGATACATTTTTGTTTTTCTTGTTTGGAATGTGTTTTTCTTTAAGTATGGAATCTACTTCACCAGAGCGATACAAATATAGTTTTTTAGGTAACTCAATAGGAAATAAATTACTG
>JAZNHK010000080.1:0-5564 GCA_045576915.1 Acutalibacteraceae bacterium
CATTGTTTGTGTTACAGTTTCCATGACGATTGGTTAATCCTCCCTGTCTGTTTTGTCTGAGCAACTTAACTGTAACACAGGATTTTCCTTTCGTCATTTCTTTTTATTTACTTTTGTAACACATCTATTGTAAACCTACAAACATAAATACTTAAACTTTTCAACATTATTGCATTTATATGTTAAATTAAGTATAATAAATTTATATAAACGCAATGAAAAAGGGTGATAAAATGAAAAAAGAAAATACTGCTTTAAAAAACACTCTGACAATCCTTCTGGGTGCTCTGCTTATGGGACTTTTGTGGCGTATTCGTGGTGAGCACGGCTGGGGTTCATCCTGGGGGCTTTTAAACGCGGGATTTGTTTTTACAATGTTTATTGTAGTGGTCAAAGGTAACCGTCATAAGCTTGATATAGGTTGGCTCTCCCTTACTGCACTCACCTTTATGCTTTCAACTCCCGGTTGGGGTACTCTCTTAAGTCAGATAACAGGCATTATTTATGATGCAGAAGATTGGATGAATGGCGGTAGTGATGTTTACACCTCTGTTGGTTCTGCAGTATTTCTAATGCTTTGTTTAGGCTTTGGTCTTGCATCCATTTTCGGTATTATGCTCGGAAGAGGATTCAGCGAAAAGCAATGGAAAACCAAAGATATTGTTATTCTTCTTGCAGTTTTCTACATAACCGATTTAATTGCAACTGCAGCTATTTCTCCCTTTATTTTGAATGCCGTTCAACCTGAAGCTGCAGAGGTATTTGAAAAAGGGTTACAAATACAGAATATTGACGGTTCTGCTTATCAGTTATATATGGAGCATTTCAAGGATGTTTCCTGGGCAAAGAAAATTGATGGTGGAAGAAACTATTTCCAATCCTGCGACGTTATCACCTCAACCATTAAAGCAATTGCATCTCTTATTGCTGTTCGTTTCATAATTAAAGATAAAGTTTCTGCAAAAGTGGGCTTGGTTGTTTGCTCTGCCTTCGCAATCGGTATTACTGTTGCTGACCTTTTCTTCTATTTTGGCAACGGCGGTTATCACGAGCTTAATGAAAGCTATCTCCCTGAATTCTTCTATGCTTGGGGTTGCTGGGAATATTTCACCGGCTTTATTGCAGGTGGAGCTATCACCGCTTTCATTTTAAAACTCAAACCGCAAAAAGATGTTCCCGAACTCGCTTTCTCCAAAGTCAAGGAGAAACCCAAAGCAATTCTCACTTTCGTTCTTGGAACAATTTTTATGATTGGCGTAAACATTGTAAGACCTGTCCTTGTGAGATATGAAGACTCCGATTATATGATTATTGCAACAATTATTGCAGTAATATTTGCAATAGGCATTGTTGCGATTCTTGTTAAACGTTGCGGCATAAATGCCACCAAAATTCACATTGAAAAATACTACTCTTACTTATTATTCTTCTTTGTTGCATATATAAATATTGTGTATCTTATTGTTGGCACACCCGATTGCATCCATCTTTTCAGAAACTACGGATTCCAGCATACTATGGCAATTCTTTCTGCAAGTATCATAATGGTGTGGTTAGCTTTTGGTAAAAATAAAATGATAAAGGAAAAATAAAATGAAATTCAAAGAATTTTTGAAAAATGCGGCTCACGTAAAGCCAACCCCAAACCAATTAAGGCATTTAAGAGAAACACCCTTTTATGCATTTATTCATTTCAGTCCTAATACCTATACAAATCTTGAATGGGGCGATGGCACTGAAGACCCTGCCATTTTCAATCCTACCGAGCTTGATTGCGAGCAGTGGGCAAAAGCAGTTAAAGATGCAGGAATGACAGGTTTAGTCCTTACTGCTAAGCATCACGATGGTTTCTGCCTTTGGCAAACAAAATATACTGAGCACTCCATGAAAAACAGCCCCTACAAGGATGGCAAGGGTGATATTGTTAAAGAATGTGCAGATGCCTGCAAAAAACACGGAATTAAATTCGGTTTTTATCTCTCCCCCTGGGACAGAAACTCCAAATACTACGGCACCGATGAATATAACACCTATTACAAAAATCAGCTTACAGAGCTTTTAACCAATTATGGCGAAATTTTCTATGTCTGGTTTGATGGTGCTTGTGGAGAAGGTCCCAACGGCAAAAAGCAGGTTTATGATTTCAATGGTTATATTGAGCTTATAAAGAAATACCAACCCCAAGCTAACATTTTCCACGATGGCGGAACAATCCATTGGTGCGGTAATGAAGCCGGAAAAGCTCCGTTTGCTCAATGGGCAGTAGTCCCTATGGAGCTTTGCCCTATGAACGAGCCACAGACAAGCGGTGCTTTAATGGATGGCAGTCTTGAATTCAACTACAACACCGATATTACAATAGGCTCTATTCAGAATATTATGTATTCAAAAGGACTTGTTTTTTCTCCTGCAGAAACAGATATGTCCATAAGACCGGGTTGGTTCTACCACGAAAATGAAGAGCCTCACTCTTTAGAAAGACTTTTCACAACTTATATTAACACAGTTGGTAACAACTCCACCTTCAATCTTAATATCCCACCTATGCCCAATGGCAAGCTTGACCCAAAAGATTTAAAGCGATTAAAAGAACTGGGTGAGCTTATAAGAAATGAATTCAGAACAAATCTTGCTGCAGATATCCCTTTTGAAATTCTTCCCGGATACGGAGAAACCCAACCGGAATATGTTTTGAAATTAAACAGAAAAGAAAAAGTAAAATATATTGAAATCGCAGAAAGAATAAGCGAAGGTCAAAGAATAGAAAGCTTTTCAATCTATACCAAAACAAAAGATAACACCTGGGATATCCAGAAAAAATGCACAACTGTTGTCAGCAGAAGATTCATAAAAATTGATGAAACGGTAACAGATGAAATCAAAATTACTGTTACCTCTTCAAGAGATGTGCCTGATATTGAGTGGATTAAGATTTATTAAACTTTTTGTATTGACAGATAAAGCCAATATATCGTAAAATAGTTTTATTATTTATTATTCTATAAGGATGGTAATTATTATGATAAATATGCCTCAGGTAAAATTAGGTATCGTTGCAGTTTCCCGTGACTGCTTTCCCATGACTCTTTCCGAGGGCAGACGTGCTGCTATCGTAAAAGAGTATGAAAAATACGGCGAAATTTACGAATGTCCTGTTTGTATCGAAAACGAAAACGATATGCTCAAGGCTTGTGAAGATGTTAAAAATGCAGGTTGTAACGCTCTTGTTATATATCTTGGTAACTTCGGTCCCGAATCTGCTGAAACTCTTCTTGCAAGACACTTTGGTGGTCCTGTTATGTATTGTGCAGCTGCAGAAGAAAGTCAGAACGACCTTCTCGACGGCAGAGGAGATGCTTACTGTGGCGTTCTTAACTTAAGCTACAACCTTAAATTAAGAAACATTAAAGCTTACATACCCGAATACCCCGTTGGTGATGCAGCAGATTGTGCTAAAATGATTAGTGAGTTTGTTCCTGTTGCAAGAGCAATTCTCGCACTCAAAAATCTCAAAATCATTTCCTTTGGTCCTCGTCCTCAGGATTTCCTCACTTGTAATGCTCCCATTAAATGCCTCCACGATTTAGGCGTTGAAATTGAAGAAAACAGTGAGCTTGACCTTTTCGCTTCCTTTAATGCTCATGCAGGTGACGAAAGAATCCCTGCAGTTGTTAAGGATATGGAAACCGAACTTGGCGCAGGTAACAAAAAGCCTGAAATTCTCGAAAAACTTGCTCAGTATGAGCTTACTCTTCTTGACTGGGTTGAAGCTCACAAGGGTTCAAGAGAATATGTGGCAATTGCAGGTAAATGTTGGCCCGCATTCCAGACAGAATTCAAATTCGTTCCCTGTTATGTAAACAGCCGTCTTGCTTCCCGTGGAATCCCCGTTTCTTGCGAAGTTGATATTTACGGTGTTCTTTCTGAATATATCGGTGCTTGTGTAAGCAACGATGCAGTTACTCTTCTTGATATCAACAACTCCGTTCCTCGTGATATGTATGATGCTGAAATCGCAGGTAAAACACCTTACAGCTTCACAGATACATTTATGGGCTTCCATTGTGGTAACACCCCCTCCTGCAAGCTTTCATTCTGCGAAATGAAATATCAGAAAATTATGGCAAGAGCTCTTCCAAAGGAATACACAAATGGCACTCTTGAAGGTGATATTGCCCCCGGTGATATTACATTCTTCCGTTTGCAGTCCACCGCAGATAGCAAGCTTCGTGCTTATGTTGCTCAGGGTGAGGTTCTTCCCGTTGCAACCCGTTCATTCGGCGGTATGGGTGTATTTGCAAACAACGAAATGGGCAGATTCTATCGCCATGTGCTTATTGAAGGTAACTTCCCCCACCATGGTGCAGTTGCATTCGGTCACCACGGCAAAGCACTCTTTGAGGTGTTCAAATACTTAGGTGTTGAGAATATCGGTTATAATCAACCCAAATCACTTCCCTATAAAACAGAAAATCCATTTGCATAAGGATAGAAAAAATCCCTTGAGTTCACAAACTCAAGGGATTTTATTTATTCTACGTATTCGTTTCCGGGTTCATCCATAATTGTTATTTTAGCTTCTCTGATACCGGAAAGGTTTTTTGTTGAATCAGGTCCAACTATACCTTTTACATCAACCCATGTACCATCCGCGGGAATATCAACATCATCGTCAAAAATAACTTCAATAGGAATCATTTCAGAAATCAATTCAGATATTTCCTGCTCGTGACTCGCCTCACCTGCCACATGCTCTTCATGAGCATGGTCATGACCTTCATGTGAATACTTTCTGTAAACCCAATACTGAATAGAGTTATCAGATAACTTTCTGGTAAAGAACATACCCTGAAGATGAATTTCTGCACCGCCAAAGGCTGCATACTCTTCGCTGTCACGCTCTGCCTGATATGAATCGTCCAAATCAGCAATCCAATAAGTAAATGTGTCATCAGTAACTTCGATTTTCACTTTACTTTTATCTTCATAGGAGCCACCGTCGGATTCGATTTTTTCAAGAGCAGACCTGACAGCATCTCTTTCCTCATAATAAGCTTGTTGCTTTTGTTCAAAAATCTCATTTTCAAGCTTATTATTGTACCAGGCTGCCACAATCACAGCAACTATACCAATAACAAAAGCGGTAAGAATACAAACATTTATTATAGTAACCTTTTTTCTGAATGTCGCATCCGCATAATCGCTTTTTTTCATACCCTCGGGAATTATTTCTTCCTTTGGTTTTCTTTTATTTTTGGCCATATTGACTCACCTTAATCTTTGAAGAATTGGGGTAAATATGCTTTGTGTGCTTCTTTCATTTCTTCGAAGCAGGATTTAGCCTGTGCAAAATCTCCGCAAAGAGGATGGAGCATAAGTGCGTTAAGAGCGTCCTCATCAGAGCCCTTCATACCTGCCTCAACAGTATATTTCTCGTAAGATTTAACTGTTCTCATAAGGCTGATAATGTGACGGTTGTTGAACTCACCAACGGGAACGGGTTTTGCACCGTCTGCGCCGATAACTGCTGCAATTTCAACAATATCGTCATCATCCATAAAGCT
>JAZNHK010000081.1:0-24205 GCA_045576915.1 Acutalibacteraceae bacterium
ACTCCTTGGCTCACAGAACGACATGGCTTCGATCCGACTTCCGATGATGCCTATGCCAAGGCCCAGCTTCTTTGCGTACTGGAGAATAATTCCCTTTACCTTATCGGAGATGGAGAATGTAGGATAAACGCTGATAGAGTCACCGGAGTGGATACCTGTTTTTTCAACAAGCTCCATAATACCGGGAACGAAAACATCTCTGCCGTCGCAGATAGCGTCAACCTCAACCTCTTTACCATAAATATATTTATCAACAAGAACGGGCTTGTCCTCATCAATTTCAACGGCTGTTCTGAGAAAGTGGCGAAGCGGTTCTTCGTTAGCAACAATCTGCATTGCACGTCCGCCAAGAACGAAGGAAGGACGAACAAGAACGGGATAGCCGATTTCAGCAGCTGCTGCAATACCATCTTCAAGATTTGTAACAGCCTTACCCTTTGCACGAGGAATGTTCAATTCATTGAGAAGGTTTTCAAAAGCGTTACGGTCTTCTGCACGGTCAATAGCAGCACAGTCAGTACCGATGATTTTTACACCACGGTCATAAAGAGGCTGAGCAAGGTTGATAGCAGTCTGACCGCCAAGAGATGCAACAACGCCTTCAGGCTTTTCAAACTCAACAATGTTCATAACATCTTCAGCAGTAAGGGGTTCGAAATAAAGCTTATCTGCTGTGGTGTAGTCTGTAGAAACGGTTTCGGGGTTATTGTTAATGATAATAGCCTCGTAACCTGCGTTTTTAATAGTCATAACAGCGTGAACAGTTGAGTAGTCGAATTCAACACCCTGACCGATACGGATAGGACCTGCACCGAGAACGATAATCTTTTTTCTGTCAGTAAGACGGGAAGCATTCTCACCTGTATATGAAGAATAGAAGTAAGGAATATATGCATTTGTGTGGCAGGTATCAACCATTTTGAATGCAGGGAAAAGGTTCATTTCCTTACGCTTATTGTAAACATCAAGCTCATTGCAATCCCAAAGACGAGCAATATACTTATCGCTGAAGCCCATCTTCTTAGCAGCAGTAAGAGTTTCAGCATCCTTGTTAGCACGAAGTTTTTCTTCCATATCAATGATATTTTTGATTGCTTCAAGGAAGTAAGGAGTAATCATTGTAACTTCATGGATTTTTTCAAGAGAAACACCGTGATAGATAAGCTCTGCAATAGCAAAGATATTATCGGAACGGAACTCTGAAATATAATCAAGGAGCTCTTCAACGCTCATATTATCGAATTTTGAAAGGTACATATGGTTAGCTCCGATTTCAAGAGAACGGATACCCTTGAGAAGAGCCTCTTCAAGGTTAGAGCCGATACCCATAACTTCACCTGTAGCCTTCATCTGAGTGCCGAGCTTGTTAGTAGCAGAAGCAAATTTATCAAATGGGAAACGAGGTAATTTAGCGATAACGTAATCAAGTCTGGGTTCAAATGCAGCATTAGTGTTAGCAATCTGGATATCTTCAAGAGCCATACCTACAGCAATCTTTGCAGTAACGCGGGCAATAGGATAACCTGAAGCCTTTGATGCAAGTGCAGAAGAACGGGAAACTCTGGGGTTAACCTCGATAAGGTAATATTCAGAAGTATGAGGATTAAGAGCAAACTGAACATTACATCCGCCTTCAATTTTAAGTTCTTTGATGAGTTTGATAGCTGAATCGTTGAGCATCTTCTCATCTTCTTTGCTGAGTGTCATAATAGGTGCAACAACGCAGGAGTCACCGGTATGAACACCAACGGGGTCGATATTTTCCATACCGCAGATGGTGATAGCGTGGTCATTGGAGTCACGCATAACCTCAAATTCGATTTCTTTATAACCCTTGACACTCTTTTCAATAAGAGCCTGATGAACGGGAGAAAGTTTAAATGCGTTTGTACCAATTTCAATGAGTTCTTCTTCATTGTAAGCAAAACCGCCACCTGTACCGCCAAGAGTAAACGCAGGACGAACAACAACGGGATAACCTATACGAGCTGCAGCTGCCTTTGCTTCCTCTAATGAGTATGTGATTTCTGAAGGAATAACAGGTTCTCCGATAGATTCGCAAAGTTCTTTGAACAATTCACGGTCCTCTGCACGTTCGATAGAAGCACTTGATGTACCGAGAAGCTGTACCTCACATTCTTTAAGAACACCCTTTTTCTCAAGCTGCATAGCAAGATTAAGACCTGTCTGACCGCCGATACCGGGAATGATTGCATCAGGACGCTCGTGACGGATAATCTTAGCAACATATTCAAGAGTAAGGGGCTCCATATATACTTTATCAGCGATAATGGTATCAGTCATAATTGTTGCAGGGTTTGAGTTAACAAGAACTACCTCGTAGCCCTCCTCTTTAAGTGCCAAACAAGCCTGAGTACCTGCATAGTCAAACTCTGCAGCCTGACCGATAACAATAGGGCCTGAACCGATAATTAAAACTTTTTTGATGTCTGTTCTCTTTGCCATACAAAATTCCTCCAAATATATTTCAACGTAAATTATTAACTCATTTAATGTAAGCGACCTTGCCGCCTGAAACTGTAAGAACACATTCGCCCTTAACAGTCATATTTTCAAAAGGTGTTGCTTTACCCTTTGAAAGAAAATCTTTGGGGTTTACAACAGTTTCTTTACCTAAATCCCATATTGTGAAATCCGTATCTAACGGAATACCAAAACGTTTCCTGGGATTTATCGCCAGAAGCTCAATAAGCTTTTCAAGAGTAATTTCCCCTGTTTCAACAAAATGGGTGTACATAATCTGGAATGCGGTTTCAATACCCACAACTCCGAATGCACTACCTGCAAGACCCTTGCCTTTTTCTTCTGCCGAGTGAGGTGCATGGTCGGTGGCAATCATATCGATTGTGCCATCCTTAACACCCTCAATCAAAGCCAGTTTATCTTCTTCTGAACGAAGAGGCGGATTCATTTTAAATCTTCCCTCTTCCTTTAAATCGCTGTCATCAAGCACAAGGTAATGTGGCCCTGTTTCACAGGTTACATCCAAACCTTCAGCTTTTGCTTTTCTTATAAGCTCAACACTTTCTTTTGTTGAAATGTGGCACACGTGATATTTGCAACCTGTTTCTTTAACCAGCTTCAAATCTCTCTCAATAGGTTTCCATTCACTTTCACTGCAAATGCCTTTATGGTTGTGCTCTTTGCAATAAACGCCATCGTGAATATAGCCACCAAAAAGCAAGGAATTATCTTCACAGTGAGCAACAATCATTTTGCCAAGCCTCTTGGCTTCAAGCATTGCCTGTCGCATAAGCTCTTCACTCTGTACGCCTCTGCCATCATCAGAAAAAGCTATTGCATTTTCTGCCATAGCATCTAAATCAGAAAGTTCTTCGCCCTTCTGACCTATGGTAATCGAAGCGTATGGATAAACATTTATTGTGGCATCTTTTTCAATTATGTCTGTTTGCTCTTTAAGATGCTCTGCTGTATCCGGTACCGGATTAAGGTTTGGCATTGTGCAAACCGCAGTGTAACCACCTTTTGCAGATGCCTTACAACCTGTTTCAATCGTTTCTTTATAAGAAAAACCCGGCTCACGAAAATGCACATGCACATCGCAAAAACCGGGAAAAATAAAATATTTATCACAATTGAAAACAGAAAGAGCAGGACAAGAAAAAATATGAGAAGCAACATCGGAATAAAAGGTAGGATAACCGACCTTTTCCATTTCAGCTTTATTTATTGTTTTTGCCTTGAGATGCTGTAACATAAAAATCCCTTTCCGTATATTAGGTAAAACGCTAAAGCGTTATTTGATTTTACGCGCCTGACTGCGCTATAACCCTCCACCACACCAAAACAAGTTTCGGTGTGGTCCTCCTCCCTACACTAGGGAAGCTTTGGACAATAAAAAAGCCTTGCACAATGGCAAGGCTGAACACACAAAAACATTGATACAGTATACCTGTACCGATATATTCACTATTCAATCTTGCCGATCTCTCTGTATCGACTTAAAGACCTTGATAATGATATCAAAACAGATGTTTTTTGTCAATAGAATCGGTAGTTTTTCACTCGCCATTTTTTGGTTTCTAAAACAGTTTGTTTTTGTTAAGATTAACCAAAATATATTTTACCACAAAGCTCTATAACAAACAACAAAAAAAAGAAGATTTTTTTCGATTTGTTAAATTGCCCAAAAGTGAAAACTCAACTTTGTCAAAGTGACGAATAATAAATATTGAATATCATTCTTTTATAGTGTAAAATTAAACATTATATCTGTTATATTATTAAAGGTGGTGACAAGTTGATAAAAGAACCCAGAATTTACATTTTTCAAAAAGGATTCAACTATTCTCAGGATGGTCCGGGAAACCGCCTTGTTTATCACTTGTCTGGATGCAATTTAAAATGTCCCTGGTGCTCCAACCCTGAAGGTATGGATATAGCAGATTCCACAATTACTCTGACAGTTGAAGAAATGGTGAAAGAAGCCCTTTCTTGTTCTATGCTGTTTATCGATGGTGGCGGAGTAACCCTTACAGGTGGCGAAGTTACCTGCCAGAAAGAATCTGTTAAACTGCTTTTACAAAGGCTTAAAGAAAACGGAATTCACACCTGTATCGAAACAAACGCATCCATAAAAAACTGTGAAGATATTTTTCATGCCGTTGATTATATGATTGCAGATTTCAAATCGCCCGACTCCAAAAAGTTAAAAGAAATAACAGGTGCAGATATTGAAACTATCAAGGATAATCTCCTTTTCAGAGCCAGAACAGGAAAGCCACTACTTGTAAGAATTCCTCTTATAAACGGTTTTAATTCAGGCAAATCGAATGCTGTCTTGTTTGCAGAATTTTTTAATGATTTAAAAACAAGAAGCAGCAATAAAAATCTGTATTTTGAAATACTTACCTACCACGAATACGGAAAAGAAAAATATAAAAAACAAGGTAAGAAATATCAGTTCCAAAATGGTTTTGTAACCCCTGAAGATGTGCAGATACTCGCCGATGAAATCAAAAAAAACAATTTAAAACTAATTCACACTTGAGGTGCTTGATTATGTATAATTTTGATCCCGCTAAAACAACAGAAAAAGCAAAGCTTCTTTTCAAAGAGGAAAGAGCAATAAACCATCTTGAAGGTTGGTTTATTATTAAAGAAGCTGAGCAAAAAGCTTACGAAAAATACGCTTCGCTCCCACCAATGAGAAGAGCTGCAGAAAAATTCAGAGAGGCAGTTAAAATTCTTCCTCTTTCAATCAGCGACCACGCTATTTTTGCAGGTACTCAAAGGGATGCTTTTGCAAGAAGCTACGCTCTTATTAACCCCAGTTTCAGAGTTGAAACCTTCGCGGGTTATTGTGATCCTACAGCGGTTTATAACGACATCGATCCTACAGAAGAATTTCCAAAGGAACGAATTGAAGATCTTCGCGAGCTTGATAAGCAAACCGATTATGTAAAGGCACTTTCTGCAGTTTATAAAGATTGCGAAAAGCTTACAGGCGAGGTTGCATTCTTTGTTGAACAGGTAACAGGTCACCTTATTCCTGATATGCGTTATGCTTTAAAATATGGTATCAAACAGATGCTTGCCGATATTGAAGAAAAGCAAAAAACTGCAAACGATGAACAAAAAGACAACTACGAAGCAATGAAAATTGCTTTGGAATGTGCTCTCATTCTTGCAAAGAGATATAAAGAAATTGCAGAAGAAAAATTGGCAAATGCTGATGGTGAACGAAAAGAAGAGCTTACTCTTCTTGTTAACACTCTTGCAAAAGTTCCAGAGCAAGGTGCCAAAACTCTTTTTGAAGCAATTCAAAGCTATATCCTTCTTTGGGAAACAATGTGCCTTGAGCAAGCGCCCAACCCCTTTGCATTCTCCGTTGGTAATGCAGACAGGATTTTTGAGCCATACAGAGCAAATGACGGCCTTTCAAGAGAAGAAACAGCAGCACTTTTCAAACATTTCCTTGTTTTCTTCAACGTTGCCGACAGAAGCTGGGCAATTTCGCAAAACCTTATCGTCAGCGGTCGTGACAAAAACGGAAACGACCTTACCAACGATTCTACTTACGCACTTCTTGATGCTTACTATGAAATGAATCTTCCTCAGCCAATTCTTTCTGTTAAGCTTCATAAAAACACTCCCGAAAAGCTTTATAGCGAATTAGGCAGATTTCTTTTCACTCCCGGTTGCCTTACCCCATCATTCTTTAATGACGATTCTCTTTACACTGTTCTTTCCGAAGCAGGTGTAGAGATTGACGATATCCCCGACACCTCCATCGCAGGTTGCCAGGAACCTCTTATTATGGGTAAGGATAACGCAAACACAACAAACAGCTGGTTCAACTTAGGTAAAGTTCTTGAGCTGACACTCAACAATGGTTATTCCACTATCACAGGTGAATATATCGGCACTGTTTGTGAAGAAACTGATGCTTTAACAGCTCTAAAAAACATCAGAGAAAGATTCTATAAAAACGCTCAATATTATTGTAACGAAATGGTAAAAGCTGCAAATGGTTGTTCAAAAGCAATTTCACATTTACCCGTACCTTTCCTCAGCACAGTTATGGGTGGTATTGAGAGCGGTTATGACACACGCGACATTACCCACCAGGGCACAAAATATAATGGTAGCGGATGTCTTATTCACGGCACAAGCGTTGTTGCAGATTCCTTTGTTGCTATTGATAAGCTTATTGCTGAGCGACCTGAAGATGCACAAAAACTTCTCGATGCTTTAAAATGTAACTTTGAAGGCTACGAAGAGCTTCGCGAATTCTTACTTTCCGCACCAAAATTCGGTAACAATATTGAAGAAGTTGATAACGAAACTGCTCTTCTTACCGGTAAAATTGCAGATATGGTCAGAGAACAGAAAAACTATCTTGGCAACAATTTCCGTCCCGACTTTTCTACACCCTCAACCCATCTTTTATATGGTTATTGGGTTGGTGCACTGCCCTGCGGAAGAATGTCAAGAGATATGTTAGGCTATGGTGTTGACCCGCTTTACGGTGAAGCACAAAACGGTCTTGGCTTCCGTACCCTTTCACTTTTCAAATTACCTTTCAACAAAATGTGTGGCGGTTATGCTTCTCATTTTGGTATTGACCCCAAATACTTTATGAGCGAAAACTATGAGGACAAAGGCGTTGAATTCCGCGATAAGGTTATGAAACCCTTGTTCTTCAATGAACTTAATAAGAATGTTTCACCTTTCTACCTCTACGTAAATGTAACAACTGCTGAAATTCTAAAAAAAGTTCTTGATAATCCGAAAAAATATGCACCCAGCGGAGTTTATATTATGCGAATTCACGGAACATTTGTAAACTTCCTCGACCTTTCCCCTGCAATTCAGCAGGATATTATCCGCAGACTTGACCCCAAATCAACTGTAATGTGTTAAAGCTATGAATATATTAGGAATTGATATCGGCACAACCACCGTAACGGCACTTGTGCTTGAAACTGAAAAAAGCGAGATTTTAAAATCCTGTACTTTAAAGAATGATTCCTTTATACAAGGCAGAGATTTTGAAAAACTCCAGGACCCAGGTTTAATAGTTGAAATTATTAAATCTGCAATTAAAAATGTTACCGATAGTATCAACATTGATGCTATCGGCATAACAGGTCAGATGCATGGTATTCTTTATCTTGATAAAGATAATAAGCCTTGCTCCCCTCTTATGATATGGCAGGATGAAAGAGGAAATGAAATTTACAAAAATAATATTTCCTATGCAGAATATTTAACAAAAGAAACTGGGCTGAAAGCTGCATCCGGCTTCGGTCTTACGACTCATTTTTATAATCTCGTAAATGAGGAAATCCCCGAAAATGCAGTAATCCTCTGCACTATTCACGATTACCTTGCAGCCTTGCTCACAACAACAAAACCTGTTACCCATTCCAGCGATGCTGCAAGTTTAGGTTTTTATAATCTTAAAGAAAACTGTTTCGATAATGCCGCTTTAGATAAAGTTGGTATTGATAAAAGTTTTCTTCCAAATGTTATAAAAGCAACAGATTTAGCAGGTAAAACAAATTGCGATTTTCTCCCATCAGGTATTCCGGTTGCCGTTGCAATCGGTGATAACCAAGGCAGTTTTTTAGGCTCTGTTGCAGATGCTGAAAATTCTGTACTCGTTAATGTGGGAACCGGAAGCCAGGTTTCCTTTGTAACTGATAAAGTTAAAAATCTTTCCTGTGGTGAAATCCGCCCACTTACAGATGATAAATATATTTTTGTTGGTGCTTCCCTTTGCGGTGGAAGAGCTTATGCAATTTTAAAAACATTTTTTGAGAAATGTGCTGAAATGCTTGGTGGGAAAGCAGAAAACCTCTTCTCTATTATGGATAAAAAAGCGGAAAGCATTACAGATTTTTCAGATTTATTGACTGTTAACTGTCAGTTCTGCGGAACTCGCGAAAACCCGAAAATCCGAGGCAGTATTGAAAATATCGGAATTGAAAACCTCACTCCCGAGAACCTTATTTTCGGCACACTTAAGGGCGTTTCAAAAGAACTTTTTGATATGTATGAGAGTGAAAAATCACTTCTTATCACAATTCCCACAACGCTTGTCTGCTCGGGTAATGGTTTAAGAAAAAGTGAAATCTGGAGAAAAATTTTCACGGAAGATTTCAGAATGACTGCAACACTCCCGAAACATAGCGAAGAAGCCGCAACCGGTGCTTGTGTTTTTGCAAGCGTTGCAAGTGGCATCTATAAAGATATAAATTCTGCACAAAATGCACTTCTGAGGTAAATTATGGATACAAAAACAATTGCAAAACAACCTGTATTTTTCGAAAAAAATCGCGTTTTTCGTGTGTATTTAGGCGGAAAGCTTTTCAGCGATTTCTTTAATGACGAAAGTGAAGATTCTTTTTATCCCGAAGAATGGATTTGTTCTTCAACTAAAGCTCTTAACGAGGGCAGCGCCGATGAATTTGAAGGACTCTCAACTATAAAAGGTACAAACATTCATTTTAATGAGCTTATAGAAAACGAAAAAGAGCTTATGCTTGGCAAAAGAAAAGGTCTAGATGTTCTTGTCAAAGCATTGGATTCTGCAATCCGTTTACCCGTACAGGCACATCCCGATAAAGCATTTTCAAGAGAGCACTTCAAGTCCGAATTTGGCAAGGCAGAATCCTGGCTTGTTTTAGGTGCAAGGGAAGATGCTTGCATCTATTTCGGTTTTAAGGATGGCGTTACACCCGAAGAATTCAAAAAAGCAGTTGAAGAAAGCGAATTAGATAAAAACGCTATGGAAAAGCTTCTTAACAGAATTCCCGTAAGCGTTGGCGATGTTTATTTTATTCCCGCAAAGGCTGTTCACGCCATTGGTGCAGGTTGCCTTATTCTTGAGGTTCAGGAGCCTACCGATTTCACAATTCAACCTGAAAGATGGTGCGGTGATTACCATCTGAGCGACAACGAAATGTATATTGGTCTTGAAAAAGACACTGCATTAAGCGTTTTTGATTATTCCTATAACTATGAAAGAGTTATGAAAGAATGTAAAAAAACACCCGTAACAGCCTATGAAGTTGACGGATGCAAAAAAGAAATTCTCATAAGCACTGATGACACTCCTTGCTTCAGCGTTGAACGCTACATTGTAGAAAGCGGAAAAACTGAAGTGCTCCAAGGTGTTTGCGTTTATGTTGTTACAGATGGTTACGGTACTCTTGTTTCCGATGGTTATAAAAAGGAAATCAAAAAAGGTGATTATTTCTTTATGCCATATAGCTGTGATGGTAAGTTCTTTGTTGAAAGTAACGCTTGCCTGACATTGGCAAAATGCGTGCCACCCGAGGTGTGATATGGTAAAGAAATTTTTAAAAACAAAAAACTGGAACAGTAATATTGTTGGTGAATTCTTGAAAGAATTAAGCAACATAGAGTCCGCCTACTCAAATGAGGAAAAATGCACTATTATTAAAGAAACAGCTAAAGAGCTTTTAAACCGCGGTGGAAATGGCAATATATCCTCTGCAGAAAACCTTCTGATATATGCCACTCAACATTATTTCGATACCACAGTCCCACAAGCAAAAGCAGATATTTATTATATTCTTGGTATGCTTTACGAAAAATATAAAGAGAATTATATCAGGGCATATACGTGTTATGAAAAATACGCCTTGAATAATAAGAACAATAGCGGAACCCACGCCCTTATGCTTAAAGCCATAATTCTTCGTGATGATTTCACCTATTCAGATGAATTAGAAAAGGAATTCAGAATGAGTCTTGGTGAAGGTGATTTAGGATTAAAAAATGATAGAATTTATGAAAATATTGGCAGATATATTATTTTAGACCACGAAGGCAACGAAGAAGAGTGCAAAAAAGTAATAAAACGTCTTTGGGGTATCATCAAAAATGACGACATTTTCCTCCTCGACATTATAACAAAGAAAGATTTAAGCGATAGAGTAGTTGTCCCCCAAAAGGTTCACGAATTTATAAATAAAGAAAAACAAAGAAAAATCGACTTGCACTGAGCAAGTCGATTTGCTTTATTCTGAATTTAATTAGTCTTTTTATTTCGTCTATCTACTTTGATAAGAGTAGCTGTTACACCGGCACCGCAGAGCATAAACACGATAAACCAAGGTGCATTTTGCCTTGCAGCATCCTCATCAAGTGCATTTGTTGCAACCGCAACAAGAGGCTTGAGGGCAACTCTGACTGCTGCCTTGAGAGGCTCGCTCTCCGCAATAAAATCTGCCACGGGTGGTGAAAGCTTGTAATAAGCCTTAACAAATGCAGTACCTAAAGGATTGGTAAGTAAGCATTTATCGCGGAAATCACAAAGGAGACCAACCTCACCTGATTCAAGACCATAGGAAGCTGTTGCAATAAAGCAGAGCGGAGGTGTTGAAAGATTGGTGTTAGAAGTATCACCGGAAATTATTGCATCCGAATAAACTCTTAATACAACGCCACCTTTGTCAACCGCCTCTACTGTGCCGCTTTGTTCACCATTGGAATTATAGGTATTAGCTGCACTAATTTTTTTCTCAGCCGAGCGATTAACTGTAATACCCGACTCAGACAATACCATATTTGGAAAATGATACGCTACGTCTAATGAATAATAAATATTATCTGAAATAACATCATTCAAAACCGGGTTATTTATATTCCCTTGGGGAACCTTGCCATCCTCATCAATCTCTTCGTATTTAAAATCAGATTCCAATGCAGAGAGTTTAATGATAACACCACATTGATTTACCATGTTAGCGGGATTTTGCTTTTGTGCATCAGTTGCACCTACAGGAAAATCTTTAATTGGTTCGATAGTGATATAAATAGGAACATCAACAAGTGGCTTAACACCTGCCTTTTTAACGCCTTTGTTCATACACTTTATAAAATAACCATCAATTGGTTCTCTTTCCGAACTGCTACAATATTCTACAACCTTATTGGTCTTTTGGGTTTCTTCATCATAAACCTCTTCTTCTTTGGTTATTTTACTGCAATGCCCTTTATCGAAGTCCCAAGATGATCCGCATTCGCTACAAGCTGCATGTGGTTCAAAATACAAATATGAGTAACTGATATCAGCCTCGACAGTGGGCAAAACTTCAGTAGTGTCAAAAATATCTGCAGACATTGAGGAGGCTACATTTGTTGAGCCCTTACGGAGCATCTCTGCAACTACCTTTACTGCCTCCTGCTTTATGCTACGCTCTTCACTTTTTTGAAAAGCCCGGTATGTAACTTTGAACATATTCGAAAGTGCAAGAACGCCAAAGGAAAGAAGAAGTAAAACCACAATAAGCTCTACCAAGGTAAAGCCTTTTTTGTTTTTGGTAAGAATTTTAAACATCTTCTTCTCTCCTTTCATTAACTATGTACACGACCATCAAAAGCATTGATAATAGTGGGTGTCTGGAAATAGATCAATTTGCTGGGGTCGGTTGTGTACATAACATCATTTTCATCGAACTGTGTGCTTACGGAAATTGATGACCAGGATGACTTTGCGTCGCCACTCTTTTTCGCAAGATTTATCAATTCTTGCTTATCAATTGCAGCACACCAACCACCATTTTCATCGCCACCAACGAAGTAATAGTAGTTACCAATAAATTTGGCGTCGTTAATGTAACCGGTAAAGCTGCTATTTTCAACCATTTTAAATGTATAGTTGCCGTCAGCATCGCTATAACATACAACAATCATCTCTTTGTCGTACGTGCCACCTCTTGGCTTACCACTGATAACAACAAAACCTTCTTCTGCAACAATCGTTGTTATCTCTGTAAAATAAGTTGAAAGGAGATTTCCGCCTATAGTTATGGGATACATTTCGTTAGTTTTAAGTGCATTACCATTTTCTTCAGACCTTAAAACAAGCCCACTTTCTTCGCCGACCCATTCCTGAACCTTTTGACCATTTTCGTCATAAACAATATTGCCGTTACTGTCTTTTTTATCAACATATTTACCAGTAACACTGGATGTTGCAATAATAGAATAATATGCATTACCTAAACTATCACCATAAATAGCAACATAACTTTTGGTAACAGTCTGAGGTCCGTTTATGCTAGGATTAATTCTTCCGGCAGAAGAATATGCTCCAACAGCAGTAAAACGTACGCTTTGGCGGGAATGAGTCTGGCTATCTGTAAACGCCGGACTTTTATAATAAAGCACATTCTGGAAAATTGCATTTCTTTTACCTTTGTCACCAAGGTTGTTACTGAATACAACACCACCCACATCTTCAGAAATATAAGCAGCCAAAACGGCATCATTATAAACGCTACCCAAAGCCGTTCCATAGTAATTTGAGGCATATGCTGATTGTGACATATACGATGAACCGGAAACAGTATAACCAACAGCAACTGTAACTTCATCAACAGTTACGCAATCAACAAGATTATAATATTCGCCAGGGAACCAAACATTATAATACAAGTTATTTACTTTACCTGCATTGATACCACCGGACGGAGCTTTATCATTAACCAATGTACTTAAATTACTATCACTTGAATGGTAGCTTGCTTTATAATACTTTTCGTAAGAGCGAGCTTCTTCAGTTGTACCATTAAATGTAACATCACCAATTGACATTCGCCAACGAGAACAGTAACCAAAAGTAAACTCTAAATCACTTTTTTCTAATTTATATGTCTGGCTATCGTTACCGGTAGTATAGAAGGTTTTTTCATTAGTCTGAGACGAAACAGAGCCGGCTTCAATCTGGGCTCGCATATAGTTATGTGCGTCCACGTTTTCACTCTTATTACCAGAAGCTCCACCAAATGCATTACGATATATAGTTGAACCATTTCCTTGGGTTCCGCAAATCAGGAAGATTGTTGCTGCACTTTCACGGAGCTCACCTGAAACAAACCATCTGCTGTTACAGTTAAACATTCTATCCTGACCTGTTACAATATCAGAACTTTCACGTATCAAACCATACGCAGGAACAGTACCAAAATAAATAACCTGACCTGCACCGGAACTACCTGAACCAGGCAAATAAACAGCTGATGTTACATTTACTTTTGTACCATATTCTGTTGAAATATAATTTACTCTATCCTTCCATGAAAGACCTTTTACACTTTCTTCTGATTGTCCACTTGGACTCCAGAACTCGCCACCTGTTACAAACCTATCATATAAAGTTGCTGTACCCGCATTAGTTTCTGAGCCATCTGCAATACTATATGTTTTAGTATTACTCTGCTTTGCATCAAGTGGATTAACCTGTGTATATGAGGACAGTCTCAAAAATGCCATATGCATATCCGTATGTGGGTTTGTTGTACCGGTACCGGTATAAAAATATTGTACTTCTCCATCATCTGTGTATGTGCTGTTAGTTAAATCATAGTGTCCGGATTGTTCCCATATCTGGTTATAACCGGTAAATTGAGTATCACCTTGCTTTTTACCTGCTATTCTAAAAGATTGAGAACCTGCCTCTGATAAAACATAGGATATTCTTCTGGACATCTGCGATGCATAGTTATAACCTGTTCTGAAAGAGTTGAACATCATTGAATATCTTAGATTTTTATCAAATTCATCATATTTAGTTCCTATAACACCATATCTACTATCCGGAGCAGAACAATCCTCATTGTTATCTCCATCCAAACCATATGTTGTAGCATGATACAGCGTTTGGAATGAATATTGGTCGCTCATTTCACCGCTCCAGAAAGATGGTGTAACAAGAGAGCCGTCAGAAATTGCAATTGTTCCGTCTGTTGTGTCAGCAGGAGTATTTGAAGAACCAAGTGCCGTTTTAAGATTTGTATCAACCTTGTAGTTATACATACGGTATACACTACTGTCAGTACCAGCCATTACATAATAAGGATTCAAATAAGGGTTTTCATCATTGTCTATCCATGCAACAGTTTTAATTGTTGCACTCTTTCCTCCGGGAGTGTCAGAACCACTGAAAAGCCCACTGTTAGCAACTCGCATTTTTCTGCCTTCATAGGTGATGCTGAATTTATTTGTTCTTTCTCCGTTTATAACTACTGTATCCTCTTCAACACCTGCTGAAGTATAATAGTCAACACTGCTGTCGGTTTCACCTGCAAAAATCATTGTAGGCGGCTCGATTGTCAAAAAGTCAGAAGTAGTTTTAACAACACCTCTGGTATTTACATAGTAAATACTTATCTTAATGGGTGATTGTGTGAAATCCAAAGAAGTGTTGTTACCCTTTATATTAAATGCAATTTTGCCATCATCTTTGTTGTGAGAAATGGAGAGACCATCAGTGTTTGAAATTGCATGTGATGAACCATCAAACTTTAATTGAGCAAGGTTTGATTTTTTACTTTCATAAAAAGACTCTTCTGATTTATCTGCTTTTTTATCAGGAATAAGAACCTCAACAAAAATTAGTCCGCCTTCTGTTTTATCAGCTTCTGCTTCAAACGCTGCATCTGCTGCACCACTTGCTATATCGCCATATTCTTCTGCATAAGATCCAAATTTAATCGTGGAATATTCCAGACCACTTGTTTGAATTATAACATCGTGGTTAGACTTATCGTCATAAACAATACTTGGTGAAACGATGTCAATACTTGCTCTTGTGGTGCCAAAAACAGTTTCCAAGCCATGTTGCATTGTAGATACGGCTTTTTTGCCTTTTACATTAAGAATTTCAAATAATTGCTTTGCATTTGCATCCAATCCTGTTGTAAACGCATAATCAGAAATTGAAATAGTATTGGTAGAATAACGTGTTGCAAGCTGCTCTTCAATTTCTTCCTTCGAATCATAAACACCCTCAACCTCTTCACCGGCTTTATACAAGGTTTCATATGAAGAAAGAAGCATGGGAGTAAACATAACAACAATAAGGCTGAGCAATGCAAGCGCACAAATCAGTTCAACATAAGTCATACCAAATTTATTGAAAAAAAGCTTTTTAATTTCACTTTTTCTGCTATTACGCTTTTCCATTGAATCAATCCTTTCTTTGAAAATTATATACTTTCATTGCGACAAATCAACTATCCCAAACGATGTAGAAATCATCTATAAGTGGCATACGACCGCCGTCACCATCATAAATATTTCCGATTTTATGGAAATCATCCTTAACATAGCCTACCTTAGGTACCAGATTATTCTGAACGAAACCAAACCCAGCTTCTTTAAGTTCAGTCCAGAAATTAAGACTATCATCAGCACCAATTAAATCGCTATAAAGCACTTCCATAAAGTAAGCTGACATTGAAAAACCTGTGGTTTCTGCAGTTGAGCCTGAAACGGGAACCTCTGCATTGAAATAATAAACATCGCCCGCACTGGCAATCTTATATTGCCTTATATCGGTATCACGGTAATAGACTGTCTGGGTTTTGTAACTTGAACCATTTTCAGAAAACGGAACAAACCAGATATATGCATCTTCTGTGAAATAAACCTTGCCCGCTTTAACAACCTCACCACGATCTTCGTTGTGATATGAATAAGGTGTTGATTCCGGTGCAGAAAGAATTAAAGAAGTTATCCTTCTTGCATCATATCCGTCACCAAACAAATCTGCACCCGCTTCTATAATACTGGTATTTTTCCAAAGAGAAATAAAGCTTATAACTTTTTCTTTAAAAACAATGTTCGGTGATTGGAAAGCAAGAATCTTATAAAGAGACTGGTTTCTCGCAAAACCATCGCCTATACGACCTGTTCGGCAAGGGTTTATAAGCAAGTTAACCGGCATTTCAACCTGAATACCATTAGTTGCAGAGAACATAATGAAATTATCCTTTTGAGCACCGGATGCCCATGACCTCATATTATTAGTTGCAATGCATGCAAAAGTCGGGTCATTTTCAGGGTCTTTTGTTGTTGTTACAGGGTAAACACCCAAAGTAAAATCTGTTATTTGATATGGAGAACCCTCAGGAACAGTAAGACCTTCTGAGGAAATAACCATATTACCGGTGCAAGAGAATGAATAAACAGCCTGACCTGTTGCACCCTCACCACCATTTCCTTCACCCTTAAACTCATCACTGTAATCCAATTGCATAACACCTGTTGCCTTAGATGTAACGGCAAAAATCTGATTACTGTTTACTTCTGTAGGAACAATCCACTTTTCTTCAGCCGGCTTAGTGGGAAGAATCATTAAACATCCACGTGAAAAGTCAGTATATTTTTTATCATCTATAGTTGAAACTGCATTAAAACGGATTTCTTTTCTGTCTACCTTATGGCAACTGGGAACAAGAGTTTCGCTACCTGAGGAAATGGCTTCAACAACATTATTTCTTAGCGTTTTATATTGTTCCAAAGCGGTGTTTTCCGGATCGTATTGTATCTGACCATCAATGATTACAACATTACCATTTTCATCTATTAAAGGTTCATCCTTTAATTTGGTCATTGAGCCATCTAATTCAATCCTATAATAATCAGAAACCTCCGCATAAGTAACTTCACAATCTGCATAACCATACAAAGTATAGCCGGGAACAGTTGTGTTTGCAGTACGATAAATAACAGCGTCTTTCTCATACGTCTGCCAATCAACACTTTTAGGATCATAATCCGGAATATTCTCGTTATTTACGCCATCTTTCAGATACATATAAATTCTGCTGACATTGAGACTTTTATTAGTGATAAAGGTTTGAAAGTCAGCAACCACTTTTTGCTGCTCCGCATTACGGCTACCTTCAACAATTTCAACTGCCTCATCATACGCATCATAAAAGGTCTGGAAAGCAGACACCGCCATTTCACAGGATGTTCTTGCCAAGTAAGAAGCTCTTTGTTCTTTTTGACCACGCATTGCCGACTTTGTTGCAGTTTCCGACATTGAAAACATCGCAGGAATCAACAGAGTCAAAATAAGCAAGAGAGTGAGTACCGCAACAAGTGCAATACCATTCTTCTTTGTTAAGATCTTCATACGCCCAAACCCTTTCTTTAAAAATTATTAAATGAAATAAAATTTATACAATAACGCGAAGGATTTCTTCTACGGAAGTTGTGCCCTCCAGAATTTTATCAATACCCTCCTGGCGGAGTGTGTGCATACCCTGGCTTACTGCAAGTTCTTTAATATCCTGAACACCTGAACGCTTAAGGATAAGAGTTTTCATTTCAGGAGTAATCTGTAAGAATTCAAATACACCTTGTCGACCTTTGTAGCCTGTGTTGCTACAAGAAATGCAACCCTTAGGCTGATATATTCTTACTGTATCATCAAGAGTTTTTCCTTCGGGGATCGGGAAATCCTCCATACTGTTGCGAAGTTCACGATATGTAACATCAACAGCCTCCTTACAACGGGGACAAAGCACACGAATAAGACGCTGTGCCAGAACACCTACAAGTGATGATGCTGTAAGGAATGGTTCAACACCCATTTCATCAAGACGTGTAACCGCACTGGGAGCATCATTTGTATGGAGTGTTGAGAAAACCATATGACCGGTAAGAGCAGATTCAACAGCAATTTTCGCAGTTTCACCGTCACGAATTTCACCGACCATAACAATATCAGGGTCGGCACGAAGAACCGAACGAAGAGCTGCTGCGAAGGTCATACCTGCTCGAACATTCATCTGCACCTGACAAATACCGGGCATACGACGTTCAACAGGATCTTCAAGAGTAATAACATGTTTTGTAATATCACTAACCTCTGCAAGTGTTGCATAAAGTGTTGTTGATTTACCACTACCGGTAGGACCGGTAACAAGAAGGAAGCCATAAGGCATTGTAATAGTTTTCATAAAGCGAACCATCTGCTCACCAGAAAACTTAATATCTTTAAGAGTTACAGAGTTTCCACCACGTTCCAAAAGACGAAGAACAATTTTTTCGCCATATACTGATGGAAGAACTGCAATACGAATATCGTAAGTTCTGTCATCAACCTTAACAGTTGTACGACCATCCTGAGGAACACGTCTTTCAGCGATATCCATACCGCCAATAACCTTAATACGGGATGATACAGCAGCATGAAGCTTTATAGGCTGCTGAAGAACCTCGTGCAAAACGCCATCAATTCTGTAACGCACACGCATTGTTTTTTCAAGGGGATCTATATGAATATCGGAAGTACCGGCTTTAACAGCATTTGTAATAACCTGGTTAACAAGCTGTACTGCGGGTTTTTCATCTGCTACAAGATCATCAAGAGCAGCAAGTTCTTCGTCTGTAATTTCATCTTCATCATATGAATCAAGCGAAGCCGTATTATTTACAATTGAGTTAATAGCAGCATTAAGTTCTGTATCTGTTGAAACAAGGGGAACAATTTCAAGACCGCCGGTTATAACAGAAGGGTTATCACGCGTAACAACATCATTAGGGTTACGCATAACCACAAAAAGTGTTTTATCTTCCTGATAGAGAGGCAAAACACCTTTTTTACCAATAATTTCCGTAGGAATTATATTGGCTAATGTATAATTTATGCCCATTTCTTCAATTGAAACGTATTTACAATTGGTTTTCATTTCAATTGCACGGGCAACATCAACCTCTGTACAATAGCCCAAATCAACAAGTATCGTACCAAGAAGTTCCTTGGTTTGCTTTTGTCTGCTTAATGCCTCAAAAACTTGTTCCTCTGTTGCAGCGCCACTTTTAACAAGGTAAAAACCTACGCTACCGGGAACAATAACATTCATTTCTGCCAAAACAATCTTCCCCTTTGAGTTGTGTTAAAAACGGAAAAATATCAGACGCTTTATTATATAAACTAAAAATCGTCATTCCGTAATATTTGTCAAATAAGACTTTAAGTCGAACGATTTTTTGAAAAAAATGTTCGACTTTACCACATTATGATTAAATTATGCAGCGGTTTGACCGTCTACAACCGCACCAAGAACACCCTCCGCACCATTCTGCGAAAGAACAGCAAGAGAGATTGTTGCGTCATATTTATCCCCGGTTTTCACAAGGGAAATTGCATCAAATCTATGAACCTGTTCAAGGGTTGTAATATATGACATATAACTGTAAATATTTTCAAATGTTCCGTTAACATTGAAAACAAATGTTGTTTCCTGAGTCTGTGCAGGAGTCTGAGTTACAGCTATTGATGTAACAGTTAAACCAAAGTTCTCACATGTTGTAATAACATTTTCTTGTAATATATAAACATCTCCAAGATCATCCGGAAGAATGCCTTTGTACTTTTCCAACTGTTGCTCAGCTTTTTCACTCTGTGATCTGAGTTCTTCAAGAATAGCAATTTGTTTTAAATTCTCTTGATAAGAAATTCTTGTCTGAACAATTGCCTCTTTTGTGCTAACAATATCAACAATAAGATATGCTATTGCACCTATTACCAAAAGAATAACAAGAACCAAAGCTACCGCTACTGTGTAAGGAGAATTTTTTATATCTTTTAAATTGATATTTAAATTGATATTTTTATTTTTCATATTCAATTCTCCTTTCTTTATTCTGCAGCAACTGTTTCTGCAGTAGTTTCACCTTCTGCGGGTGCTTCTGCAGGCGCTTGTGTCGTTTCAACAATTACTTTGCCACCTACACAAGTAATGTTAATTGTGAATTGAACTCGTGCACCGACATTTTGAACGTAAGATGCACAGGCAACTGCCGAAATTTCTTCCATCTCGCCTAAGCTTTTTTCAAATGTAAGATACTGCTCACGATTATCGCAAGTACCCACAAGAACACAATTTCTGGAAACTTTCCAATCTGTACACTCGATACTGTTGATTGAAATACCGGGAGTTTCAAGATTTGAAATTTTTGCTATAAAATTAACTAATTGAGGTTCTTCAACCTGAATATCCTCAATGAGTTTAACTTTTTCCTGAAGAGTTGCATTGATTGTACGGAATTGCTCAAGCTCTGCAACCTTTTGTGCATACGCATTATCGAGGGCACGCTCTTTAGCAAGTTGCTTATCAGCATACACATTAGTAATGGATACAACAATCAAGAACAAAGCCAGAACCACAAGTACTGCAAGGGCAAAAACTTGTATTTTTTCAATTTTCTTTCTTCCCTCAATACGCTTCCTTTTTTGTTCAGGAAGCAAACTTACTCTATACTTCACACTTAACCCTCCAATGCTACCTTTGCAAGGCTGATACATCCTACATACTCACTTGCATCAAAAGTTGCTGTTTCGAATTCTTCATACAACTTAGGTATTGAAAGAGGTATATAGCTTTTTTCTGAAAGCTTTTCTAAAATGCTTTTTTGGAGTTCTGTTGCAGCGGAAAAATAAACAGAATTCATTATATAGCCGGTTTGCATCTGGAAATAGTTGATTGATGAGGAAAGCTCTGAATAAAGCAAATCAACAATTGTTTCCATCTCAGTTGTAATAAGTTCATCCGGCTCATTAAAGGCTTTTTTAATTTCAACCACTGCTCTATCAGGAATATTGATAGAACGAACCATCTTAATTTCTTTGTTAGCAATTGCCACGAAATCAAGAACATCATCAGTCAAACAAAGGAAACCAAGAACGTCATCTTCGTTTGCTTCATCAATTATTACACGAGCCCATGCAAGGAAAGAGCTATCTATATCAACAACCTGAAGCTTTGCCTCCTCAAAATTCTGAACAAGATTTTCAAGCATAAGATTTCTTGCACCAACAAGAAGAACATTTAATGCGGGTTGGTCATCATCGTCAGTTGTTTCATCAATAACAACGAAATCAAGACCTAATTCAGCAATCGGAACAGGAATGAAATCCTGTGCCTGCATTGTTATTACACCTTTGAGTTTATCTTCAGGCACTTTAGGAAAAGTTGCATAACGCATAATAACATTTTCGTTATTAACACCAACAACTATAGGTGCATTGGTATTAAATTTACCGCGATTAAGCATATTGGTAAGTGCAAGAGAAAACAAAGAATTATCAGAAATTAAACCATTAGCTATTACATTTCTCTCAAAATTTTGTTTTTCAAACGCTGTTACTTCGTATTTTCCATCGGTGCCTTTTGTAAGCTCTACAGCTTTTATTTCATGTGAATTGTATTCAATGCCTATAGCACTGTTTACTTTAGCCATTATATCTACTCCCTTGCAAAGGATTTGAATTATTTTGTAGTTTTATGCGGGTGTTGCAGTTGTTGCCTGGAAAACAGGAAGATAGAGTGCGATAATAAGGAAACCAACAATACTTGCAAGACCAACCAACATAATTGGTTCAAGGGTTGAGCCCAAGCTTTTTGCAAGTGTATCAACGTCTTCCTCGTAGAATTCTGCAACCTTATCAAGCATCACGGGAAGCGTACCAGCTTCTTCACCGATAGCTATCATACCGATAAGCATAGGAGGAAATAATCCTGATTTATCAAGAGATTCATGTATGGTACCACCATTTTCAACCTCTTCAATTGCCTCTGTTACAGCTGCTTCAACAAGCTTTGAACCTGATGTAGGACCTGCTGTTTCAAGTGCTTTAACTGCAGTTACACCACCACCGATAAGTGTTGCAAAAATACGGCAAAAACGTGCAAGAATTGTCTTTGTAATAAGTTCGCCTATAATCGGACACTGCATTTTGTGGTTTTCCCAAAAATGCTGAATGGGAGGTGATTTGATAATTCTTATAATCAAGAAAATCAACACACCAATTGCCGGGAAAATAGCATACCAATATGCACGTAAAGATTCTGAAAGGAAATAAACAAACTCTGTAATAGGATTCAGTTCTTCAACGCTCGCTGTCATACCCTGGAATGTTGGAACCATAAAAATAAGCATTACTATAAGAATTATAATAGCAAAACCACCAACCATTTTGGGATATGATGTTGCAGATTTTACGGAGTCTTTAAGTTGTTTATCTTTATGTAACTGGTTTGACATTGCCAAGAGTGTCTTATCAAGCATACCACCCATTTCACCTGCTGCTATCATAGAACAGAAAAGGTCTGAAAAAACAGGTCTTTGTGAGAGAAATGCCTCTGAAAGAGCGGAACCGCCCTCAACATCGTCTGCGATATTTTTTATTGCATTTGCAAGTGTCTGGTTAGTTGTCTGAGCAACAAGAGTCTGCATAGCCTGAGTTACAGGAATACCTGCACTAATCATGGCAGAAAGCTGACGAGCAAACATTGACATATCTGCAAGAGCAACTTTTTTACTTCTTGTTTTCTTTACACCTTTACTTTTAACTTCAGAAAGATTTGTTACAACAACGCCTGCTTCACGAAGTTTTTCGTAAGCTTCACCAGTATTACTGGCAACAACCTTACCTGTAATTGACTGACCTTGTCGGTTTAACGCTTCATACGTAAATTCCAAGAGTCTGCCCCCTTATATAATGAATATCAATACATCTGAATCTGTCTTAAAACTTCCGCTCTTTCTACGCAGTTTTCCAAAACGGATTCACGGTTAATTTTTTGTTCTCTGAGTAACTTAAGAAGTGCCTGGTCCATAGTCTGCATACCCTCTTTCTGAGCGGTCTGCATTGTGCTGTAAATCTGGTGGTCCTTACCCTCACGAATCATATTACGGATAGCAGGTGTATCAACCATATACTCAACCGCAGAAACTCGACCACCGCCGAGACGGGGGAGAAGCTGCTGAGAAATAACAGCTCTAAGTGTATTTGAAAGCTGGTTTCTAACCTGATTCTGCTGCTCGCTGGGGAAGGAGTCAATAATACGGGCAATGGTAAGAGGTGCTGTCTGCGTATGAAGTGTAGAGAGCACTAAGTGACCCGTTTCAGCAGCGGTAAGAGCGATACTGATACTCTCGGCATCACGCATCTCACCGATCATAATAACGTCGGGGTCATGACGAAGAACCGTTCTCAAAGCATTGTTGAAGCTAAGAGTATCGCCACCCAATTCACGCTGTCTTACGATAGAACGCTTATGTGAATGAAGGAATTCTATAGGGTCCTCAATGGTAACCATGTTGTACTCAAAGTTAGAATTCATATGGTTGATCATCGCCGCAAGAGTAGTGGATTTACCCGAACCGGTAGGACCGGTAACGAGGATAAGACCACGAGGAAGAGTGCAGAGACGTCTAACGTCGGCGGGAAGCCCCAACTTATCGAGGGTAGGAACATCGAAAGGAATTGCTCTGAAAACCGCAGCCAAGGTGCCGCGTTGAACTATCACGTTACCTCTGAATCGAGCACACTGAGGAACTGAATAAGCAAGGTCAAGCTCAAGAGTTTCCTGAAGATCTCTCTTGTTCTTTTCACTCATAATCGGCATAAGCATATTTTCAACGTCAGCAGGCTTCATGGGGGGATAATCCTGCTTGATGATGTCGCCGTCTATACGGATACAGGGCGGCATACCTACAACGATATGAAGGTCAGAACCTCTCTTTTCCACAGTAAGTCTTAGCAACTGTTCGAGAGTTACGGGATACTCGCTTGGCTGATTTAAAAAATCCATTATGATTCAACTCCAAAAAGTGTTATGCAATTTTGCCCCACATATCAATGATGAGGTCAATGTTTTCAGGAGACTCAAGAACGTAAAGAACGTACTTAACGCCTTCATCTGAAGGATCGAGGTCACCGGAAAGAGCAAAAGATGCAACTGAGATTGAAGGATTGTTAATAAGCTTAACAACAAGCTCTTCCTTAGCAGCGAGAACTGTAAGCTCGTTGGGATCTGTAATAGTTGCGATGGGGTAATACATATCGCCCATGTTGTTATCAAGAGAAGCGATGATATCC
>JAZNHK010000082.1:0-2129 GCA_045576915.1 Acutalibacteraceae bacterium
GGGTACGATGTTGAATTATGATTTGGTTGTAGTCGGCGGTGGCCCTGCCGGTATGGCTGCGGCTCTCAAAGCTAAGGAAGAGGGCGTAGAAAAAATAGTTATACTCGAAAGAGCAGAAACTCTTGGCGGTATTCTTGAACAATGTATTCATACAGGCTTTGGTCTTCATTATTTTGGTGAGGAGCTTTCCGGTCCTGAATATGCAGGCAGATTTATCGAACAGGTTGAGAAAACCGATATTGATGTTTTTACAGACACAATGGTTCTTAATATTTCAAATGATAACGTTGTTACTGCGGTAAATAATAATGAAGGTCTTATGCAGTTTAAAGCAATTGCCGTTGTTCTTGCAATGGGTTGCCGTGAAAGACCAAGAGGAGCACTCTCAATTGCAGGTTCAAGACCTGCAGGTATTATGACAGCAGGTACTGCACAGAAGTACGTTAATATAGACGGCTATATGCCCGGCAAAAAGGTTGTTATTCTTGGTTCAGGTGATATCGGCCTTATTATGGCGAGAAGAATGACTCTCGAAGGTGCAGAGGTTAAGGTAGTTTGCGAGCTTATGCCTTATTCAGGCGGTCTTACAAGAAATATTGTTCAGTGCCTTGACGATTTTGGTATTCCGCTTCGTCTTAGCTGTACAGTTGTTAAAACTCACGGTAAAGACAGACTTGAAGGCGTTACAATCGCAAATGTTGATGAAAAGCTTCAACCCATTGCCGGTACAGAAGAATACATTGAATGTGATACCCTTCTTCTTTCCGTTGGACTTATTCCTGAAAACGAGCTTTCAAAGGATGTTGGTATCGAGCTTGACAGAGTTACAAGCGGTCCCGTTGTTGACGAATACAGAGAAACTCTTCACCCCGGTATTTTTGCTTGTGGTAATGTTCTTCAGGTTCACGACCTTGTTGACTATGTTACAGAGGAAAGCCAGATTGCAGGTAAAGGTGCTGCAGATTATATTTTCGGAAAGAAAAAAGGCGGTACATTTATAAACACGAAGGGTATTGATGGTGTTCGTTACATTGTTCCTCAGAGAGTTAACATTGAAAGCGAAGAAAATCTTAAACTCTATTTCCGTGTTGGTCAGGTTTACAAGGGTGCGAAGGTTGTTGTTGAATGCGATGGCAAAATCCTTTCATCAAAGAAGAAGATTAAGCTTGCTCCCGGTGAAATGGAAAATGTTACAATTACAACAGATATGTTAAAAGATATGAATAAAGACAGCGAAATTGTTGTCAGAATTGAAGAGTAAGGAGGATGGGTAAAATGAAAAAAAGTCTTATTTGTGTTGCCTGTCCTTTAGGTTGCCCTATTGAGGTAGAAATCGAAAATGGTGAGGTCGTTACTGTTACCGGTAACACATGTAAACGAGGCGATTCCTATGCGAGAACAGAGATTACCAACCCTATGAGAAGCCTTACAACATCTGTTAAGGTTGAGGATGGCGTTCATCCCGTTGTTCCCGTTAAAAGTGCCGGACCTGTTCCCAAGGACAAAATGTTTGACTGTATGGAAGAAATTAACAAAGCAGTAATCAAAGCACCTGTTAAAATCGGTGATGTTGTTATTGAAAATATCTGCGGTACAGGTGTGGACATTGTTGCAACAAATTGTGATCCCGGTAAATAAACAAGAAAAAGGATTTATATAATGAAACCCTATGAAATTGCAGCGGAGGTAAAGCCCTCCGAAAGACAACTTAACTGGCAGAAAACAGAGTTCTATGGCTTTATAAACTTTGGTCTGCCAACAGTTTTAAACAGAGAATGGACGGATGGTTCTGTTAACCCCGTGAACTTCAATCCTTATGAATTTGACGCTGAAGAATGGGTGCAGTTTTTTAAGGATGCAGGATTTAAGGGTATGGTGCTTAATGTTAAGCACCACGACGGATTTTGTCTGTGGTACTCTGAGCTCACTGATTATACAATTGAAAAGTCTGTGAACTGGGAAGGTGAAAACAGAGATATGGTTGCTCTTCTTTCTGAAGAATGTAAAAAACAAGGTCTCAAATTCGGTATCGCAATTTCACCGCTTGACAGAAATGCCGAAAGCTATGGTAAAGGTGAAGAGTATAACGAATATTTCAAAAAGCTTTTAAGAGAAGTTCTCACAAAATA
>JAZNHK010000083.1:0-19341 GCA_045576915.1 Acutalibacteraceae bacterium
ATATTTGATTTTGCACCTCATGATTTGGGTCAGTATCCCCTTCTCAATGGTCAGGTTTACGCTAATAATCAAAGTCGGATCGTAGCCATGTCGTTCTGTGAGCCAAGGAGTTGCCTGACTGGGTTGTTCTTCCTAAGACCACTTGGCCTCCCGACTTATATTTGATTTTGCACCTCATGATTTGGGTCAGTATCCCCTTCTCAATGGTCAGGTTTACGCTAATAATCAGGAAGATATTGAAAAATGGCAGATGCCCGTTGAAGAATGCGGAAATATGCTAATTATGGAAGCCAATGTTGCCCTTGCAACAGGTAATGCAGATTTTGCAAACGAGCATATTGAAATTCTCGAAAAATGGTGCGAATATCTTATAAAGCATGGTGCAGACCCTGGTCATCAGCTTTGCACAGATGACTTTGCAGGTCACCTTGCTCACAACTGCAACCTTTCTCTTAAGGCAATTATGGGTCTTCAGGGTATGTCAATGATAATGGAAATGCTTGGTAACAAAGAAAAATCTGCATATTATCGTGAAGAAGCAGTTAAGATGGCAGAAATATGGAAGAAAACTGCAGTGAATCCCGATGGCACAACAAAACTCGCTTTCGACAAACCCGACTCATATTCAATGAAATACAATATGGTCTGGGACAAAGTATGGAACAGTGGTTTGTTCGGTCAGGAATTTATGGATGTTGAAATTCTTGATAATATGAAGCATTTCAATGAATATGGTATGCCTCTTGACAGCAGAGCAGACTATACAAAATCTGACTGGCTTATCTGGACTGCATCAATGGCTTCATCTGATAAGGTTTTTGAAGATTACATTGCACCTCTTTGGAAAGCTTATGACGAGAGTCCATCAAGAGTTCCTATGACCGACTGGTACGATACAGTAAGTGGCAAATGGGTTTCATTCCGCCACAGAACTGTTCAGGGCGGTCTGTTTATGAGAATGCTTATGAAAGATTATAAGAGAAAGTAAATATGATTTATAAATTTTATCACGTTACCGATGTGCATTATTACAGCAAAAGAAACTTTCTTTGCGACTGGCACACTTTCCCCCAACCAAACACACAGATTTGTATTTTAAAAAGTGAAGAAGCTTTCAAAAAGGCTTTGGAGATAATTGAATCTGACGAAGATACAAGCACAGTTATTATTACAGGTGACCTTACAAACCACGGCGAATCCTATAGCCACGAAGAAGTGAGAGATTTGCTTAAAGAGTTCACAGAAAAAGGTGGCAATCCTTTTGTTTATACGGATAATCACGATTACCCCTATTTCCCCATTCACGGCTTCGGTGAAAACGGAGAAGAAATTCCAATGGAGCATCTGCCCGAGGAAGATGTAAAAGAAATGTATTATCCCTTCGGCAGATATAAAGCCTTTGATACCTACGATGACGGCACAACCTACATTGCAGAGATTTTACCCGGTTTATATCATATAGCTATGGGTTACGATGCAGAAGATAAGAACTCCCTTCACTTCCCTTATTTCTCTGATGAGCTTATGGCCTGGGTTAAAGGTCACGTAGAAAAAGCAAAAGAAAAAGGTGCGATGGTTATCTGCAGTACTCACAGACCTGTAGTTCCGCCCTCACCCGCTTATGAGATTGTGGGCAAAGGCCACAGCTTTCCCAAGGGTGAAGAAAGCATAAAACAGCTTGCTGATATGGGAGTTCGTCTTTTCTTCAGCGGACACTCACATGCTCAATGTATGAGAGAAATTGTAAGCGAAAAAGGTAATAAGATTTACAGTATTCAGACATCTTCTCTTGCAGCTTTTCCCCCAAAAATGAGAAAAATTACCATTGATACAGAAAAAGGAACTGCAGATATCAAAACAATAGATATGGAACTTCCCGATTTAGGTATGAGCTTCACCGAATATGCAAGAAAAGGCTTCTTGGGTATTATAGAAGAAATCCCATACAATATGGAGCACGATGTTGAAGCTTTTGCAAATACGCAGGGTGGTATCTCATTACCTAAAGATTTAATTATGAAGCATCCGAAAATCGTAATGTTCCTGGGCAGAAAGCTGAATGGTCTTACATACGCAAAGGTTGCAAAATTCTCAAAGAAATACCACGATTTAACCGAAAAAGACTATGAATCGGTAAAAGACAAAAAGTTTGTTAATCTTGTTTTAGATTTAGTAGCTAATCTTTATCGTGGTAATGCACCATATTCTCCTGACACGGTAGAATACAAAATAACTTTTGGCAGCTTCAAGAAAATTGAGAAGATTATGAAAAATTTTCGTGTCGATTCAAGAAAACTCCTTAATGGTTATAGCTTAACCGAATTTGTTGAACCACTTCTCTATAACAGCGGTCCTGATGACGATAATGCAACACTTGATATCAATTGAGCATAAAGAATAAAGAAATAATCTCTCTGTTATTAACGAAATAAAAACAGAGAGATTATTATTTTGGTATCAGTCTTCACGAATTCAATGGAATCCAGACGAGCATATCTGTCTCACCTCTGTTTTCCATACCATAATAAGGAATAAACTTTATTTTTCTTGCCTCATATTTAACCGAGTCAATATCAGAATAAAGGTTTCCGTTATCAACTAATGCATAACCATCAACTGTAATGGTGGGCAAGCCGAAATATGCATCCTTTTTCACATCAAAGGATGTAGCTTTATTAACCGAAAGTCCGAATATATCACCTTCATTATCTACACCTTCAATGCAATAAACAACGGGACCTAACATGAGAGCTGTTTTACCTGCGTTTTCGTGAACACCGGGTGCAGAAACAACAAATCGTGGAGAAATATTAAAATCGAGATCGATAACTTCTCTGGTTTCGAAATATGCATAGCCATCTTTAATGATGTAAGGAGCAGATGCATCGAATTTTTTGCACCATGAAGGAACACGAACCGCAATTTTTTTGTAATTGCCTTTTACTGTCAGCTTAACCTTACCACAAGAAGGATAAAGTGTTTCCTGACAGATTTTTTTATCCTCAAACTTGGTTAAACTGTTCATATAGTGATGTACATACAGAGTATCATCATCTTCCGTATAAAGGAAATCTCC
The DNA here is from genome assembly GCA_045576915.1 of Acutalibacteraceae bacterium. Taxonomy (GTDB): domain Bacteria; phylum Bacillota; class Clostridia; order Oscillospirales; family Acutalibacteraceae; genus DTU089. Next base: position 3,077 of record JAZNHK010000083.1, read on the forward strand.
GATAGAGTTGATGTAACGAAGAATATTGGGAGGACAGCAGGAACAATCGAATACTTTAACTCTTTGTGTAATCGGATAACGCTCCTTGTTTTGTGTTGCTTGGTTTTTATCGTGGTCAGCAAGGTCAATGGTCAACGGGTTTTCGTAAAAAAATTCATCACCTTTTATGGAAATGCCCGAAATACTGCCGTTATACATTGCCATTTCTGCAACATCACCGTAAAGACCAAGAGGCCGAAGCTTAGACATTCTTTGGCAGAAAAGTGAAAGAGCGAGCGTAGCACAGGTTTCTGTATAAGCTTCTTCGTTTTTCAGGTCATAGTCTACAGTAAACGCTTCACCGATATGCGAGGAACCTATGCCACCTGTAATATACATACGTTTTTCAGCAACATTATGAAGAATTGTATCACAAGCCTTAAAGAGCTCTTCATCTTTACATTCAAGTGCAAGGTCAGCCATTGCCATGTATAAGTACATTGCACGAACTGAATGACCTTCAGCCGTTGTTTGTTCGCGAACCGGAAGATGGTCCTGCGGGTAATGAGCGGTCATCCAATCCTGGAGACCGGCTTTATCAAGTTCATTATTCCCTCGGTTATTAACAAAGAACTTTGAAAGCTCAAGATATTTTTCTTTACCTGTAAAACGGTAAAGTTTAACTAAAGCAAGTTCAATTTCTTCGTGACCGGGAGTAACGAATTTTGCACTTTTTTCCTCAACAAAGGTTTTTATAACAAAATCCACATATCTTTCAACCATGCCGAGAAGCTTATCTTTTTTTGTTGCATGGTAGTAGGCAATAGCAGCTTCTATAAGGTGACCGAGGCAGTAAAGTTCGTGATTATCTCTTATGGTGAAACGCTTGTCTGTTTCGTAGACATTAAAATATGCGTTGTAATAACCGTCTTCACGCTGACTGTTGCACATCATATCAACAAGTCTGTCGATTTTTTCCTCAAACTGTTCATTTTTTTCGTATTCAAGAGTGTATGCTGTGCCCTCTATCCATTTAGCAGCATCGGAATCCCAGAAAATGTGAGGCTTCCAGCCTTCTCTGATCTGTTGCTCATGGTCGCATTTCATAGCTTCAAAGCGATGTGTTTCTTCAAATCTGTCATACACAGCATCAACAGTAACAGCTCTTGAGGTTTTCTGTTTATCTCCCCAGAAGCCACCCTCAATCTTCGTGTTATAAAAAGGTATCTGTTTCATGATTGCCACCTATCCTCGGTATAAGTTCATATCAATAATATATCATTTTGATGTATGTATGTCAAAAGAATATCCACAATAAAATCAAAAAAGAACTGACTCAAAAGCCGGTTCCTTTTATTCAATATTTATTTTCTACAATAAATTTCTATTGCTTCACAGATAAATTCAGCCGTACCGTCAGCGTGCTTGTCTATATCGTTCTTAAAGCGTTCATCTTCAACATACATCTGACCGAGACCTGCTAAAATCTCGTTTGTGCAATGATAGTAGCTTTCGGTGATATGGTTCTGCAGTGTTTTCACAAGCTCTTGCGATTCGGGTGATTCAGGCTCTGTACCATTTTTCATACATACGGCAAACTCTGCCATAATGAAAGCCATTTCCTCGGCAAGGTCATTCCACTTTTGTTTCGAGTAATCCTTTGTTTTTTCTGCGTGTTCCTTGTATGCCTCGGTTTCACCCCATTTTTCCTGAGCCTCAACCTTATATTTTTCAAATTCGCTGTTATTAAAAGCGCTCATAACATTTCCCCCTACGCAAGAGTCAATAGTTTTAAAAAAGATTTGTTATTCCTCGTCAGGTTGCTGTCCGTCATGAGCAAGCCATTTACATTCAGTAATTTCCATATTTGTAAAGGTCGCCTTGAATGAGGAATTTTCAGGACTGCAAGCATAAATACCAAACTTAATCGCCCCTGCACCATTCCACATATGGCAAACACGCATCTGCTTGAATGTAACACCATCTTCGGAGCATTCAATGCAATAATCGTCTTCTCTTCGACTGAATCGATACCACATTGATTTGATATCTGCATCAATTTCAGTTGGTGCCCAGTCAGAATACCCATTGTTTGTTACAACTGAACCAAGGTGCTGAAATCTTTCGTTTTCATATTCGATTGAAGCCTTGAGCCAGTTATCGCTGTCAAGATACATAACAATGCCACACTGGTCGAATCTGTGCTTACTCTCAAATTCTGTTTTAACAACAAAAGAGAAAAACTTTTCATCAGTTTCCATCTGCAAAACAGGTGCATTATCATTTCTGAAATGATAATAAGTTCTCTGCCATAAATCAGTATTCGGAGCAGTAACTATTTCAATCTTATCAGCAGAAATCATATAGTTTGCAGGCTCTCTTGTCCATTTTAATTTACTTATATCAAAAGTCATATTGCACCTCGTCTAATTATCATTTGCTTTCATACCACTTAATCAAATCACCAAATCTGCCTTTAAAGTGATATGAACGACCATTCTTATTCAATCCTATATTTAATAGTCCAAATTTTTGAAGAATAGCAATAGATTTAGTATTATTTATGCTTGCATACGCTTCAACAAATTTCAAATCGTCTTTTATGTTTGCAAGTATGAAGCTATATAATTCTCGGAAAACGCCTTTTCCTTGATACTCTGGCTTAAACTGAATTTCTTCCATCATAAATGTATCTGAATTGGTGAAATATTGAAAAAAGCCCACAAGATTACCATTGTCCTTAATAAGAATTATCTGTCTTTCATCTCTTTGCAAACCGCCACTGACAGCACCAAACCACAATTTAAAATCATCTTCTCTACTATTGCCTGTAGGTGCAATCACACCCATATTGTCTGCAAGAATATCAAAAATTGCCTGTGCCAGTACAGAAAAGTCTGGTTTGTTTAAATATTCAAAACTAATCATAAAACCTCAACTTCAGTATCGTAATACTGCTCCTGAAAATGGATTGCATTTTCTATTTCCTCTTTACTAAATCGCATACCCACAGGTACGCCAATGAGTTTATCTTCAACATCATTGTGTCGGTGAGCGATAGCAATAATCTGACACTCATATTTTTCAACAGGTTCATTTACACCTAAAAGATAAACATCAAGCTCCTCGTCATCCCCACCAAAAACGCCCGGAATATAACCATAGTTAATGGGATATATAAGTGAATAATTTTCTTTCTTATGAATAAAGCCAATAGGTCTATCGATACCAATAACAACAGTCTTACCAAGGAAAGACTTCACTTGTGCTTTTCTTTCTTCAAAAGTCATATTTTATACCAACCTTTACATCAGCTCAAACAAAGCTGTATCGTGTTTATTCATATAAAGCGAAATCATATTGATTTCCTGTGCTTCAAATTTTGAACCGAGAAGAGATTTCACCTTGTATTTTTCAGGTAATTTAATTTCAACCTGACCCTCGTGGGATGTATGAATACCGATATATCCACCACCGCAATATACCACATTATTATCCCCATTATAGCAATGAACACCCTTTGAAACAAGAAATTCTCGCAATTCCGGAGTGGTAATATAGATTTTATCACCTTCAGGAAAAAGATAGGGAATGTTGTTGATTTCGCAAAGTGACATAGCTTTTTTACCGCTCTCCGATGGTAATGGTGTTGTGAAAATCGCCACCTTGTATTTATCAACAACCTTTTCAGCATCCTCTGTCATACACAAATCAAAAGGAATACCCGTATTGCCCATTGCAACCCTGATATTATTAACACTGCAGGCAACATCGGTGCATCTAGGATTATTAAAATACGCTTTTTCGTCTATGAATACCACTGTTTCAGCAGATGGATATAAAGTTATTTTCTCTTTGGAGCTTTCGGCAATATTTCTCATTTTGCTCATTTCAAGCATAATTTCTTCGTGATGGTACCAGCCGCCCCACATATCAAACCACCATACACCCGAGAATCTTGAAAGCTGATGGGCAAAGGCTTTTCTTATAGCAGATATGGAAAGGTCGAGAGTATCAGGACCGCACCACACAGTTTTATTTCCCACTTCATTTCTGAGAGCAAAATAATTGCCTGAAAAGGTTCCGGGACGGGATTCCTGCATTTGCCTTGTAAGGTGGGTTCTTATATCGCACTCAACAAAATACAGCTTGTTATGAAGCTTAAGTGAGCTTTCTGCAATCATATCGCCCCAATCAACACCGAGCTCTCTTGTGCAATCGTAGCAACAAGGTGACGAAAAAAAGTCAATATATGGTGAATCAATAATATGCCTTAAACCTGCCAGTCCGAGAAGCGGGTCATTCACGAAAGCATTGTATCCGTAAAAAGCACCAACAACCTGTTCATTGTTAATAAGTGTTTTAATTGTCTTGCAGAAATGCTCAACAGCATTTGCCGCAGTTTCACAACAAAATTCACCATAACGGCTTACGGTTTCGTTATAGCCCTGTTTAAATAAATCTTCTTTCGTGATTTTAGGCACGGTATCTTCATTGTATTTTTCTTTCATCCACAAATGGAATTTTTCAATCCCCTTTTCGGAAAAAGAGCCCGCCATATCATGATGCATCCATTCCTGAGTTGTGCCACCGCAAATCTGATACCCTGCAATTCTGCCCTTATAATCTGCAGAACGGATATGTGAAACAAGGGTAGCAAGAAGCTCTGCACCATCGTTAAGATATTTTCCAGACCAAAGAGCCTCCCTCACACCTGAAGGTGTAGAAACACATTCATCGGGATTATTTTTAATCCATTTCTCAGGCATTGCAACATTTACCCGAGGGAAAATAAGTGCATCAGGACATTCAGTCAAAATCTCACCGACAATCTCGTCAAACTCTCTGTAATCAGGCTCACCGCCCTCAAAAACGCCTGTCCTGAAAGGTGAAAAGCCACTGATATTGTTTATGGGAAGCTTGGTAAATGAAACATTGATGAAAAACATCTTATAGCCCGCTTTTATAAAATCCGAAAACTCACCGCATTCCTCAAAATAAGTAGTGTAAGCAAGAGGATAATGCAAAGCTCCGTCTATAGATATATATGGTTTTCCGTTTTTAAATTCAACTGAAGAAATCACATTATCGCCTCGTTTCTTTCATCAATTTTCACGCCATGGTTTTAAGCATATCTTTTGTTATTTCATATTTAGTGGGTTTCCCGTTTATGTAATTATCAAACTGCTCAATCATATAATCTGCCATTCTTTCAGTTTCGTTACCCAGGCTTCCTGCAATATGAGGTGTGATAATTGCATTGGGGCACCAGAAAAGCGGACTGAAAAACGGCATTTTTTCATTTTTAAGAACATCCAGAACGGCAGTTATTGATGGATGGCAAATCAAGCTTTTTGCAAGAGCAAATTCATTAACCTGGTCACCCCTGCCTGTATTTATGAATGTACTGTGAGGCTTCATAAGGCTGAACAATTTTCCGTTGAATATATTTTTCAATTCTTTTTTATTTGCAAGGTGATTGCTTATAACATCGCATTCTTTAAAAATCGTTTCCATATCGCACAAAACAACACCAAGCTCATTTGCCCGCTCCTCTTTCACAAATGGGTCATAGGCAAAAACAGAAACATCAAGTTCTTTAAGCTTTTGGGCAACAGCAGAACCGATTGCACCAAGACCGATTAAACCAACCCTTGCACCATAAGCGCCAACACAGTTCTGAGTATGAATACGGGAATAAGGCAAAAACGATTTATACCTTTTTGCTCCCTGAAAATAACCTTTTAAGGCTAAAATAATCTGAGAAACAGTATATTCTGCAACGGGAACACCATTGGCAGAAAACGCACTGAAAACTCTTATTCCACAATCAAGAAAAGGCTTCGCAAAATACTGAACCGTTCCCGCACTATAAAAAAGGACCTTAATACACGGCATATATTTTTTTATTTCTTCTACTGTAAACTGAGGCATTCCCCATGTTGCAAAAGCAATTTCGCAATCCTTTAAAAATTCTTTATGGCTTTCAATATTGGTTTTATCTATTCTCGGAGAAACCTTACCATATTCACCTAATTTTTTCAAAACGGATGGTGTGTAAACCTTTGAAAAACTAATTTCACTTCCGCTAAATAATGCGATTTTTATTTTAATCACCTCAATAGGCTTTGAGCACCTTAATATGCTTTGAGTTTACTAACATCTTTTATAAAATTCTTTTCCTTTGAGCCTTTAGTAAATTCAACAATAACAATGCCCTTGAAATTCATTGAAATAAACTTTTTAATCAGTTTATCAAGATAGTTTTTATCTTTCCTTTTAAAACGTTGCTCTTTCTTCAAATCACGGTAACTGACATGGAAATTTTCAATAAAATCAAAGGTCTTTTCAATTCTGTCTATATCATAACCGAACCTTAAATAACGGGACTGAAAATATGTTTTAAAGTTATCACAGTTCAAATCATTTTTCAGTTTCAATATGGCTTCGGTGTTATTATTAAATGTGTTATCGTGACATTCGGGGCAAACCAGAAGATTATATTCTTTTGCTTTTTGGCAAAGGAAATTCATTTCTTCTGAAAGCTCTTCGTATTCACTTTCTGTGAAGTTTTCGCTATCCTTATTGCCGAGCCATATTCTTACGGAAGAAGCACCCATTTCATTTGCAATTCTGCAAACCTTTTCCCACTCGCCTTTATCAGAACAACCCGTTCTGTAATAACTGCCGTAGGAGCTTATTTTAATATTGTTTTCATCACAAAGTTTTTTCGCAAGCTTTGCATCTTCAAGAGTTTTAACGTGAATATCTCCACCCCATTCGATAAACTCAACACCTGCATTTTTTGCAATTTTAACTACCTGACTGACAGTTTTATTCCTGAAAGTCACACTTGCCACTCCGATTTTCAAGTTACCCACCAAATCACACTCTCCTGAAGTTATCTGTCAATACTACAACAATTTTACCATTGATATAAAAGAAATGCAACCCGAGAGATTTCAGGTTGCATAAATTCTATTTTGATATTCGACGCAATTATTGAAACATTTCTGAATTTATGGTATCATAATTCCATAATCAGTGAAAGTAGGATTGCTTTATGAATTATATCAAATACGTTAATATCAAGCAAGGTTCACAGTCCTTGCATCGTTTTTCCCAAGGTAACACATTACCACTGGTTCAGAGGCCATTTGGTTTTGCTGCATTCAGCTTGCAGACTGAAACCTCAAGAGGAAGCTGGTACTACCATCCCGGTGACCGTTCTGTTGAGGGTATCCGTCTTACCCGTCAACCAAGTCCCTGGATAAGTGACCACAGTGCATTCACAATGATGCCCCAGATTGAAAAGCCTTATGTAGAGTTTGAAGATTGTTGGTCTGGCTATGACCCTGAAAAAGCAATTTTAGAGCCACATTATCTTAAATGCTACCTCAAAAGACCTTTCTGTGATTTTGAGCTTACCCCTACTGAATATGGTGCTTGTGTAAGACTCAGCTTCAAGAAGGATTTTGACCGTTATCTTTCAGTTTTGCCTGTTAAATACAACTGTGAATATGAGTATGACAAGGAAAACAACCGCCTTTACTGTTGGACTGACTGTAACCGCGGTAAAAACAGTCACGATAAAGGAACTCTTAAAGGATACTATGTTTTTCAGTTTGATGCAGATTCTGTTGACGTGGATAATATTCTCACAGGTAACAGAAACACTTGTGATACCGAGCACAGCCTGCATATCAAGGGCGAAGATACAGGTATTCATATTGCACTTAAGAAAAAGGATGTTACATTCACTGTCGCAACATCATTCATAAGCTATGAACAGGCTTTAAGAAACCTTCAGCACGATTCTGCTTATAGTAGCTTTGATGAACTAAAAAAAGAAAATGAGCGTATATGGAACGAGTATCTTTCCAAAATTGAAATTGATGCTGACGAAGATACAATGAAAACCTTTTACAGCTGTATGTACCGCACATTTCTCTATCCTCACAAGGCTTATGAGCCTGATGAAAACGGCAAACCTATTCACTATTCACCAAGTGCAGACAAAGTTCTTCCCGGTGTCAGATACACCGACAACGGCTTTTGGGACACATACCGCACAAACTATCCCTTCTATGCAATTGTTGCTAAAGATATTCTCCCTGAAATCATTGAAGGTTATATTCAGGATTATAAGGATGGCGGTTGGCTCCCTCGTTGGACTGCGGGCGATGCAAAAAACTGTATGCCCAGTACTGCAATTGATGCAGTTATCGCAGATGTTGCAACAAGAAACCTGATTTCAAAAGAATTGCTCCAGACTGCATTTGAAGGTATGGAGCATCACGCAAACAAATCCTCAACTGTACCTGCTTACGGCAGAGAGGGTTGCGAGGAATATCTTGAACTGGGCTATGTACCTTATGATAAATATAGCGAAAGCGTTAACCTTACACTTGATGCGGCATATTTTGATGACTGTATCGCAACTGTTGCAGGAATTCTCGGCTATGAAGACAAGAAAGAGATGTATCTTAAACGAGCAAAGAATTATGCCAACATTTTTGATAAAGAAACAGGCTTTATGAGACCCAGGGATACTCAGGGTAATTTTGACCCTGACTTTGACCCGATTTCATGGGGCAGACATTACACAGAAGCATCCGCATGGCAAACAAGTTTTGCAGTTCAGCATGATATTGATGGTCTTGCAGAGCTTTACGGCGGTAAAGCTGGGCTTATCAAAAAGCTTGACGAATTCTTCTCTGAACCTGCCGATTACAGAGTTGGCGGATACAACTACGAAATTCATGAAATGACCGAAATGGCGGCTTGTAATTGGGGTCAATGTGCTATTTCCAATCAGCCCAGCTTCCACATTCCGTTTATTTACACATATCTTGGTGAGCCTGAAAAGACAGAATACTGGCTCAAAAAGATTTGTGCTGAAGGGTTCTCTTGGAAAGATGATGGCTTCCCCGGTGACGAAGACAACGGCTCTACTGCCGCTTGGTATATCTTCAGTTGCCTTGGTATTTATCCCATCACTCCCGGTAAACCCATTTACACAAACAATAAGCCAATGGTTGATAACATCCGTATTCTTGGCAAAAAGGTTGATTTCACAAAATATGGTAATATTATTTCATACGATGAAATAATGAAAGAAATTGAAGAACAAGAGGTATAAATATATGCATAAAAAATTAGCTCTTACTCCCCCTATGGGATGGAACAGCTGGGACTGCTATGGTGCGGCTGTTAACGAAGAACAACTCCTTGCCAATGCGGATTATATGGCAAAACACCTTAAGGACTACGGTTGGGAATATGTTGTTTGTGATATTCAGTGGTCAGAGCCTACTGCGAACAGCTTTTACTACAACTATTTCGCTCCACTTTGTATGGATGAATTTTCTCGCCTTATTCCATCTGTTGAAAGATTCCCATCTTCTGCAGGCGGTAAAGGTTTCAAGCCGATTGCAGATTACATACACTCACTTGGACTTAAATTCGGTATTCATATTATGAGAGGTATTCCCAGACAGGCTGCTCACCAGAACACTAAAATCAAATGCGAGGGCGTTACTGCAAAAGATATTGCAAACCCCACTAACATTTGTAAATGGAACCCTGATATGTACGGTCTTTACCCCGACAATAAAGGTGCTCAGGAATACTACGATTCAATTTTTGAGCTTTATGCATCCTGGGATGTGGACTACATTAAGTGCGACGATATTGCTAACACAGAAATGTTCCCTGACAACCCTTATTCTGCAAGAAAAGAAATTGAAATGCTCAGAAAAGCCATCGACAAATGCGGTAGAGATATGGTTCTCAGTCTTTCTCCTGGCCCCGCTCCTGTTTGGGAGCATGAGCATCTTGCAGCTCATGCAAATATGTGGCGTATGACCGGAGATTTCTGGGACGAATGGAGTAAGCTCCACGCTATGTTTGAGCGTTGCTACGCTTGGCAGGAATATGTTCAGCCCGGTGCATGGCCTGACTGCGATATGCTTCCTCTCGGCAGAATTCAGATTACAGAAGAAAAGCCTGAAAACAGAAACCGTTACACACGCTTTACCCACGATGAACAGATTACAATGATGACCCTTTGGGGTATTTTCCGTTCCCCTCTTATGATGGGCGGCGAAATGCGTGAGAACGATGAATTCACTCTTTCACTTCTTCAGAACAGAGAGCTTATTGATATGCTCAAAAATTCTAATGGTGCAAGACAGTTCAAACGTGAAGAAACTGACGGCAAAGGTGAAATTATCTGGACATCAAACGGCAAAAACTGCAAATATGTTGCACTTTTCAACACAGATGACAAAGAAAGAGAAATCCGCTTCGATATTATCGATATTTCAATTGGCGGTGTTAAATACAGCGTTTGGGATATGTGGAAACACGAAGAATATACAGTAACCGACAGTGAATTTTCTGCAAAGGTTAATTCCCACGGTGCAAGGCTGTTTAAGATTACTGTTAAATAAAGTTTATTAAACCTTATTATACGAGGTAAAATTATGACTACCAAAGAATATTTAAAGCTTATTGATGAGGTTAATGAGAGTGGGAAATACAAGGCTGACTGGGCAGCCCTTTCCCACCACAAAGTGCCTGAATGGTATATGCACGATAAAATCGGTGTATTTATTCATTGGGGTATTTATTCTGTTCCTGCTTATGGAAACGAATGGTATTCAAGGGCAATGTATGACCCAAACTGCAGTGAATTTGAGCATCACAGAAAAACCTATGGTGAACAAAAGGATTTTGGCTATAAAGACTTTATTCCTATGTTTAAGGCAGAAAAATTTGATGCTGAAAAATGGGTCAGCCTTTTCAAAAAAGCGGGCATGAAATATGTTATGCCTGTTTGCGAGCATCACGATGGATTTGCTATGTATGACACTCAATTCAATCCCTGGAACGCAAATGAAATGGGTCCTTGCAGAGATGTTGTTGGTGAACTTAAGGCAGAATGTGAAAAACAAGGTCTTACCCTTTGTGCTTCAACTCACAGAGCAGAGCATTATTTCTTTATGAATATGGGCAAAACCTTTGAAAGTGATGTTAACAACCCTGAATACGAGTCATTTTATGGCCCTGCGGTTTATTGTGAAGAATTCCATTCTCACGATTTGCACAGATTCACCGCTGATACATATTCAAAAGGAGCAAGTGAAGAATGGCTTCAGGACTGGCTTGTACGCACCTGTGAACTTGTTGATAAATATCAACCATCAGTTCTCTATTTCGATTGGTGGATTCATAACCATTCATTTAAGCCCTATCTAAAAAAGCTTTGTGCCTATTACTACAACCGCGCAGAACAATGGGGCAAGGAAGTTACCATAAACTATAAGCACGAAGCGTTTCCGCCCACTGTTGCAACCTTTGATGTTGAACGCGGTGCACTTTCCGGTATTTCGCCATTATACTGGCAGACCGATACTGCTATCGGTAAATGCTCCTGGGGTTACATAACAGATAATGTCTTTAAAAGCTCCCGTCAGGTTATCTGTGACCTTGTTGATATAGTTTGCAAAAACGGAAATCTTCTCATAAATATCGGTCCTAAACCCGATGGTACAATTACTGATGAAGAAACTGAAGTTCTTCTTACAATGGGTGATTGGCTTGAAACCAATGGCGAGGGTATTTACGGCACAACCTTCTGGAAAACCTTTGGCGAAGGTGAAACAAATACCTCGGGAGGTTATTTTTCCGATGGTGATGAGCAACAATTCACAAAACAAGACTTCAGATTCACTTATAAAAACGGATATCTTTATGTTTTCCAGATGCGTCCGTCAAAGACAGTTGAAATCAAGACTTTAAGAAAATACGAAAAGCACAACTATCTCATTGAAAGCGTTGAGTTACTCGGCAGTAACGAAATAATTGATTTCACAAGAGATGAAGAAGCACTAAAAATAAATCTTAAAGGCGAATTAAAAAATGATTTGCCCATTTGCTTTAAAATACAGATAGGATAAAACACAAATAAAACAAGACCGAACACTTCACAGAATAAATAGTGTTCGGTCTTTCTTTAATTTATTTTTCTTTAATCAGAACAATAGTAAACTGTTCCATATCAAATGTAAGGTTGTCTGTTATTTCTATAAGTTCACCATTGTGATTATTATCGACCTTATATATTTCGTAAGCACCATTTTTACCAAGGTCTAATGTAATATTTTTAGTTGGTAAATAATCATTATCGCTGTAATAAGTTAAGATAATTGTTGCTTTCCCCTGAACATCAACTCCACAAAGAGAATAGATATTTTCTATTTGATTTTCTGCAGTAATTGCCTTTTGGCAATCATAAAGCATACCATACCAATAAAACTGCATTATCTGTGATTTTCAATAAAAACAGATTACCAATCATACTCAACTATTACACCATCAATTTCCCATTTGGATGGAGTCGGGTTTTCAAACACATCAACTGGCCTGATTGTGTGAGTTTGTTGATTAACCTTGTAAGCTTCGGCAAGGTCTTTTTTCTGTTCCTCTGTCAGATTTTTATTACAGGAAACCAAAAGCGGTGTATTGCTGTACGAGAGCAAATGCAGCCATTGTTTATTCTTTTCCCAAGGAATAAAATCTTCAAGAATACCAACACAGTCTGCATCACACATATAAAAGGCTTCATTCTGGGCAAGGCGGAACGCAAGAGTGTTAACTCCCATCTTCTTTGTTCTGTCCCATTCCCTACCGCTGGTATCATCACCCGTTCTGTAAAGGTGCACAAGCCCTGCACAAAGGTGGGAAATCGTATTACAACCGATTATGTACATATCTCCTGCAGAATCTTTTATAAGTCTGTAAAGGTCGAGAACGATTTCGGCATTTGTTTTTGTTCTGTCGTAAAAATGCCAATCATCAATTTTTGTGATTGTTTCATTAAGGTCTTTACCCCAATCACCAAATAAATCTGCAGTTGTAAAATCGTGTTTTATAAGCTCATAGCCCCAATTCTTTATTCGTTCAATATCATTTTTTATATATGCTTTAACATCAGGGTGAGTAGGATCAAGATATCTTCTTTTATCAGAACGAAGAATTCTCATATCCTCGGTGATAGCTCCATCTCTGTTATGAAGAGGTCGCACCCATATACCCGGTCTTGCACCGGAAGCTCTTATTTCATCTGCAAGTGCCTTCATATCACCAAACTTTTCGTTTGCAATCCAAGGACCTTCGCAGGAGTTAAGCTGCCAACAATCATCAACAACCTCAAAGGGTTTATTTTCCAGACCGGCTGCAAGCTCCGCCTGAACTGCGGCATCGGAAACAATTTCTTCGAAACTGCTTTTACCATAAGCGTAATACCAGTTATTACCGCCATAAACTCTTTCTTTTGGGAGAACAGGTGCCTCGCAAAGAATTTTGCAGTAATCATGAAGATTGGAAAAAATCTCAGCAGAATAATATTTTTTATAAACAAATGTTGCAAGGTGAAGCTTTCTGCCCCCCAGTTCAACACCGCAACCACCATTTCTGCAATCGACAAGAGCCTTTATTCCTTTTGAAGTGTATTTAAAGCTTACGAAAGAATTTGCACTTGTTTTAATACCAAAGCAGAAAGAAATATTTTTATCGGTAGCAATAAAATACCAGGGCATATATCGGTCAAGATTACAGAGCTTTTTGAACTGGAGTTCGCCGTAACTTCTTTCCCATGTATCCCCGAGAACATATAAATTTTCATCACTCTCAAAAAACCATTCAAGTTCAATGAACTTGGGATTATCAATATTTGCGGTAATATACAAATCCAGCATATCACCATTGACTACAGTTTCAACAACTGTATCGGTTACTCCATTTTCACAAATTATTTTTTTAGTAAATTCACTTAAATTAAAATTCATATTTCCACCTGCAAATTCAAATTCTTTAAAATTATTATACCATCCAGACAAAACAAAAAGCAACACCAACTTGGGTTCCCTCGCGTTATAACAAAGCTATGCACCAAAGTTAATGTTTTAAGGCTATTAAAAACCTATTTTACGCGCCCTGACTTAACAGTCTTTATCTTATTGACACAAACAACACAATTATATACAATAAACTTATACTTTTTACAGAGGTGTTTTTTCTTGAATATTAAATTGATTGGCTCACCAAAAGTTGTTATGTCTAATACTGAGAGCCACCACGCTTATTTTGCGTGGCCCACTATTACTAATCTTCAAAATGGTAAAATCTGCGTTGGTGCATCAGGTTACAGAGTAGAGCATATCTGCCCTTTTGGAAAGGGTGTTCTGGCATTCAGTGACGACAACGGTGAAACATACGGAAAGCCCGTACCTGTTTTTGATACTGTGCTTGATGACAGAGATGTTGGTCTTTGTGTTTTTGGTGAAAGCGGTCTTATTGCAACATCCTTTAACAATACACTTGAATTTCAAAGAGAAAATATGCCTCAGACACAAGAATGCTTTGACTACATAAACTCTGTTTCAGAAGAGGATGAAGCAGAAGCTCTCGGCATCAGTTTCAGGATAAGCAATGACTGTGGCAAAACCTTTGGCAATATATATAAATCCCCTGTTTCCTCACCCCACGGACCTACTGTACTCAATGACGGCACGGTTTTATGGGTTGGCAGAAGACTCGGTATTCATAATCACATTGAAGCCCACGTAATCAATACCGAAACTGGTGAAATGACCTTACGAGGCGAATTGGGCATCTATAAATACGAGGAGTTCAAGGAACTTTACTTTTATGAGCCACACGCTATTCAACTTGCAGACGGAAAAATAATCTGCCACTTACGTGTAGAAAATCCAGAAGAAACCATATTTACTCTTTACCAGACTGTTTCTCTTGATAATGGCGTTACTTGGAGTAAACCACAGCAGATTGTACGTGATGACAGCGGTGCACCCGGTCACTTATTTATGCATTCATCAGGTACTTTGATTTCGACCTTCTCTCACAGAAAAAGACCTTACGGAATCTGGGCTGTATTCAGCGAAGATAATGGAGAAACCTGGAGCGACGAAACTGTTTTATACTATGGAAACGAAACCGATGATTTAGGCTATCCATCAACAATTGAACTTCCCAACGGTGATTTAATCACCGCATTTTACACAAGAGATAATGACTATGTCCCCGCCATTATTATGCAACAAAAATGGTCAATAGAAAAATAAATTCAACTCCAACAAAACTGCACAAGTCCAGTAAAAACGGACAATAGAAAAAAGAACCCTCCTAGGGTAGAATTAAGTATCTATCATAGGAGGAATTTTTATGCCCAGAAGTTACATACATATAAAAGAATATGAGAAAGAAATATTAGAACTAAAAGAACAAGGATTAACTAAAAGAGAAATCGGGAACAAACTGGGTTTTAGCAAAGACCAGATACACAATTTCATTAGTAGATACAATGAAAATCAAAGGCGAGTATCAGCAGGAATAGCATTAAAGAGAAAAGGCAGACCACCGAAAGATTGTGTAGTAAAAGAAGAGGATAAGATAGCAGAACTTCGATATATACTTACTCGAAAAGAAGCTAAGATAAAATCATTAGAAATGGAGAATGAGCTGATGAGGGATTTTCTCTCGCTCACAGAAAGGAAGTGAGGACGAGCGTAAAATTTATGGTTATCTATCGTCATAGGGATAAGTATGCGATAAGTGAAATGTGTAGATTCTTTAATGTATCAAGAAGTGGTTACTATGATTATGTAAAGAGAATAGATATACCTGCAAAGGATTTACCATTAGCTGTAAAGATAAAAGAATGTCAAGAGAAGAATGGAAGAACGTACGGTTATCGTCGAGTACATATTTGGCTTGAAAGACAAGGAATACACCATAATCCAAAGACAATATTAAGAGTTATGCCAAAATACAATCTTTTATCAGAAGTCAGAAGAAAGAAATATCACAATTATGGTAATGTGTTACACAAGTATGATAATCTGCTTGACAGAGATTTTAATGCAGACAGACCGAATCAAAAGTGGGTAACAGATATTTCATACATAAAAACGCAACAAGGAACATTATACCTTTCTGTAATACGAGATTTGTATGATAACAGTATCGTAGCATACAAAACCGGAACAGAGCAGAACATAAACCTTGTATTGAGTACCATCAGAGTAGCAAAAAGAAAAGAAAAAGTCACTGCAGAGTTACAGCTCCACAGTGACCAAGGGTTTCAATATACATCGCAAGCATATTTTAACCTAACACAATCTTACGGCATAACGCCCTCGATGTCAAGACGTGGAAATCCGTATGATAATGCTATGGCTGAAAATTTCTTTTCAATATTG
>JAZNHK010000084.1:0-36300 GCA_045576915.1 Acutalibacteraceae bacterium
AAAATACGATGCAAGTGCAATTCAGGTTCTTGAAGGACTTGAAGCGGTTAGAAAAAGACCCGGTATGTACATAGGTTCAACAGGACCTAAGGGACTTCATCACCTTGTTTATGAGATTGTTGACAACTCCATAGACGAGGCACTTGCCGGTTTCTGTACTCATATTGAAGTTGAAATACTTCCGGATAATATTATTACAGTTCGTGATAACGGACGTGGTATCCCTGTTGGTATAAATGAACAGCAGGGTCTTCCTGCGGTTACAGTTGTTCTTACTGTTCTCCACGCAGGTGGTAAGTTCGGTGGTAGCGGTTACAAGGTTTCCGGTGGTCTTCATGGTGTTGGTTCTTCTGTTGTTAACGCTCTTTCTGAATGGTTTGAGGTAGAAGTTTCTCAGGATGGTCACGTTCATTATCAAAGATTTGAAAGAGGTAATCCTACCTGTGACCTTAAGGTTATTGGTGACACAGATGAAACAGGTACTCTTATAAGATTTAAAGCAGATGCTGAAATATTTACAGAAACTACCGTTTATGAGTTTGAAACTCTTGAAAGAAGATTAAGAGAACAAGCTTTCCTTAATGCAGGCCTTTCAATTTCTCTTACTGATAAACGTGATGTTGATGAGGTAAAAGAACTTTACTGCTTTGAAGGCGGTATTTCATCCTTCGTAGAATTTGAAACAAATAAAAGAGGACTTAAGCCTCTCCACGAAAATCCAATACATTTTTCTGCTGTAAGTGGTGACAGAGAAGCAAATATCGCTCTTATGTATAATGACAGCTACAACGAATTAATTTTGAGTTTTGCTAACAATGTGAGAACCATTGATGGCGGTACTCATGAAAATGGTTTTAAAACTGCATTAACAAGAGTATTTAATGAATACGGAAGAAAATATAAATTATTAAAAGATAATGATAAAAATCTTTCCGGTGATGATGTTCGTGAAGGTCTTACTGCAGTTATCAGCGTTAAACTTACAGAAGCACAGTTTGAAGGACAGACAAAGGGTAAATTAGGTAATACTGATATTACCCCTATTGTTTCAAAATGTGTTTATGAAAAACTTTCTACTTACTTTGAAGAAAATCCTTCAGAAGCAAAAGCAATTTTCAGTAAAGCACTTGATGCTTCAAGAGCAAGAGAAGCTGCTCGTAAAGCAAGAGATAGTGCAAGAAAATCTGTTCTTAAAAGCAACTCTCTTCCCGGTAAACTTGCAGACTGTATTGATAAAGATGCAACAAAAACAGAAATTTATATCGTCGAGGGTGATTCTGCGGGTGGATCTGCAAAAGCAGGTCGTGACAGAATGATTCAGGCTATTCTTCCCCTTTGGGGTAAAATGCTTAATGTTGAAAAAGCAAGAGTTGATAAGGTTATTGGTAATGATAAGCTTACACCTGTTGTACTTGCATTAGGTACAGGTCTTGGCGAAGATTTTGATATAAGTAAGCTTCGTTATGATAAAATTATTATTATGGCCGATGCCGACGTTGACGGTGCTCATATCAGAACACTTCTTCTCACATTTTTCTTCCGTTATATGCCTGAGCTTATTAAGCAAGGTCACGTATATCTTGCTCAGCCTCCTCTTTATAGAATAAGTAAAGGTCAAAAACATCAATATGCTTATTCAGATGAAGAAAGAGATAAAATAATGGCAGAAGTTGGTAACGGTGTTTCAATTCAGCGATACAAAGGTCTTGGTGAAATGGACCCCGAGCAGCTTTGGGATACAACAATGAATCCTGAAACAAGACTTATGCTCAGAGTTACAGTTGAAGATGCAGAAAAAGCAGATGAAACATTCTCAATTCTTATGGGTGATCAGGTTGAACCCAGAAGAGAATTTATTGAGAAAAATGCTAAATACGTTAAAAATCTTGATATTTAAGAAAGGGAGGATTTAAAAGATGGACGAATTAAATGAAAAAGTTGAAGGCGTCACTCAAGGTGTAAATAATCTTCCTGACCCCTATGAAAATCAAAGAATTATAAATGTTGAAATCAATAAAGAAGTCAGAACAGCTTTCCTTGATTACTCAATGTCTGTTATTACAGCTCGTGCTCTTCCCGATGTACGTGATGGTCTGAAGCCCGTTCACAGAAGAATTCTTTACACAATGTATGAGAATAGTCTTTATCCGGATAAACCTCACCGTAAATGTGCTGATACAGTTGGTTCTGTTCTTGGTAGATATCATCCTCATGGTGACGCATCTGTTTATGATGCTATGGTTAGACTTGCACAGGATTTTTCAATGAGATATATGCTTGTTGATGGTCACGGTAACTTCGGTTCAATTGATGGTGACCCACCTGCTGCTTACCGTTATACAGAGTCAAGAATGAGCAAAATGGCTATGGAAATGCTCACAGATATTGAAAAAAATACTGTTGACTTTGTCCCTAACTATGATGACAGACTTAAAGAGCCTACTGTTTTACCCGCTCGTTTTCCTAACCTTCTTGTTAATGGTTCACAAGGTATTGCAGTTGGTATGGCAACAAATATCCCTCCTCACAATTTAGGTGAGGTTTGTGGTGCTATTAAATGCCTTATTGATAACCCAGAGGCAGAGCTTGAAGACCTTATGGAGTATATCCAGGGTCCTGACTTTCCTACTGGTGGTATTATTATGGGTAGAGCTGGTATCAGAGCTGCCTATGCTACAGGTCGTGCAAAAGTAATTGTACGTGCAAAAACAGAAATTATTGAAACTAAAAACGGTAGATTTAAGATTATCATTACCGAAATTCCTTATATGGTAAATAAGGCAAGACTTATTGAGTCTATTGCTGACCTTGCAAAAGAAAAAAGAGTTGAAGGTATTGATGATATCAACGACTATTCATCTGATAAAACAGGTATGCACATTGAGATTGAGCTTAAACGTGATGCTAACCCTCAGGTTGTGCTTAACAAGCTTTTCTCATTTACACAGCTTCAATCAACTTGTGGTGTAATTCTTCTTGCTCTTGATGATGGTCAACCTAAAATTCTTACACTCAAAGAAATTCTTCAAAAATACATTGACCATCAGTGTAATGTTATTATAAGAAGAACACAGTTTGAACTTAAAAAAGCTCAGGAAAGAGCCCATATTCTTGATGGTCTTGCAAAAGCTATTGATATTGTTGATGAAATTATTGCAACAATCCGTGCTTGTAAAGGCGGTCAGGCAGAAGCAAAAGTTGCCATTATGGAAAAATTTGACTTTGACGATGTTCAGGCAGCAGCTATTGTTGCTTTCCGTTTAGGTCAGTTGGCAGGTCTTGAAATTCTAAAGATTACCAATGAACTTAATGAACTTCGTGAAAAAATCAAGGATTATGAAGATATTCTTGGTTCACACGAAAGAGTTCTTAATATCGTTAAGGAAGAACTTGAAGTTATCAGCAATAAATATGCTGATGAAAGAAGAACTGCTATTGAAAATGTAAGCGGTGAGGTTGATATTGAAGACCTTATTCCAGAAGAAAAATGTATGTACACATATACAAATATGGGTTACATTAAACGCCAGCCTGTTGACCAGTTCTCTATCCAAAACAGAGGTGGTCGTGGCGTTAAGGGTATGACAAGAAGAGAAGATGACTATGCAGAAACAATGTTTATTGCTTCTTCTCACGATTCAATTATGTTCTATACCACAAGAGGTCGTGCATATCGCCTTAAAGGTTATGAGATTCCGGAAGGTAGTAAAACAAGTAAAGGAACTAATATTGTTAATATTCTTCCTCTTGTAAACGGAGAAAAAGTTTCTGCTATGATTCAAGTGCCTAAGAATGACGAAGATATGTACCTATGTATGGTTACAAGAAAGGGTCTTATTAAGCGTTCTTCTCTTGATATTTACAGAAATACAAGAAGAAATGGTATTATTGCAGTTACTCTTCGTGAAGATGATGAGTTGGCTTGGGTTAAGCTTACATCAGGTAATGATGATTTGCTTGTTGCAACAAAGAAGGGTATGTGTATCCGTTTCAATGAAAATGATGCAAGACCCCTCGGCAGAACTGCAAGTGGCGTTAAGGCCATTACTCTTAAAGAGGGTGACGAAGTTGTTGGTATGAGCGTTATGACTGAGGGCGGTAAGCTTCTTACAGTTAGTGAAACCGGTTTTGGTCGTATCAGTGATAATGACAATTATCGTTTACAATCAAGAGGCGGTAAAGGTCTTAAAAACTACCACGTTGAAAAATATGGTGAAATTGCGGCTATAAGTGATATAAATGAAGAGGATGATATTATTCTTATTTCTCAGGATGGCATTATTATCAGAATTCCTGCAGCTGCAGTCAGAGTTTGTGCTCGTCCTTCAAAAGGTGTTAAAGTAATGCGTCTTGGCGAAGGGGATAAGGTTGTTACACTTTCCACAACTGAACATGATGAAGATGAAATAAATGGTGAAGTTGAGGATGACGGAACAGCAACTGAAGGTGCAGGCGATACATCAGGAGATAATGAAGATATAGAAACTGAAGACGTTAACGATAATACAACGGAGGAATAAGTTATGTCTGACAGTAACAAGCATGACGAGGGCTTGCAGGATTATATAGATTTATTAGATAAATTCGCAGAGAAAGATTCTAAAAATCAGGAAAATAAGCCCTCTCCACCACCTATAAAAAATAATAATGAAAAAAAAGATACAAAAGATATCAGAAGTTCTTCAAAGAAAGAAAAAAATGTTTTTAAACGTCTGTCAGATTGGTTCAACAATTTACCGAAGAAAAAGAAAATTATTGTAAGTATAATTGCTATCGTTCTTGCTATTGTTATTACACTAACTGCAACTATCGGTATATTTGTTGTTCAAAAATTTGGTTTATTGGGCGATAACATAAATAATGCCGAGTATGATGATACCATTTATGCTGAAGATGAATTTGAAGATATAAATATTGATATCGGATCTGCTGATTTCAAAAAAGCCCTTAAAGATTGGGCAACTCAAGGTAATGATAGTAAAATGTCAAGTAAGAATGTAATAAATGTTCTTCTTGTTGGTGCAGACCGAGGCACAAACTCAGGTAACACTGATGTTATGATGCTTTTGTCTCTTAATAAAAAAACAAAACAGTTAAAATTAGTTTCTTTTTTAAGAGACAGTTACCTTTATATAGAAAGTAAAAATGGTTCATCTTGTTCTAAACTTAATTCAGCATTTTCTATGGGTGGTCCTGAATGTCTTTTAGAGACAATCGAAAATAACTATAAAATAGAAATTGATAACTATGTTATGGTTAATTTTGAATCTTTTAAAGAAATCATTGATGCTATGGGCGGTATAACTGTTGATGTTAAGAAATACGAGGCAGATTACAACTATACAAAGTTTAAAATTTCTCTCCCTTATGGTGAGGATGTTACCTTAAATGGTGAGCAGGCACTTTGTTTTTGCAGAATTCGTGGTTGTGATTCTGATGGAGATGTCAGCCGTACTCGTAGACAAAGGCAGGTTATTGAATCAATTATAAACAGGGTAACAAATGCATCTATAAGTGACCTTAATAAATATATTGATATTCTTCTTCCTTATGTTGATACAGGTTACAGTAAAACTCAGATTCTTACTTTGGGTGTTCAGGCTTTAACAGGTAAATGGTTTAACTATGAAAGAGCACAATTACAAATGCCTGATGAAGAAAGCCGAACTTCAGGAAGTGCTAATGCCTGGATCTGGGTTGTCGATTATCCTTTAGCTGCTCATAAGCTTCAGGCGGAAATTTATGGATTTTCAAATATAAATCTTCCCGAAGGAAGAACAACAATTATTGATGTTTACAGAGGAGCAAACTACAAAGGAGACTATGCTTCAAACAGTTCTTCCAATAATGTTCCTGCTTCAACAACATCGGCTTACGTTAATCCGGAACCCAGTACCAATTCTCAAGAGGAAGTTCCTGATACAACTGAAGCCTCCACTGAACCTATAATTGATATACCAATTGTTGAAGAAACAACAGAGGAAACAACAATTGAAACAACAGAAGCCATAGAAATTCCTGATACAACAGTTTTAGAAACTGAAACTATATTAACGCCACCGGATACAACTCAGGCTATAATGCCTAATACAGAGGTGGCGACATAATGGAAAAGAAAAATAACGAATATGTAAAAAAACGTAAAAGTTATTATGGTTTTGCAAAAAATTATCCGGGTAAATTAGGTTCAAGTAAGTATGTTATAGGCGAAAGCCGAATTGTAAGAAGAAATGAAATGATTCGAAGAATAATTATTGCAATTATTATAATGATTTTGTTTATTGCTTCTTACGTTGTAACAACAGTTGGATTTAATATTTCTGACAAACAACCCGATAAAAACAAAACAACATCCGTATCAATCGATACGGATGTTCCTTTATATTAGTTATTTTATATTTAAAAAGCCTTCCCCTTTGAGGAAGGCTTTAGTTTTTTATTCGTCTTCGCCGCAGCAATCGCAATCACAGTCGCAATCACAATCGTCAAATTCAATGTCAAGCTCAAGCTTTTCGCCACAAGCGGGACATTCGATGAACTCTTCATCGAGCATTTCATCGTCAAGATAAATTTCTTCGCCGCAAGAAGGACATTCAACTTCGTAAAGCTCATCATCTTCACAATCACAGCAATCGCAGAAGTCATCATCTTCATCGCAGAAGATGTATTCTTCAAGCTCGTCAAGGTCTTCGTCGATAGCATCAACGAGGTCTTCAACTGCACTGAGGTCTTCGTCGATATCTGTTACTGTAAGAGCCATATCCTCAAGAATATCGAACATAGCTTCGAAAATTTTTGCTTCTTTGGAGTCTTTGTCAAGTTCAAGGCCTGCAGCAAGGCCTTTAAGGTATGCAACTTTTTCTGTAAGTGTCATTTGAATGACCTCCTAAAATTTATTGAATGCTCAAAAGCGATTATGCTCTTGAGAGGTATTCACCTGTTCTTGTATCAATATTGATCATTTCGCCCTCATCGATGAAGAGAGGAACTTTGATTTCTGCACCTGTTTCAACAGTAGCAGGTTTTGTAGCGTTAGTAGCTGTGTTACCTGCGAAACCGGGATCAGTTTTTGTAACCTGAAGAGTTACGAATGTTGGGGGTTCAACACCGAAAACGTTACCCTTGTAGGAAAGAATCTTACAAGTCATATTTTCTTTAACAAATTTAAAGTTATCTGAAAGATTTGAAGCATCAACGGGAATCATTTCATAGCTTTCGGGATCCATGAAATAATAGAGGCCGCCATCTTCATAGGAATATTCCATATCTTTTCTCTCAATGAAAGCTGTGGGATATTTGTCTGTAGGGCTGAATGTTTTTTCAACAACGCTGCCATTGATTACGTCTCTGATTTTTGTACGAACAAAAGCTGCGCCCTTGCCGGGTTTAACGTGCTGGAATTCGATGATGGAATAAACTTTGCCATCCATTTCGAATGTAACACCATTTTTGAAATCGCCTGCTGTTACCATAATAATTTCCTCCGAAAATGAATTTCATATTTTTACACAATAATTTTATAACATTTCG
This sequence comes from Acutalibacteraceae bacterium, assembly GCA_045576915.1. Classification (GTDB taxonomy): domain Bacteria; phylum Bacillota; class Clostridia; order Oscillospirales; family Acutalibacteraceae; genus DTU089. The sequence goes on from JAZNHK010000084.1 coordinate 7,531, forward strand.
CCCCTATTTTCAAGTGTTTTTTTATATTTTGCCTTTTAAATAGGGGAAAATGTATCTTAATTTTTATTTTTCTTCTTTTAAATCAATACCCAATTCTTCAAGTTGAATATTATCAACTCTTGAGGGACATTCTGTCATAGGTTCACTGGCATTCTGAACCTTGGGGAATGCAATAACATCACGAAGAGAATCAACCTGAAGGAGCTGCATAATAAGTCTGTCAAGACCGATACCCATACCGCCGTGAGGTGGAGGACCAAATTTAAAAGCATCAAGAAGATAACCGAATTTCTGTTGTGCTTCTTCATCAGAAAGACCAAGAAGTTTAAATATTCTATCTTGTAAATTAGAATCAGTAATACGGATTGAACCTGAAGAAAGTTCAACACCGTTTAGCACAAGGTCATAAGCTTCTGCTCTTACAGATGCCTTATCTGTTTCAAGGTAAGGTAAACATTCAGGAAGAGGAGAAGTGAAGGGATGGTGCATTGCAACAAACTGCTGTGAATCTTCATCCCAATCAAAGAAGGGAAATTCCACAATCCACAAAAGATTGAAGCCATCGCCTATAATGTTAAGCTTTTTAGCGGTTTCATTACGAAGTGAACCAAGAATTGAAAGAACAGAGCTGTTTTTTGTATCTGCTACAATGAAAACAACATCTCCTTTTTCTGCTCCTGCTTTGTCAAGAATTGCTTTCATTTCATCCTCGGACATAAACTTTGCAAATGAAGATGCAATACCATCATCAGTAAGTCTTATCCATGCAAGACCTTTTGCACCAATACCTTTTGCAAATTCAGTGAGCTTATCAACTTCTTTTCTTGTATATGTTGTAACAGCATTTTTAGCAGTAATACCGCGAACTGAACCGCCGCCTGCAACTGCTGAAGAAAATACTGAGAAGCCACAGTCTTTAACTATATCAGTAAGGTCAAAAATTTCCATACCGAAGCGTGTATCAGGCTTATCGGAACCATAACGTTCCATAGCTTCTTTATATGTAAGTCTGGGAAGGGGAAGGGGAATTTCAACTCCAAGAGCCTCTTTGAAAACTCTTGCAATATAGCCCTCACCTATTGAAAGAACATCTTCCATTGTAACGAAAGACATTTCCAGGTCAATCTGAGTAAATTCAGGTTGTCTGTCTGCTCTTAAGTCTTCATCACGGAAGCAACGTGCGATTTGCATATATCTGTCAAATCCTGCAACCATTGAAAGCTGTTTGTAAAGCTGGGGTGACTGAGGAAGAGCATAGAAAGAACCCTGATGAATACGGCTGGGAACAAGGAAATCACGTGCACCCTCGGGAGTTGATTTGATAAGCATGGGTGTTTCAATTTCAATAAAGCCGTTTTCATCAAAATAGTCACGTGTAATTTTTGTTACTTTGTGACGGAAGAGAATATTGCACTGTAAATCAGGACGGCGAAGGTCAAGATATCTGTATTTAAGTCTTGTAAGCTCTGCTGTCTGACAGTTTTCAACAATGTCAAATGGAGGAGTTTCACTTTTTGAAAGAACTCTTAAATCCTTAACATCAATTTCAATATCGCCTGTGGGAATTTCGCTGTTTTTTGATGAACGCTCACGTACAATACCTTTTGCCATAAGCACATATTCGCTTCTTACAGCAAAAGCCTTTTCAAAAATTTCTTTGTCTGTTGTTTCGTCAAATGCTAATTGAACGATACCTGTTCTATCACGCAAATCAACGAAAATAAGTGCACCAAGGTCACGTTGCTTTGCAACCCATCCGCAAACGGTAACTTCACTGCCGATATGCTCTGCACGAAGCTTACCGCAGTAAACGGTTCTTTTAAGACCGTTCATATTATCCATGTTTATACGCCCTTTCAAAAGAGTGATTGTATTAAACTTTTTAGTTTATTCTGACTCACTCTAAGTTTTATTTTATACTTACTTTGTGTTGAATAAGGTATTTTGTCGGGAAGTGAAGAGCTATTGCAATAGCAAGTCTTACTAAAGAACCAACCATATTAACGCTCATTGCATTTATTCCCATTGAAGCCTTTGTTTCAACAACATTACTTGTTATTTTAATAACATCGGGAGTTATTACCATTCCAAAAGGAATTAAATCTGAAATTGCTGTTGAAACAGATTGAATAACTCCAAATAATACAAAGAAAATCACGATTACTCCAATGTTACCAAATTTGGAAACTGGTGATACTTGAGAAAGAGTTAAGCCTAACTGTAAAGACTGAACAGCAACAAGAACAAGTACCGCAAGAGAGAGGCAGAAAGAAATAACACCCATAAATATTGTTAAGAATGAAGGTATACCGAAGATTTTTAAAAGATTTTCAGCGCTTTCCATTACCTCTTCGCCCAATGTGTCTTTAACCTGCATAACCCAAAGGAAAAGAGAACCTAAAAATAGCACATATACAGAGAAAACCCAGATGAGGCTTGAAATTGTTTTGGATTTTAAAAGTGCACCTGTTTTAACAGGAAGTGTAAGTGTCAGATATCCTGCTCTGCCGAACATTGTTTTTGAGAACATCATTGCTACAGCTATAATGATTATTACACAAGCAAAGCCTAATGCTGAACTTACAAGCAAGCCACCCATAACTTTGATAACTCTGTTATCAGAAGTCAAAGTGAATATTTCAGCTACAATTGCAACAATAAAAGTGCAAAGGAAAACTACTGACATTGAGTGCCACTGTGCCTTCAGGTCATTTTTTAAGAGTTTACCAAACATTTGTGAATACCTCCTTGAAAATGTCCTCTATTGATTTACCATCTTTTGTGATTTTTTCAACGCTGTCATTAAGAAGAACTTTTCCGTTGCCCATAAATAAAGCATGGGTGAAAACAGATTGCAAATCGTTTATAAGATGTGTGGAAATAAGAAGTGTTGATTTTTCTGCATAGTTTTCCATTATAAAATTAAGAATGGAGCTTCTGGTTGCAGGGTCAACACCACCCATTGGTTCGTCTAATATGTAAAGTTTAGCATCTCTTGACATAACAAGAGACAAAAGAAGCTTTTCCTGCATACCCTTTGACATGGTTTTTGATTTTTGTTTTTCAGAAAGACCAAAACGTCTGAGCATTTCAAGAGCTTTATTCTTATCAAAATCAGAGAAGAAATCATTGAAATAATCAACTGCATCAATATTTCTCATCCATTCGTGAACAAAGGTCTGTTCAGGAAGATAGGCGGTAAAAGCTTTTGTGTTTTCACCGGGAGTTAAGCCATCAACAAGAACATTGCCATTGTAATCGTGAATAAGTCCTGTAAGGATTTTCATAAGTGTTGTTTTACCACAACCGTTCGGGCCAAATAATCCTATTATTTCTCCTTCAGGTAATGTAAAACTCATATCATTAAGGACAATGTTGTTGTTATACGCTTTTGTAAGCGAGTCAACTTTGATAATTGCCAAAATAATGCCTCCAATCTGAGATTTTCAGATTTTTTACAAACTAAATCAATTATATATTTTACATTATTATTTATATTAAGTCAAGTTACTAGAAAAAAGAAATACAGCGCCTGAGGGGACAGACGCTGCATTCCCGACATGATGTATAACACATCATATCTGTGGGTTTACTTGAGGAGGGTAACTCCACAAGGAGTTAATACCTGTACTAGGGTGCGGCTCCCGTTCCAAGTACAATTATAGCATAACAGATATTTATTAAAAAAATATGAATGTTATGTAAAACATCAGTAAAACCACAAAAAAGAAGTTTAGTATCGAATATTGTAAAAAAAATGAAAAAATCTTAAGAAAACACTTGACAGTCACGTGAACTTATGATATTATCATAACAACACGAAAAACAATCGTGGGACGAAAGGAGAGAGAGAATGCAAACAAAAGAGAAAGCATTTGAACCAATAAGAACAGCTATGAAAATCACCGGTGGCTTTACCCTTTCCCAGCTTTCAGAAATTTCAGGTCTTGAATCTACAACAATTCAAAACTGGGTAAAACGTGGATGGATTGAGCCTCCAAAGGATAGACGTTATGGTGAAGAATCGACTGCTCGAGTTCTTATACTCAATATGCTTAAAGGCGCAATGCAACTCTCAAATATTGTTTCCTTAATGTCATACATTAACGGAAAAGTGGATGACAGGCGTGACGATGCCATTCCCGACGGAGAACTTTACAGCTTGATGTGTTCCGTTACCGAAGAGGTTGACAAAATCGGAAATTTGAATAAGGAAACAATCATCAGTGTTGTTGAAGATCAAATCAAAGATTATGAAGAGCCTTTTTCCGGAGGCAAAGAGAAATTACGCAACGCTCTTATTATTATGATGTTGGCTCATATATCTTCTAATCTGAAAAATGAAGCTGATAAAATATTTCAGGAGTTTATGAACTGATTGTTCCACGTGGAACAAAACTATAAGAATAGTTTCACGTGAAACAAAACGGTGTTCATAGCCAATATGTTTCACGTGGAACAAAGGTAAAATTTCAAATTATAAAGGAGTACATACTATGATTAAAAAAGCAAAAGTTGTCGGTGAATTCAATAATTCTCAAATGAAAAAGATTATAGTTGTGGCAGCAATAGTATTCTTAGCAGTAGTAATATTTGCAGCATCAATTACAATTGTTCCTGCAGGTCACACAGGTGTTGTGGTAACATTAGGTAAGGTAAGTAGTAATGTTTTGTCAGAAGGTTTCCATTTAAAAGCTCCCCTGGTACAAAATGTTGTTAAAATGAGTAACCAGATTCAAAAATGTGAAATCGAAGGTGCGGAATCAGTTTCAAAGGACTTACAGGCAATATCTACAACGATAGTTGTTAACTACAAAATTGGTGATAGCTCATCAGCAAAAATTTACAGAGAAATCGGCAGAGATTATGAAGCTATTATGCTTATGCCTGCAATTCATGAAAGCCTTAAAGCAGTTAGTGCAAAATATACTGCAGAACAGCTTGTAACAAGTCGTTCAAAGGTTGCACTTGAAATCCAGGATACTCTTGCAGAGAAGATGGAAGAGTATGGTATAGTAATCGAAAAGTTCAATATTGTGAATTTTTCATTCTCAGAAGAGTTTGCAAAAGCAATTGAAGCAAAAGAAGTTGCTCAACAGAATCTGCTTAAAGCAAAAACAGAACAGGAACAGTTGATTGTTGAAGCAAATGCTCAGGCAGAAAAGAAAGTTATTGCTGCCGAAGCAGAAGCAAAGGCTATTCTAAAAAAAGCTGAAGCTCAGGCAGAAGCAAACGAAACTATCTCAAAATCTCTTAATAAAAATGTTATTGAAAACAACAAAATTGAAAAATGGGATGGAAAGCTTCCTTATGCAACAGGTGGTTCAGCAATTCTTGATGTTTCTGCAGATGGTAATGGAGATAAAGTAAGTGACTGATTGCTGTTTTGCACATCTAAAATAAATTAACTTTGGTAAAGATTAACGAAAGTGAAAGACTTTCGTTAATCTTATTTATTTTGCATTGAATATATGTTCAATTTGTGATACTATTTATAATGTTATAAAATAGCAAAAATTTTAAAAGAGGAGTATCAAAATGAACTTAAAACAAAAAGCTGTTGATGGTATTTCCAAGGTTAAAACCTATTGGAAAACCCCAATGGCAGGTCGTTACATGACCTTTAAAGAAATTGCCGCATACTCAGGTGGCGGTATTGGTGCCTATATGATTATTACTATGGGTTCCGCTTGCTTGCTTTCATCAAATAACGTTTTGCTTTCCAGTGCACTTGGTATTGGCGCAACAGATATGTACATAATGTATCTTATTGCGGTTGTTGCAAATATTTTTCTTACCGGTGTTCGTGCAAATATTATTGATAATACCAGAAATAAAGCGGGTAAATACAGACCATATATTGTTACAATGGCAATTCCTTCAGCAATTGCTTGTATATTAACTGTATGGTTTCCGTACAATAAACTACCCGTATGGTTTGGTGACGGCACACTTTTTGGAGAAGATATTGCATATATAGCAAAGTGTGCTATTGTTATGGTGCTTAATTTATTTATTCACTTTTTCTACTATTTCTTTTATGATGCTTATGAAAATCTTATTCACGTGCTTTCTCCAAACTCACAGGAAAGAACAGATGTTGCTTCTGTGAAGAGTGTTGTTTATTCATTTGCTCCAACTGTAGTTAACCTTTTAACGCCTATTATTGCACAGCACCTTTTCCATACAAATACAACAGATATCCGTGTTTACAGATTCTTATATCCCATCCTTACAGTAGGCGGTCTTCTTCTTTGTATGGTTGTTTATAAACATACAGAAGAGAAGATTGTTCAGGCTAAAACCCACGTTGTTCAAATCAGATTTTTGGATGCACTTAAAGCTGTTGCAAAGAATAAGTATTTCTGGATTATCTCTCTTGCTGGTTGGTTAGGATTCCTTGAATCATCTTTCCTTAATATACTTGCCTGGCTTTATAACTATGCAGGAGCTTGTTCCGGTACTGCCTACGGTATTATTGTTACAGTTTATGGTAATGCTTCTCTTTGGGGTATGCTTTTGGCACCTTTCTGTATCAGAAAATGGGGAAAAAAAGCAGTTCTTATTGTAACGAATATTTTCAATATTTTGTTTATTCTTATGTTGCTTCCTCTTGTTAAGGATGTTTCATCAGTTGCAATATGGCTTGTTATGGGTTGCATGTATTTTAATGCACTTATGGGTTCATTCGCACATATTCTTAACCCTGCTGTGCAGGCAGATATTCGTGACTATCAACAATATAAAACAGGTGAAAGAATTGACGGTATGTTTGCAGCAGTTGCCACTATAGGTACTGTTTTGAACCTTGTTTTTTCTTCAGTTCTTCCTATTGTTTACGAAAAAAATGGAATTACAGATGTAAATGCAAAGCTTGTTACATCAAGACCCGAAATTCTTAACAGGGTTTTAGGTGACGGAAAAACTGTCGGGGAGATTCTTGCAGACCAGTTAGCTAATGGTCAGGATAACTATTCAAACCCATACTCTGCTCTTTATGATCCGGTTGTTCTTACTGAGCTTCTTAAAATTCTTATTCTTCTGTCCGCCTTTGGTGCATTGATGAATGTTATTCCATATTTCTGGTACGATTTTAATGAGAAAAAACAAAAATCTGTTGTCAGAGTACTTAAAATACGTGCTATGTTTGAAGACTATGGTAACGGCATTCTTAAAGATGGGGAGCTTGTTGAGGTTATTGACATTATCCGTAACGCAAAAGAAATGGCAACAGCTTCGCCTAAAGCATTAGACAAAACATCGTATAAATCTATAAAAGATAAAGAAGCAAGAAAAGCCGCAAAGAAGGCATATCTCGCTGATAAAGAATTCAACGAAGAAATTGAAATCGGTAAATTTGTTTGTGAAGAACTTAATAAATTCTATACTCCTGCAGTTCAGCTTCAGGTAAGAGAAAATGAAAAAGTATATTCTGCAGGTCTTGATGCCCTCCTTAATGCGGATATTTCTCTTATCAATCAGGAAATTGCCATTGCAAAGTCAATGCCCAAAACAACTAAAGAAGAGAAAGAAATCCGTAAAACTGCTATTGAAATTGCAAAGAGTAAGAAAGCATCTTATAAAGCAGTTAAAAAATATTTCAGTAATGGCCAGGAATTTAAGCAACCTGATTTTGCAGAGCTTGATAAATTCTTTAATATGGAAGATGACTGTGATGTTAAGCTTAAAGAGCTTTATCTTGAAAAAAGAGATGCTAAAAAAGCAAAAGATACTTCAAAAGTATTACAGTTGAAAGCTGAAATCAAGAAAATTGAATCAGAGAAAAAGGATGTTCGTAAGTTCTCTAAAGAAGAAATGGATAAGCATGCATATTTCAACCGTGCTGCAAAGGTTTATCTTGATGCAGAAAAGCTTATAAAACAAAAAGATAACTACAGTCATTTCGAAGAAATCGAAAAGATGTATGATGATGCAAAATTAAGAATCAGTCAATAAAAAATATAGCCTTCCATATGGAAGGCTATATTTTTTAATTAAAAGTTAATAGTTAAAAGTGGAAAGTTTAGGGGAAGCCTCGTTTCCAAACATTTTTATTTTGCAATACTTTTATATACTGGCATCTGGCAACTGGTATCTGGTATCTAAAAAAGCCTTCCATTACGGAAGGCTTTTTATCAATTATTCATCATCGTCAGCAAGCTTTGCTTCTGCGATAACTTTTTCTGCAATATTGTTGGGAGCGTCTTCATAACGTGCAAATTCAAGAGTGAAATAAGCTCTGCCTGCTGTTACGGAACGAAGAGTAATAGCAAAGTCGCTCATTTCTGCCATAGGAACTTCTGCAATAAGCTCCTGCATATTTGTTTCTTCAGCAGGACCCATACCTAAAACTCTACCGCGACGTTTGTTAACGTCACCCATAATATCGCCTAAATCCTTATCCGGAATATAAGCTTTAAGAGTTCCGATAGGTTCAAGAATTGTGGGAGCAGCTTCAGGAACTGCTGCTTTGAATGCGATTCTTGCAGCCATCTTGAATGCCATTTCAGAAGAGTCAACGGGGTGGTAAGAACCATCGTGAAGACAAGCTTTAATACCAACCATTGGATAACCGGCAATAAGACCGGATGCTACACATTCACGTAAGCCTTTTTCAACTGCAGGGAAGAAGTTCTTGGGAACTGCACCACCAACAACTTCATCAGAGTTAAATACAAACTCTTCTTCGCCCATATAGGGTTCAAAACGAATCCAAACATCACCGAACTGACCATGACCACCGGACTGCTTCTTATGACGTCCCTGTTTATCAACAGTTTTACGGATTGTTTCTCTATAAGCAACTCTGGGAGCGGTAAGTGTAACTTCAACACCGTATTTGTTTTTAAGCTTGGAAACGATGCTTTCGAGATGCTGTTCACCAAGACCGGAAACAACCTGTTCTTTTGTTTCTTTATTTGTATAGAAGTTCATTGAGCCGTCTTCTTCTGCTAATTTATGAAGACCGGAAGCAACCTTATCCTCTTCACCTTTCTTAACAACATTAACTGCCATTGAATAGCAAGGTGCAGGGAAGTCAACACCGTTAAGCACAACGGGGTTTTTACTGTCGCACATTGTGTCACCTGTTTTAAAGCCTGAAAGCTTTGTAACAACACCAATATCACCTGCAACGATTTCTACAGCATCTTCCTGTTTTGCACCTTTTACGAAAACGATTTTACCCATTTTCTCTTCTTCTTCTGTGCGAGCATTGTATGCTTTAGTTGCGGAAGTGATTTTACCTGAAACTACTTTAAAGAAAGACATTTTACCAACGAAGGGGTCAGCAACTGTCTTGAAGCAGATAGCAGCAAGAGGTCCGTTTGCATCGCAAGGAATATCGCCTTCACCCTTAGGAGTGGGAGCAAGCTTTGTGATACCGTTGAGAAGGAGGTCAACAGCTTCGCCCGTGAAACCTGAACACGCATAAACAGGGATAACTGTACCATCAGCAACACCCTGTGAGAGACCAGCAACTTTTTCGTCATGGGTAAATTCCTCGCCATCGAAGAATTTCATCATAAGGTCTTCATCAGCAGAAGCAACAGCTTCAACGAAAGCATTGTAAATTTCGTCTATATGGTCATCCTGAGGAATAGCAACCTCAGTAGCTTTTGTTCCGTCGTATTTAAAAGCTTTATTCTGAAGGAAGTTAACGTAGCAATCAACAACACCATCAACCATGTAAGGAACAACAACGGGGCAGATAGCAGTGCCGTATTTTTCTTTTAAATCGTTAAGTGTTTTATAGAAGTCGCGGTTCTCGCCATCGCATTTTGAAACAGCAATAAATTTAGAAAGACCTTTTCTACCTGCAATTCTCAATGTTTTTTCTGCACCAACGTCAACATTGTGACCACAAGAAAGAACAATAACAGCAGTTTCAGCAGCACGGATACCTTCGCTTCTTGCACCTTCAAAGTCAAAAAGACCGGGAGTGTCGATAATATTAACTTTTCTGTCACGCCATTCTATGCAAGCCATAGCGGAAGAAATTGAAACTTTTCTCTTTTTTTCCTCTGCATCAAAGTCAAGGATGGTATTGCCATCTGCAACTCTGCCGAGTCTGTCTGAGGCACCGGCGATGAAAAGCATTGCCTCTGCAAGGGTAGTCTTACCTCTTGCACCGTGACCGGCAATAACCACATTTCTGATATTTTCTTTAGCGTAAGGTTTCAAAACAAATTCCTCCTAAAAAAAGCGGATTTTTACCGCATTCAAATTGTAAAATAATGCTACCAAAACAATGTTATAAACACCAAGGCAACTTATATTTGGTATTTTAGCACATATTTTTCACGTTTACAACGATTTTTTTGAGTAAAATGCAAATATTATTGATATTACATAATAAATATAGCGGGTTTTTATGTAATATGTAACGAATATTTTAAAATAACAATTTTTCATTGAAAAAAAAGTGCCTTTGTGATAAAATGAAATCACAATGTGTATTTATGCTCTGTTATTATAAAATATTGAATTGATACATTCCTATGGAGGTTTACATATTATGGAAGAAAAGAAAGTAAAAAGTGGCGAAAACGAAGTAAGAATACCTGCTCCGCCACCTGTTGTGCCCAAAAAGCCTAAAGAAGAAAAAGCAAAGAGCAAAAAACCTCTTGTTCTTATACCCATTATTGTAGCAGTTGCTGTTGTGGCGATTATTCTTGCTGTTGTGCTTAAGAATAACAATAATGATAAGAATACAGAGTCAACAACTCTTGCTACCGTTGTTGTTACAGATAATAATGGTGTGCCCGTTACAGATGAAAACGGTGACATTATGACGATTGTTCCTGAAACAGAGGTACATGAATATACAAACGAGAATGGCGAACAGAAGACAACAGTTGTATATAAGGATGTTACTGTAAACGTTCCTGTTACAAATGCCAAGGGTGAAAGTGTGACAGATAAAGATGGCGAAAACGTTACAGAGCAGATTGTAGTAAAGCCCACAATCAGAGATGATGGAGCTATCGTTGTCGGAACAACAGCTGTTGCGGTTACAGATGGTCAAGGCAATACAGCAGTTGATAATCAGGGGAACTTATTTACAACAATTGTAGAGATTACTTCAACACCTGCAGTTGTTCAACCTGCAGATATAGAATGGAAAGCATCTTTGGGTGGTACTGCTACAGATTATGTTTCAAGTATAGAAACATTAAAGGATGGCGGTTATGTAACTGCCGTTGTTACAAACTCAAAAGACGGTGATTTTGCAAAATACAAAGATTCCGGTTTTGCAACTCCTTATACTGTAGTTACAAAATATTCTAAAAATGGCGATATTGATTGGCAGGAGGCTGTTGGCACCAAGAGAGGTATTTTAGTCTTAACAGACCTTGTTGCAACAGACGATGGCGGTTTCTATGCTTGCGGATATGGTAAAAATGTTGGTGGCGTAAACGGAAAAGGCTATTACGATGGAGCCGTATTCAAATTTGACAAAAAAGGCGAACAGCTCTGGTACAAAACCTTCGGTACAAGCACAGTTGACGTTTTCAATGGTGCATACCTTACAAAGGATGGCGGTGTTGTTGTTGCAGGTTCTGTTGGTAACAATGACGGAGATGCTAAGAGCTTCAAAAAGCCAGAGCTTCAGTCTGCTGCATCTGTTGTAAAATACAATCCAGATGGTACAATGGCTTGGAGCAACATTGTCGGTGGAGACAAGGATGTATTCACAGGCGTTGCTGAGGATATTGATGGTAATATTTTCTGTGTTGGTAATTTCTATTCAGGGAACCTTTTCAAAAACCTCGGTTCATCTGATGGTGGTGTTATCAAATTTGCTAGTAATGGCGAATATGTTGACGCTTTAAGAATTGGTGGTACAGGTATTGAGTCATTCAAGGGTATCACAGCAAGTAAGAATGGTGGAGTTATAATTGTTGGTAAATCAAATTCCTCCGATGCAGGTACAACAGAGAGCTTCTTTGTTTCCAATCTGGCATCAAGAGGCGGTTATGATTCATACCTTATAAAGCTTACATCTGACCTGAATGTTGATTTTTCGAGAGTATTCAGAGGTCAGAATAATGATGATTTGACTTGTGTTATTGAGGCAGAGGATGGCTCACTTATTGCAGCAGGCTCAAGTAATTCATCAACCCGCGACCTTAAGGGTGTAACAACCCGCGGTGGTGATGATATTATTGTTGTATGTTTTGATAGATTCGGCGATTTGTCATGGGCACGTTCCTTTGGCGGAACAAAAGATGAAAGTGCAAATGCTATTTGCTTGGGTTCAGACGGCGGTTACCTTGTAGCAGGCAAAACTCTTTCTAAAGATATAGATATGAAAGGTATTGCACAGTATATCAACGGTAAATCTGTTGGTGTAATTGTGAAATTTCCTGAATAATGATAAAAATTAAATGTGACTATATGAACGGTGCAGTTGCCGTTCCCACAGAACTTATAGATAAGCACTTAAAACTTGCCCCTGCGGCAAGTTTTAAGGTTTTGCTTTTTATTCTCAGAAATCCCACTGGAACTGCCGATGCTGGACAAATAAGCTTGTGTACGGGTTTATCTGAGGAGGATGTTTTGAGTTGCCTTGAATTTTGGGAGAGCAACGGTGCTATTGAAATTACGGAAGAAAAGGTTTCTGAAGAAGCTATAACCGCATCTATAAGTAATGCAAGAATGGTTAAGATTGAAGAACCCGAAAAAACTGAAAAAGAAGAAAGAATTATAAAGGTTAAAAAACTTCCTGTAAAAAAACCAACTCAGCGAGAAATTGCTTTACGACTTATTGAAGAGCCTGAACTAGAAATTGTCTATAAAGAGGCACAAAACATATTAGGTACCTTTGGTTATGATACACAGGCACTAATTTTAATGATATATGATTTTTATGGCTTTCCGCCGGAGGTTATATTAACTCTTTTGCAACATCAGAAATGTGAAGGTAAAACTTCATCTTCCGCTATTAAAAATATTGCAGAGGATTGGGCAAAAAGAGGAATAGATTCTCTTGAGCTTGTTGAAGAGGAGCTTTTAGCACTTGAGAAAATAAAAGAAACATTTATGGATGTTAAAGATATTGCAGGTTTTTCCGGTGATTATCCCACAAGCAGAATAGCAAAGTTTTTGCGTACCTGGGCTGTTGAGTGGGAGTGCTCTTCTGAGCTTATAAAATATGCATTGGAAAAAAGCAATAAGGTTCTTAATGATACAAATAAAATGCTCAAAAAATTTGTTCAGTCAGGGATAAAGAGTCCCGAGGAAGCTTTAGCCAGAGAAAAAAAATCTTTGCCAAAAGCTGTGAAGAAAACCTATGAAACAGAGGATATAGGTAAAAACAGTGTTCTTGATTGGATAAAAAAATATGCTAACGGGGAGGAAGAAGAATGAAATATTCCGAAGCTATATATTCAAAGGCTGAAGCAGAGCTTAAGGAACGTCGCATAAGAGCAGAACAATTGAGCGAAATGCGTCGTAACGAAATCGCTGCAAAATACCCCGAGCTTTTAGAAATTGAAAAAATAATGAGGGATTCGGCACTTTTTGTTATAAGAAGTATTGGAGCAGGTGGAGAAATGGTTGATGTTTCTCAGCTTGCCAAAAGTAATCTTGAAGCACAAAGAAAGAAACGTGAGCTTTTAAAAAATGCAGGTTATCCTGAGGATTATCTGGAAACTCCGTACTCCTGCAAAAAATGTAACGACTCAGGAATATATAACGGCAAGCTTTGTGAGTGCCACCTTGAAATTTTAAAAAAGCTTTCTGTTGAAAGCCTTTCTTGTAGCCCGATTCTTGCACGTTCCACATTTGAAACCTTTGATTTAAACAATTACAGCACCATCAAGGACGCTGAATTAGGTTTTTCTCATCGTGACATTATGGGCGGTGTTTTAGCAATGCTTAAAAACTATGCTGCAACATTCCATCCTACAAAGGAAAGCCTTTTTTTCAGCGGCGGAACAGGTTTAGGAAAAACGCATCTTGCATTAGCTATTTTTAATGTGCTCACCCAGAATGGGTACAGCGTTTACTATAATTCTGCAAGAAAAGTTATAAAACAACTTCAAAATGAGCATTTTGGTAAGGTGGATACAGATTTTTCAGAAGACCTTAGTCGCAATGATTTGATTATAATTGACGATTTAGGTGCAGAGTTTGAAACACCATTCGGAACATCAGCCATAAATGAAATTATTGATGATGCGGTGCTTATGGGTAAGCCTATGATTCTTATTTCAAACCTTAACCGAAATGAATTTGAACAAAGATATGGCGAAAGAGCCGCTTCAAGACTTAATGCTTTTGAAGTAGTTGAGTTTTACGGCACTGATATAAGACAAAGAATAAAGTAATTTACGGAGGTAAATGTTATGTTAAAAGGAATTCCAAATATTATTTCACCTGAGCTTCTCAAAATTCTTGATGAAATGGGACATGGTGACGAAATTGTTATTGGTGATGGCAATTTCCCTGCTGCATCAAATGCACAAAGACTTATTCGTTGTGACGGACACAATGTACCCGAGCTTCTTGATGCAATTTTAAAGCTTATGCCCCTTGATACTTATGTTGAAAGCCCCGTTATGCTTATGCAGACAACAAAAGGCGACCCCACACCTGTTATCTGGGCAGAATATCAGGAAATTGTTGATAAACACAATGGCGAAACAAAAATGAGTGAAATCGAACGTTTTGCTTTCTATGACAGAGCAAAAACCGCCTATGCAATCATCGCAACAAGCGAAATGGCACTTTATGCAAACGTTATCCTCAAAAAGGGCGTAGTAACAGAATAATTCAAAAACGGTTGAAAGTTTTTTTGCTTTCAACCGCTTGTTTATATTGTTAGGGTGTGTAAGGAGAGGTTTGTTTTATGAATTTTGAAATAAGTAAAACAAAAGGTGAATATTGGAAAGGGCTTTGCAGTTTCCTTGTAATAGTCTTGGTTGTGGTATGCCTTCAGCCAGGTATCAGTGCAATTGCGTCATATTCCGGATATAATGTAACTAGCGGTAACGTAACAAACGGCAATGTTACCGGTGGCAATGTTACAGGTGGAAATGTTAGTTTGCAACAAGTAGGGTTCGATCTGAGTAGCGATGGCGAATCATATTATGTATCCTGGTGCGACAGTTCTGCACGAGGAAAGCTTGTTATTCCTGCTACATATAATGGTTTGCCTGTAACCGCTATAGGTGACTATGCATTTAGTTGGTGTAGAAAAATTACATCGGTTGTTATTCCTGATACAGTAACGAGTATAGGTGTTGAGGCTTTTTGCGGATGTACAAGGCTTTCATCAATAATAATTCCTGACAGTGTAACAGAAATCGGAGAGCATGCTTTTAGTGGATGCTCAAGGCTTACATCTGTAGTGATTCCTGATAATGTAACAAGTATTGGTGAGTATGCTTTTTCTGATTGCATAAGCCTTACTTCAATTATAATACCCGGTAGTGTAACAAATATGGGGTATTTTGTTTTTGCGTGGTGCGAAAATTTGACAACGGTTACGTTTCTCGATGGAATAACCACCATTCCTGACAATACTTTTAGTGAATGTAGAAACCTTACAACAGTAACAATTCCTGACAGTGTAACAAGCATAGCCTCTTGTGCTTTCGAATATTGCACAAGCCTTGAGTCCATTACAATACCCGATAGCGTAACTTATATAGGTGCGTGTGCTTTTATGGGTTGTGCAAGCCTTTCAATATTAAATATTTCAGAAAATCTTACTGATATTGGCACAGATGTTTTTGATGGAATGTCCGGACTTACAGGCATATATGTTGATGAAAATAACCCCAACTATACAGATATTGATGGTGTTCTTTTCAATAAGGATAAAACAGTTTTAATCAGATATCCCGCAAATAGTCCTCGAAAATCATATTCAATTCCTGAAGGTGTGAAAACTGTTGATGTTAAGGCATTTGCAAATGCTGATAATCTGGAAACTGTTACAATTCCTGATAGCGTTACAAGCCTGGAAAACCATGCTTTTAATGGTTGCTCAAAGCTTTCTGATGTTACCATTCCAAATAGTGTAACTAAGCTTGGGGTGTTGTGTTTTGGTTTTTGTGATAGTATTGAAAGCATCACAATTCCCGGAAGTGTAAAGTATATTGAAAGTAATGCATTATATAATTGTGATAATCTTACAACTGTAATAATTGAGTCCGGCGTGACCCAAATAGGTATAGCGGCATTTTCTTATTCCAGAAATCTTGCGAATGTTACCATTCCCGATACTGTAACAAGAATAGAAGAATCTGCATTTTTCCAGACAGGAATAATGAATTCCCAAGAAAATTGGGATGAGGACGGCTTATATATTGATAACCATTTAATTGAAGCACCCCAAAAGTCAGGTGGAACGTATTATGTAAGACAGGGCACGATATCAATAGCTGATGATGCTTTTTTAAACTCTTCTTTTGATACTATTGTTATACCCTCTAGCGTGGTTGGTGTAGCGAGATTATCATGTTCTGGTAATTCGAATATAATCGTTGATGAAAATAACAGTAATTATACTTCTGTTGAAGGTGTTTTGTTCAACAAAGATAAAACTAAACTGATTAAATATCCTGCAAATAAGCCTGACTCAGCTTACATAATTCCCGAAAGTGTAAAAATTATTGATGAGCGTGCTTTTAGTTATTGCGAAAGCCTTACAACAATAGAAATGGGAAATAACATAACAGAAATAGGTCTCTATACTTTTGAAAGATGTGAAAATCTCTCAACAATTATTATCCCTGATAGTGTTAGAATCATAGGAGAATCCGCTTTTTATTATTGTACTGGCTTAGAATCAGTAACAATCGGTTCGGGCGTTACAACTATTGGCAGTAGTGCGTTTTCTAATTGCACAAGTCTTACCTCAATAAATATTCCTGATAGTGTAACAAGTATAGATATGTTTGCTTTTTACTGTTGTACAAGTCTAAAATCAGTAACAATTGGAGAGGGTATAACAGAGTTAGCTGACGAAATTTTTTCTGATTGCACAAGCCTTACTTCAATCAAATTGCCTAAAAATCTTACAAGTATAGGATATTCTGCTTTTCAGAATTGCACAAGTCTTACATCTGTTATTATTCCTGATGGTGTTACTCAAATAAATGGTAGAGCCTTTAATGGTTGTGGAAATCTTGATTTTGTTGTAATTCCTGCAAGCGTAAAAAGTATAGGTGGTTATACCTTTAGTTATGGGGTTAAAAATATTTTGTACGCTTCAAGTAAAAGCAATTGGGAAAAAATTGAATTCAGTGAGTGTGCATATGATGGGGAAACCCATATTCATTACAATGTTACCGATGCAACAACTCACATCAAAACTGAAATTTTAAGAGAACCAACCTGCCGGTATGCTGGTGAAAAGTTATTTAGCTGCTCCTGCGGAGAGGCGTATACCCAATATGTATATATTCCACGATTGCCTCATAATTGGAATGGGGATGTGTGTGCAGATTGTGGTGATTTATGCTGGTACTATGAGATTAACAAAGGAAAAGTGACGCTGTATAGATATATCGGTTCAGCAAGCGATGTTATTGTTCCTGATGAAATAGAGGGTTATCCTGTAACCATTATAGGTGATGAGTGCTTCAGAGATATAGACGTTGTTTCTGTTACAATTCCTGAGGGTGTAACAAAAATAGAATCTTCAGCATTTTATGAATGTTATAAATTGGAGTCAATCACACTTCCGGACAGTTTAAAGGTCATAGAATATGATGCTTTTTATAACTGTAGGAACCTTAAATCAGTAACCATTCCCGAAAGTGTTACAAAAATAGGTAACAGAGCTTTCTATTGTTGCTCCAGCCTTGAAACGGTTAAAATACTTGGTGCTGTTAATAGTATAGGTGAGTATGCTTTTAATTGGTGTGAAAAACTTACTGCAATTACGTTGCCTGATAGTTTGGAGAGTATAGGATATGCAGCTTTTTCTGGTTGTACAAGCCTTAGATCAATTGAAATTCCTGATAATGTAACAAGCATAGATGGTGAGGCATTCATGTACTGTTTTAATCTTTCAACAGTAAATTTGCCAAAAAATCTTAAAAATATAGGTGGTAATGTTTTTTCTGGTTGTTCAAGTATTTCTGAATTGACTATTCCTGTTATGCTTAGTGATATTGGAATGGATGTATTTTATGGAATGAGTGGACTTGAGCATATATATGTTGATAAAAATAATCCCTATTTCACAGATGTTGATGGTGTTCTTTTCAATAAAGATAAAACAATATTAGTTAGATATCCGCAAAATCATTCTCAAACAACATATTTAATGCCTGATAGTGTAGTAAGTATAGCGGATCGTGCTTTTTACGAGTGTGAAAAACTTGCAGCCATTACGTTATCAAATAACCTGAAAAATATAGGTTATGCAGCTTTTGATGAGTGTACAAAAATTAAATCAATGGAAATACCGGATAGTGTAACTTTTATTGATCATCTGGCTTTCTCTGCATGCGAAAGTCTTATTTCGGTAACTATTCCCACTAGTGTAAAGTGTATAGAATACGGTGTTTTTGCTAATTGTTCAAGTCTTACCTCAATCACTATTCCCAATAGTGTAACAAGTATAGGTAGTTGGGCTTTCAGAGGATGCACAAGCCTTACAGAGATTGTAATTCCAGATAGCGTAACAAGCATTGGTAGTGTAGCTTTTCATGGTTGCACAAGCTTAAAATCTATAACAATTCCCGCTAGTGTAATTGATATAGGCTATATGGCTTTTGGATATAAGGATTCAGAGGAGTATAAAAATAAAATAAATGGTGTTACAATTTATGGTTGTAGTGATACTGCAGCTGAATCTTATGCTATAGAAAATGATATCGATTTCATTTTATTATCCGATTCTCCTGTAATATCTGTAGGCGATACTGAGATTGATTATGAAAACTTCATAATCCGTACAAGTGTTGAAAGCTGTGATGATATTGCTGATATTTTAAAGCTTTCTCAAAGTGCAGTTATTGAAGCTACTCCAAGCTATGTATGTGGAGATATTGAGCTTTACGGAACAGGAACAAAACTGACTATTTTCGATGGCGATGAATTCATAGGTGAGTTTACTCTTGTTGTTGCAGGTGATACCGATGGCGACAGTGTATGCGATGTTCTTGATATTGCACAGGTAGAACGTGCCTCAAGCGGTCACGCTCAACTTGAAGGAGCATATTCAATGGCGGCAGACAGTAATCAGGATGATGCTGTTGATATTGATGACCTACAAGCAATTGTAAACAGGGCACTTTCATAAAACTTTAAGGGGTGGTAAGCTTACCATCCCTTTTTTGTTGTCTCATTTAGTGTATTGACAAAATTTATCACAAACAATAAAATGTAGTTGGTTTTAATTAAATGCTTTGAAAGGTGTGATGTAATTGAAAAAGAAACTTAAAAATTCTGTATATGAAGGATATTTAAGTGTAGCTAAAACAATCACACATTCCTACATTTCTTTGGTCCTTTTTATTTTGCCTTTGATTATAACAAATGCATACTATAACATTACCGAAACCAAGCTTTGGGCTTTTTACATATTAAGCGGTGCCTATATAATAATTCAATTATCCGTGTTTTTGATTTTTTTGCTAATGAACCGGAATGTTTTGTTAAAATCCATTCGCTTTAAACTATGTTTTTTGGATGTTGCTTTTATCTTATTTGCTCTTTCTTATTTTATTTCGGGCGTTCTGTCTCAATATGGCAGTAAGGATGTTTTGTTTGGTATAGGCTCTCGCTATCAGGGATTTGCAACAATTATTTTGTATGTAGTTATTTATTTTGTTTTAACCCGCACTTTTTCTTTTTCACCTAAGTGCTTGATATGGGCAGGCATCAGCTTTAGCATAGTTTCTGTAATTGCTTTATTAAATGGCGTTTCTGTTGACCCTCTTGGTTTTTATTCCGAGTTATCTTCCGATAATCAAAAATTGTATATTTCTACTATTGGTAACGTTAATTTTTACAGTGCATATTTTAACATTTTGTTACCTATGCTTGTAGTAGGCTTTTGCAAAGCAAATGATAAAAAAACCTTAGCCATTTTCACAGGTTTTGTGGTAATGGGTTCAATTGGTATGGTTTTCACTTCAAGTGAAAGTTTTTTACTGGGTTTTTTATTGGCAATGCTTTTGATTCTATTATTCCTTATGGATGACAAAAGGGCTTTAAAAAGATTTTTGGCTTCATGTTATTTATTTCTTTTTACAATTGCTATATATACAAATTTATATTATAGCGGTTTTATAAAAGATAGTTTGAATTTCGAACCTTCAGCACTAATGAAATTTGTTTCTAATCCTGTTATTGTATGCATTTTAATTGTTTTGTTTACAGGACTGTTTATTATTGCAAGTAAAAAGCCTGATGCTGTGATACACATAAAGAAAATATATGGTATAGTATTGGTTATTGGTTTAAGTTTAGGTGTTGTCAGTATTATTCTTATAAACACCGTTTTTAAAGATGTTGATTTAGGTACTTTAGATAATTATTTGAAATTTTCTGAAAAATGGGGTACAAACCGAGGTCAAAACTGGGCTTTTTGTGTTAAAGAATTTTATGATGCACCTATTGTTTCTAAACTTTTTGGTTTTGGGCCGGAAACCTATCACCATCTTACAGAAAAAACCGGCTTTTATAGAAACAAATCTCTTGACCAGGCTCACAACGAATATCTTCAATACTTGATTAGCGTTGGTGTGTTTGGATTAGGGGCATATATAAGCATAATTTTTGGTACAATCAAAAAGTGCGTAAGGCGTGTTGGTTCTAATGCCGTGGCAATGAGTATATTGTGCGGTCTTATAGCATATTGGGTGCAGGCATCAGTAAATATCGCCCAACCATTCACAACACCAATAATGTTTATTTTTATTGCAGTGTTGTCAAAATTGGTGGATTTTGATACCATTCAAAAGGAAAAATAATTATAATTCAGAAGCAAGGTGGAATAACACGCCTTGCTTCTGAATTTTATGCTTGTATTTTTATATTGTTTGTGTTATCATATATTAGAACAAATGTTCTAAGGGTGGAATCAAATGGAATATATTTTAATTTATTTTGCGGTGATTTCTGTAATTACTTCGATAGTTACTGTTTATGATAAAAAAGCTGCTAAAAAATGGACTAAACACAGAGTGCCCGAAAAAATCTTGTTCTTATTGGCTGTTTTGGGTGGTAGTGTAGCAGAATTTTTTACAATGCTAAAAATTCGACATAAAACAAAGCATAAAAGGTTTATGATAGGACTGCCCATAATAATAGCTATACAAATATCACTTATTATTTGCTACTATCATTATATATGACTTCCTTCAGGTGCAAAAAGTTAAATTTAAATACATTGTTAATTTATAATACTGTGCGTAGCACCCGAAATTTTGCATTTTGCATTTTCAATTTTGCATTCGTATTGGTGGTGATTATATGGTTAATTTCGACACAAGAATTCAGTTTTTAAAAGGTGTTGGTGAGGCACGTGCAAAAACTCTGGCCAAACAGGGGATTTACAGTATCGGTGACCTTTTAAGAAATTATCCCCGTGCATACGAGGATTGGAACAAAACCACATCTTTAAGAGAAGCACAGATTAACGAAAATATCTGTGTAAGGGCAGTTGTTGCCCAAAATTCACAGGTTGTTAAAATAAACGGCGGAAGAATTCTTGTTAAAACCGTAATTTCCGACGGAAGTGACTATATACCAGTCACCTTTTTCAATAATAAATATGTAAAAGACCAGCTTGTCGAAGATACCGAATATCTTTTTTACGGAAAAATCACATTAGATAAATATAATAACAAAACAATGCTTTCTCCAAGATTTGAAAAATCTTTGGAAAAGCAAAGAATAAGACCTGTTTATAAAGCAAGTGCTTCAATGCCCTCCAAAACAACAGAAAGGCTTGTTGAGTCTGCTTTGAGAGAGATAAAAGGTAATATTCAAGAAATAATACCCCAATACATTGTAAAAAAGTATCGCCTTATGAGTTTTGAAGATGCTTTGCGAGCAATTCATTTTCCACAAAGTGAGGCGGAGCTTACTCTTGCAAAACGCAGACTGATTTTTGAGGAACTGTTGCTTTTGCAAATGGGGCTTATGAGCGAAAAAACCGAGGGCGGAAATAGAATATCTTCACCTATAAAAACAGATTATACACAAGATTTCTATAGTACATTACCCTTTGAACCAACAAATGCACAAAAGAAAGCGGTTGCAGAAGCAATAGCGGATATGAACAGTAATAAGCAAATGAATCGACTTCTTCAAGGTGACGTTGGCTCGGGCAAAACAGCAGTTGCGGCGGCAATTATGTATAATGCAGTTAAAAATGGCTTTCAGGCAGCTTTAATGGCACCAACAGAGGTTCTCGCAAATCAGCATTTTAAAACCCTTTCAAATTTTTTTGGTGATGACATTAAAATTGAACTTTTAACAGGTTCGGTTACCGCCAAAAATAAAAGAATTATAAGAGAAAAGCTCCAGAGTGGCGAATGTGATATTGTTGTTGGAACACACGCGATTATTCAGAACGATGTTGAGTTCGAAAATCTTGGGCTTGTAATAACCGATGAACAACATCGTTTTGGGGTTGGGCAGAGGGCAAGCCTTTCAAATAAAGGTAACAACCCCCATACCCTTGTTATGTCGGCAACACCAATACCAAGAACACTTGCTATGATGATTTATGGCGACCTTGATATTTCTGTGCTTGATGAGTTACCAAAAGGAAGGCAACCCATAAAAACATATCATGTACCCACAAGTTATCACGAAAGAATATATAATTTTATCAGAAAGAATATAGCCTCAGGTCATCAGGCGTATATTGTTTGTCCTCTCGTTTCCGAAAGTGATAGTGACCTAGTTCCTGCAACGGAATATTATGATTATCTGAAATCAACCTATTTTGCTGATTGCACATTAGGTCTTCTTCACGGACAAATGAAACCGAAGGAAAAAGATGCGGTAATGTCACGTTTCTATTCAGGGGAAATTCAACTTCTTATTTCAACTGTTGTTATTGAGGTGGGTGTTGATGTACCCAATGCAACTGTTATGGTTATAGAAAATGCAGAACGTTTTGGACTTTCTCAGCTTCATCAGTTGAGAGGTCGTATCGGTAGAGGAAGTGAAGAGAGCACCTGCATTCTCCTTTCCGATGCACAAAATGAAGAAGCGGTAGACAGGTTCGAAACAATGTGCCGTACTTCTGACGGATTTGAAATAGCAAAAAAAGACCTTGAAATGCGAGGACCGGGCGATTTCTTTGGTTCTCGTCAGCATGGTCTTCCCGATATGCGAATTGCGAACCTTATGACAGATACAAGAATCCTTTATGAAGCACAAAAAACAGCAAAAGAGCTTGTTGAAAACGAGGTTTCGGTGTCTACCGAAGAAAGACATCTGTTAGCACAAGAAATGAAACGACTTTTCACAAGAGTCGCAATGAATTAAAAACAAAAATCATCCGTCTTTATCAGTTTTCTGAAAAAGACGGATGATAAATTTTTTTATTAACCGAATACTGCAAGTAAGAAGCCTGCAGCAACTGCTGAACCTATAACGCCTGCAACGTTAGGACCCATTGCGTGCATTAAAAGGAAGTTTGTGGGATTGTATTTTCTACCCTCGTTCTGTGCAACTCGTGCTGCCATAGGAACAGCGGAAACGCCTGCTGCACCGATAAGGGGATTGATTTTACCACCGGTAACAACATAAAGAATTTTACCGAAGAGCACACCGCCTGTTGTTGAGAAGCAGAATGCCAAAAGACCAAGACCAATAATAAGAACAGTTTTTAACTGTAAAAAGTCCTGTCCGTTAGCAGTAGCACCAACTGTTACACCAAGCATAATTGTAACAATGTTCATAAGTGCATTCTGAGCCGTTTCGGAAAGTCTTTCCGTAACACCACATTCTTTGAAAAGGTTACCAAGCATAAGCATACCGAGAAGGGGAGCAACCGAAGGAAGAAGGAAAGCACAAAGAACAAGTACTGCGACAGGGAAAATGATTTTCTCTGTTTTTGAAACCTTTCTTAACTGTTTCATTTCTACCTTGCGTTCTTTTTCTGTGGTGAGAAATTTCATAATAGGCGGCTGAATAACGGGAATAAGTGCCATATATGAATATGCCGCCAACGCTATTGGTGCTAACAGATGTGATGCTAATTTTGATGTAAGGAAGATAGCTGTAGGACCATCTGCACCACCGATAATTGCAATTGATGCTGCTTCTGCAGGTTCAAATCCAAATGCAATTGCAAGAAGGAATGCACAGTAAACGCCAAGCTGAGCTGCCGCACCCAAAAGAAGGCTTATGGGGTTTGAAAGAAGGGGACCGAAGTCAGTCATAGCACCAACGCCCATAAAGATAAGGCAAGGGAAAATACCGGATTTAACACCCACATAGAGAATACGAAGAACACCTGAATCGTACCAATGTGTGCCTTCAACAACGGCTTGTCCGATACTGCCTAACTGACCGCCCGTGGTATCAAGCATCATATTTGCACCGGGAAGGTTTGCAAGTATAATACCAAATGCGATGGGAACAAGTAAAAGAGGTTCATAGTTCTTTTTAATTGCAAGGAATAAAAAGAAAAATGCAACACCAAGCATAACAAGGTTCTGCCATTCCAAAAGGTAAAAGCCGGATTGCTCCCAGAGATTAGTTAAAATTGAAGAAATATCCATAGTAAACCTTTCAAATGTTAATTATAATATTAAGTATTGAGAGATTCGATCAGATAACAGCGATTACATCGTCTGTGTTAACTGTTGAGCCCTTGGGAGCGTTGATAGATTTAACAGTACCGTCGCAGGGAGCAACAATATCATTTTCCATTTTCATAGCTTCAAGAACAACGATAACGTCGCCAGCTTTTACTGCTTCGCCAACATTTTTCTTAACAGCAAGAATTGTGCCGGGCATGGGAGCTTTAACCTGTGTGCCATCTGCGGAAACAGGAGCGACTGCAGGAGCAGCAGTGGGTTCTTTAGCAACAGGTGCTTCGGGAGCTGCAACAGGAGCAACTGCAACAGGAGCAACTGTGGGAGCTGCAACTGCAACGGGTACCTGAGTAACGCCTGTTACAACTGCATCGGATTCTGTAACATCAACTTCGTAAATTTTACCATTTAAAGTAACATTGTATTTCATATTATTATTCCTCCACTAATTTGATTGAGTTAAAGATAAGATTATCAAGGGAAATGCCTGTTTTGTCGGAAATAATAGCCATAACAACAGCGGCATCCTGTTCTTCGATGTTAATAAGTTCGGGTTCCTGATTAAGACGTCTGATAGATTTAAAGCAAAGTCTTTCAAGTGGAATACCTGATTCGTGAGAGGTGATAGCCATAATAACTGCCGCATCCTGCTCCTTAACACCATCTAGAGTCACATAGCCAGGGGTGTAAGGGAGTACAACTTCTGTTTTAGCAGGTTCTTCTGCAACAACTGTTTCGGGTTGTGCAGTATGAACGGGTGCAGGGCTCTGTACTTCTGAAACTGTTTCTTCGTTCTTTTCTTTTTTAGCACCGTTAATAGCTTTAGAAAGAATTTTAACAAAAAACATAATAACAGCAAGAACTATAAGAACAAGAATGAAACCAAATCCTGATGTGCTGAGTGCATCGGGTATGCTGAACAAAGGAAGAAAAGTCATTTTAAACCCTCCTTAGTCAATAGCCTTGATTTCATAGCTGTATGTTTTAGAAGCCATTTCATCTCGATAATCGAAGAAGTTTTCTGCCTGAGTGGGGAATGCGATGTATGAAAGAACATCTTCATCACTCTTTGCTTTTTTGCCGATTTCTGCTTTTGCAGCTTCGAATGCGGGTTCAAGTGTATCTGCATATCTGCCTTCGATTTCTTTTTCGTCGCCGAGAATCTGCTTTTTAACATCCTCGTTTACCTTGCCGGGAGCTTTACCGTATTCGCCCATAAGGTAGGATTTAACTTCTTTAGAAACGTTTTTGTAACGTTCGCCTGCAAGAACGTTTGCAGTAGCCTGAACGCCAACCATCTGGCTCATGGGGGTAACAAGGGGAGGATAACCTAAATCTTCACGAACTCTGGGAGTTTCAAGAAGAACCTCGTCAAATTTATCCATTTTACCCTGAGCAGTAAGCTGAGCAACAAGGTTTGAAAGCATACCACCGGGAACCTGATAGTCAAGAGCCTTTGCATCAGTTGCAAGAACTGTGGGATTAAGAAGACCGCTTTCAAGAGCTTTCGCTCTGATGGGTTTGAAGAAATCAGCGATATCACGAAGAGCTTCGTTATCAAGACCTGATTCATAACCGAGCTCTGCAAGAGTGTAATTAAGAGTTTCTGTTGCGGGCTGTGAAGTACCGCCGGACATTGTGGAGATAGCAGTGTCAATAACGTCAACACCTGCTTCAACAGCTTTAAGGCAAGTCATAAAGCCAAGACCGGTTGTGCTGTGAGTATGGAGAACAAGAGGAACATCAACCGCATCTTTAAGTGAAGAAACAAGCTTGTGTGCTTCTGCAGGGCTAAGAATACCTGCCATATCCTTGATAGCGATTGTCTGACAACCGATGCTCACCATATTCTTAGCAAGCTCAACATAAGAGTCAAGAGTATGGATGGGGCTGATTGTGTAGCAGATGGCACCGGAAGCAATAGCACCGTTTTTAACTGTTTCATCTACTGCAACTTCGATATTTTTAACGTCATTGAGAGCATCAAAAATTCTGATAATATCAATTCCGTTTTCAACGCTCTTTTTAACGAACATTCTGACAACGTCATCGGGATAGTGATGATAACCGAGGAGGTTCTGTCCTCTTAAAAGCATCTGGAGCTTTGTGTTAGGACAAGCTTTTTTGATTTTTCTGAGTCTTTCCCAGGGATCTTCATTAAGGTAACGAAGGCAAGAGTCGAATGTAGCACCGCCCCAGCACTCGAGAGAGTAGTAACCTGCTTTGTCGAGTTTTGAGAGAATCGGCTCGAACTCATTGAACTTCATACGGGTTGCGATAAGTGACTGGTTAGCATCACGCAACACGGTTTCGGTAAATTGAACCTTTTGCATTTGCGATTTCTCCTTTATCTATTTTATAATTGTATAAGGAAGTTATTATATCAAGGTAAGGGATGGAAAATATTCCCTACCAATTTTCCCCACATTAGCATACACTAAATGAAGAAAATTATCAAGTACATTGTTACATTTTTGTCAAAATAAAACTAAAAAGCCTTAATATTTTACCATTAAGAAGTTATTGTATACAAAAATAAATCTCTGCTTTTGTAAGAATACAAAAACAGAGATTTTGAACTATTTTTATATACTATTATATATAGTAGCTCAGCGGCAAAAAACATGTTGTCCGATTGTGGTGATAACAGGACGGGTGCGAATCCATTTGTTGGATGTTTTTGCCGGATTATAATAATATAATGCTCCGCCGGTAGGGTCCCAACCATTTAGTGCATCTTGTGCGGCTTTGCGGGATGTTGCATCAGGTGCCACTGACCAGTTGCTATCTCTTACAGCTGAAAATGCACCGGCTTGGTATACAACACCTGAAACAGTGTCAGGAAAAGATGAAGAATCAACCCTATTGAGAACAACAGCACCAACGGCTACCTGACCGGTATAACTTTCTCCTCGAGCTTCTGCAGCAATAATTTTTGCAAGAAGAAAAGTATCAGAAGAACTGTAACCGCTGGTTGAACTGCCTGAGGAAGAACCAAGACCTAAATATAAAAGTGTTTTAGGACCGGCTACTCCGTCTGCAGTGATTCCTACTGACCGTTGATAACGTTTTACAGCACTTTGTGTTTGAACACCATAAATCCCGTCAACAGTTCCATTGAAAAAGCCGAGAGACTTTAATTTGTTCTGTATTCGTCTTACTTCGTCTCCACGGGAGCCAACTTTAGAAAGTACTTCTTGTGAATATTTTTGTTTTGATTGGGTAGTATATATAAGTCCACTACCAATAATAATGGAAAATACCAGAAGTAAAGCTAGAAAACTACCGTATTTTGAATGTGTGATTTTCTGAAACATAGTTTCTGATTTATTATTTTTCATATTACACCTCAAATAATTTTTTAGTAGTTTTTTCATTTGAGGACAAAATATACATTGAATATGATAGCGTTTGAATATAAGAATTGTGGTTGGTAAATATGCACAACCACAACATATTGTGATTGGTAAAAAAGTTTAAAAAACTTGAAAAAAGGTATTGACAAATCAAAACTATGGTGATATAATTCCGTCACGTTGGCGATGGAAAGAGCACAACAGCAAAGCTGAAAAGCTCTTTGAAAAGGAAGAAGGCGAAACACCCGGGTGGGTTGAGATTTCGCTGAAAAAACTTAAAAAAATCGTTGACAAATGATATCGAACGTGATATTATATTCAGGCACTCTTCGAGAGAGCACAACGAACCTTGAAAATTAAACAACGAGAAACAAAGAAACCCTTGAGATTTTTTTGAGCGTAAAAGAGATTTTGCGACAGTAAAATTCGGGCTTCGAAAGAAGTTTGAGAGAGCGATACGCTAGAGTATCGAAAATGAGCGAGAAAGCTCTGAAAAAGGTTTAGACATCGAAAGATGTGTTAATACAATTTTTTAGAGAGTTTGATCCTGGCTCAGGACGAACGCTGGCGGCGTGCCTAACACATGCAAGTCGAACGGAGAGCTTAAGAACAAGGCTTCGGCCAAGTGATTAAGTTTCTTAGTGGCGGACGGGTGAGTAACG